>NZ_JBFUKY010000007.1:0-248440 GCF_056400625.1 Allobosea sp. P5_A5
ATGCCGCAGCCGGCGGCATGAGCCGCAGCGCCCCGCGCCCTGCACCACGCGCTGCTGCTCCGGTTCCGGCAAAGCCTGCGCGCTCTCCTGCCCCCACGGCCTCGCATGGCAGCGGCGGCGAACCGCAGCGCCTGCGCCAGCTCGCCGAAGCCGCCTTCGCCCAGACCCGCGCAGCCCCCGGCAAGCCCGCTCCCCGACAGGTCGCCAACGGCCGCGCCCAGGACGATGGCTGGGAAGAGTTCTGAGGCAGGACGTCGATCCTCGAACAAACGGCGCTCGAACAAACGGCGCCCGAAAGGGCGCCGTTTTCGTTTCGGTCGATGTCCGCCCTCACTCCGGCAGCCGGTAGTCCTTGAACATCTCGCGCAGCGCCGTCTTTTGGATCTTGCCGGTCGCCGTATGCGGGATCGCCTCGACCAGCACGACATCGTCCGGCAGCCACCATTTCGCGATCTTGCCCTGCATGAAAGCCAGCATCTCCTCCTTGCCGGGGTGGCGCCCGTCCTTGGGCACGATGACCAGCAGCGGCCGCTCCTCCCATTTCGGATGCGCGACCCCGATGACCGCCGCCTCGGCCACGTCGGGATGGCCGACGGCGAGGTTTTCAAGATCGATCGACGAAATCCATTCGCCGCCGGACTTGATCACGTCCTTGGAGCGGTCTGTGACCTGCATGTAGCCGGCAGGATCGATGGTCGCGACATCGCCGGTGTCGAAGAAGCCCTGCTCGTCGAGGATCGCCTCGTCCGCGCGCCGGTAATAGGCACCCGACACTGCTGGGCCCCGCACCTTGAGCCGCCCGAAGGTCTTGCCGTCCCAGGGCAGGTCCTGCCCGGCATCGTCCGTCAGCCTGAATTCGACGGTGAAGGGCGGATGGCCCTGCTTCATCTTGAGATCGTAGAGCGCATCGCCTTCCAGATGGGCCTGCCCCGGCTTGATCGAGCAGAAGGAACCGAGCGGGCTCATCTCCGTCATGCCCCAGG
Organism: Allobosea sp. P5_A5; assembly: GCF_056400625.1. Lineage (NCBI taxonomy): Bacteria > Pseudomonadati > Pseudomonadota > Alphaproteobacteria > Hyphomicrobiales > Alloboseaceae > Allobosea > Allobosea sp. P5_A5. The sequence continues at coordinate 984 of NZ_JBFUKY010000007.1, forward strand.
CATGGGCGACGGTGACGCCGTATCTGAGCTCGAAGGCTTCCGTCATCGCCCGGGGACAAGCCGAGCCGCCGATCACCACCCGTTTCAGCGTCGAGAGCTCCGCGCCCGTCTTTTCCAGATATTCCAGCAGGCCGAGCCAGACGGTCGGCACCGCCGCTGTCATCGTCACCCCCTCCCCTTCCAGCAATTCGTGCAGGGAGGCGCCATCCAGCTTCGCGCCGGGCATCACGAGGTTGGCGCCGCTCATCGGCGCCGAATAGGCCAGCGACCAGCTATTGGCATGGAAGAGCGGCACGACCGGCATCACCGTATCGCGCGACGACAGGCCCATGTAATCCGGCGCGGCGCAGGCCAGCGCATGCAGCACATTGGACCGGTGCGAGTACAGCACGCCCTTCGGGCCGCCGGTGGTGCCGGAGGTGTAGCAGAGCCCCGCTGCGGTGTTCTCGTCGAGGCTTGCCCAGGCGAAGTCATCATCCGCCTCCGCAAGCCAGTCCTCATAGGGCACGGCGCCTTTCAGCGTCGTCTGCGGCATATGGGCGGCATCGGTCAGCAGGATATAGCGCTCGATGCTCGGCAATTTCTCCTCTAACGCCTCGACCATCGGGACGAAGGTGAGGTCGAGAAACAGCAGCCGGTCCTCGGCGTGGTTGACGATGCCCGCGATCTGCTCGGGGAAGAGCCGTGGATTGACGGTATGCGTGATCGCCCCGATCCCGCTGATCGCATACCAGAGCTCGAGATGCCGGTCGCTGTTCCAGGCCAGCGTCGCGACCCGGTCGCCGACGCCCACGCCCTCTCTCGTCAAGCGCTTGGCCGCCTTCAGCGCCCGGCTGCGAATCTCCGCATAGCTGCGCCGCCGCAGAACTCCGGTCTCGACGGCGCGGCTGACGACCCCGCGCGTGCCATGCTGAACGGCGGCATGGTCGATGATGCGGTGGAGCAGAAGCGGCCAATCCTGCATCAAGCCGAGCATGGTCATTCCTCCCGAGCGCGTTCTTTCCGGGAGGATAACGACGGCCCGACCCCAAGGGAAAGCAGACCTTCGGCAGGCTCGCATCCGACGCGCGAATGGTTTAGCTGTGATCCGTCGTTCGCCCCGGTGAAATCCCTTGTCCGCACTCAAACCTGCGCCGCACGCTGCTTCGGAGCCCGATCGCGTCTGGTTTCGCGTCATGCGGCTGCACCAGCGCATGCTGCTGCAGATGACGGCACGCATTCGCGCCATCGGCTTGTCGATCCCGCAATTCGACCTTCTCTCGACACTGACCGAGCAGGAAGGCATCAGCCAGAGCGAGTTGGCCGAACGCCTTTACGTCACCAAGGGCAATGTCTCCGGTCTGGTCGATCGACTGGTTCAGGCCGGCCTCGTCGAGCGTCGCGCCATCGCGGGCGACCGGCGCTCCTACGCCATGCATCTGACGCCGGAAGGGCGAAGCCTCGCGGAAACCGGGCTCGCCATCCAGCGCGATTTCGTCGCGAATACGCTGGGCAAGCTCGAGAGCGGCGACCTCGCCGAGCTCGACCGGCTCGTGCTGACGTGGCGCGATCTTGCCCGGGCGATCGACGCAAGATGACACCTCTGCCGGGAAGCCGGCTCCAGGCGCGGACCTTGCATCGCCCGCAGGCGGATGCAGTGGCACACTCTGCCGTCTAGCCCACCAAATTTGCTCAACATTTGCGGCCAGTCAGGCGTAGGGTGGCAAGAATACTCAACAGCGAGCGGGAGCCCATCATGCTGTCGAATTTGGCCGTCAGGGACATCGAGACACTCGTCCATCCCTATACGAACCTCGCGGCCCATCGGGATAACGGCCCGCTTGTGATCGAGAGCGGCAAGGGCGTCTACGTCACCGATTCGAACGGCAAGGACTACATCGAAGGCATGGCCGGGCTCTGGTGCACCTCGCTGGGCTTCTCCAACCAGGAGCTGGCCGAGACCGCCTACGAGCAGATGAAGAAGCTGCCCTACCAGCATATCTTCGGCGGCCGCAGCAATGATCCGGCGATCGAGCTGGCCGAGAAACTGAAGGAAATCGCCCCGGTCCCGATCTCGAAGGTGTTCTACGGCGCCTCCGGCTCCGACGCCAACGACACCCAGGTCAAGATCGTCTGGTATCTCAACAACGCGCTCGGCCGGCCGCAGAAGAAGAAGATCATCTCTCGTCTGAAGGGCTATCACGGCGTCACGGTCGCCTCGGCCTCGCTGACCGGCCTGCCCAACAACCATATCGATTTCGACCTGCCGCTGCCCGGCATCCTGCACACCTCCTGCCCGCATCACTACCGCTTCGCGGAGCCCGGCGAGAGCGAGCAGGATTTCTCCAGCCGTCTTGCCGCCGAGCTGGAAGAGATGATCCTGCGCGAGGGGCCAGACACCGTCGCCGCCTTCATCGCCGAGCCGGTGATGGGCGCAGGCGGCGCGATCACCCCGCCGGCCGGCTATTTCGAGAAGGTCAACGCGATCCTCGCCAAATACGACATCCTGTTCATCTCGGACGAGGTCATCACCGGCTTCGGCCGCACGGGCGAGATGTTCGGCACCGCCACCTATGGCATGGCCGCGGATTCGATCTCGCTCGCCAAGCAGATCACCTCGGCCTATTTCCCGCTCAGCGCCGTGATGCTGAACGACAAGATCTACGACGTGCTGGTCGACCAGAGCCGCAAGATCGGCGTCTTCGGTCATGGCAACACCTATGCGGGGCACCCGGTCGGCTGCGCCATCGCCGTCAAGACGCTGGAGATCTACCAGCGCGACAAGATCGTCGATCACGTCAAGAAGGTTTCCCCGACCTTCCTGAAGCGCCTCGAGAAACTCACCGAACATCCGCTCGTCGGCGAGGCGCGCGGCGTCGGCCTGATCGGCGGCGTCGAACTTGTCCGCGACAAGCAGACCAAGGCCGCCTTCGAGATCAAGAAGGGTGTCGGCGCCAAGGCCGTCGCCTTCGCCTTGCAGGAAGGCCTGATCACCCGCGCCATGGGCGACCGCCTCGCATTCTGCCCGCCGCTCATCATCACCGAGGCTGAGATCGAGGAGATGTTCGACCGCTGCGAGCGCGCGCTGAACAAGACGTTGGATTGGGCCAAGGGCGAAGGCCTGCTCGCCGCCTGAGCGATCGCCATCGCGCCGATCGGAGCTTCGAAGCCGGGCCCAGCGCCCGGCTTTTTCGCGGGCGATTGTGGCAAAACCCGTTCGAAAAAACCGGCATTGCCACGAACTGATCACGATCGTGCCGCGCCGCCGTCCCGATCCGGCGCGACCGTAGCGATGCCGGGATCGAGACCCTCGGCACGAGACATCAGTCGGGAGTTTTATTTCACCACTGCGCGCATACCCAACTTCAATCCGATCTGGCTTCACGACGCGATCGCGGTCGAAGCTTTTCAAATGTCCCCTCTTCACCTGCCAATCGGCTGGACGAGAGGGGAACCAAGTGGATTGTCGGCGCGTTTTGAGACCGGATGATGGATGAGAGGATGACCCGCCTCACCGTCTTTCATCACGGTTTTGACGACCGTAGCCTCCTTTTCGAGACCCAATAACTGGCCGGCGTGGAGCTTCTCCCGCCGGCCTTTTTTCTTGCGCCGGCCTTATTCGCTGCTCCCGAGCCCTCGGCCTGATGAGGGACGTCTCGGTGCCCGTAAAAAACGGGCGCCTCGCAGCGCCCGCTCATCACTCTCGCATCATCGAACCCTGGCCGGCTCGGATCAGACCACGATGACCCGGGCGCCGGCAGGAACGCGGTTGTAGAGGTCGATCACGTCGATGTTCCGCATGCGGATGCAGCCCGACGACGCGCCACGACCGATCGTCTCCGGCTCGTTGGTGCCGTGGATGCGGTAGAGGGTGTCGTTGCCGTTCTGGTAGAGATAAAGCGCGCGGGCGCCGAGCGGATTGTCCGGCCCGCCATTCATGCCACCCGCCACCGGCTTCAGATGCGGCCAACGCTTTACCATCTCGGCCGGCGGCGTCCATCGCGGCCACTCGGCCTTGCGCTGGATCGTGGCCTCGCCCGTCCAGCCATAGGCCTCGTCGCCGGTCGCGACGCCATAGCGAATGGCCTTCTTGTTCGGCAGCACGAGATAGAGGAACTTCTCCTTGGTATCGATATAGATCGTCCCAGGAGGCTGGCCGGTCGGGTCGGAGATTTCGTAGGGAAGATAAGGCAGATAGGTGTCGAACTTCGGCACCAGCGCGATATATTCGGCGTCGCGGGCCGAGAGCTGCGGAGCCTGGACGCTCTTGTACTGGCAGGCTCCCAGAAGGGCAGCCAAGGCCAGGGCAACGAAAACGGTCTTCTTCATAGCTTGCACCCGCGACCCGAAGGCAGCCTTTATGGTGAATCAACGGTTAACGCTTCGTAGCACTGGCCGAAACGCCACATGAAGGCCGGCAGAACGCTGTGCCGCAGGGGTAGGCCGCAACCGGCGGTGTCGCAACCCGCTTCCGCCTTCGGGGCGGTTTCGCTGCGGAACCGTGGCAATCACGCCACGTTTTTCCTTGCCACCGACCGTCGAGCAGGATGACAGGCCTTTGACCACCCTCTTCATCACCCATCCCGCTGGCCTGCGCCACCTCATGCCCGATGGCCATCCGGAACGTCCCGACCGCTTGAGGGCCGTCGAGCGCGCCCTGGAGGCGGAGGCGTTCGCTTCGCTGATTCGGCTCGAGGCTCCGCAAGCCACGCTCGAGCAGGTCGCGCTCTGCCACCCGGCTCCCTACATCGACAAAGTGCTGAAGGCGGCGCCGTCGGACGGTCTCGTTTCACTGGATGCGGACACGGTGATGTCCCCTGGTACCGTCGAGGCGGCGTTGCGCGGCGTCGGCGGGGCGATCCTCGCCGTCGACGAGGTCATGACCGGCCGTGCCCGCAATGCCTTCAGCGCGATGCGCCCGCCGGGACACCACGCCGAGCGCGAGCGTGCCATGGGCTTCTGCTTTTTCAACCAGGCCGCCATCGCCGCGCGCCACGCCCAGCGCATGCACGGCGCCAAGCGTGTCGCCATCGTCGATTGGGACGTTCACCATGGCAACGGCACGCAGGACATTGTTTGTGACGATGCCAGCATCCTTTATGCCTCGACCCACGAGATGCCGCTCTATCCCGGAACAGGGGCGCCCACGGAGCGTGGCGCGCATGACACCATCGTCAATGTCGCGCTGAGCCCGGGCAGCGGCTCCGATGAATTCCGGGAGGCGTTCGACCTCGCCATCCTGCCGCGCGTCGAGGCTTTTCGCCCTGATCTCATCATCATCTCGGCCGGGTTCGACGCGCATTGGCGCGACCCGCTCGCCGACATCAACCTGCGCGAGGCCGATTTCGGCTGGGCGACCTCGAAGCTGATGGAGATCGCCGATCGTTGCTGCGGCGGCAGGGTGGTCTCCGTCCTGGAGGGCGGCTACGACCTCCAGGCGCTGACGACCTCGACCACGGCCCATGTCGCCGCCCTGATGGGGGGCTGATGCCGCTCAGGCGAGCGGCTGCGTCTCCGCGATCTCGATGCCGAAGCCGCTCAGGCCCACATAGGAGCGCGCCGAGGACGCCAGATTCACGATCGAGCCGACACCAAGATCGCGCAGGATTTGCGCGCCGACGCCGACCTCGCGCCACTGCTGGTTGCGCAGCGCGTCGGAGCCTTCCTCATCCACGCTCTTGATCGGCACGCCGGCGCTGCCATCGCGGAGATAGACCAGAACGCCTCGCCCCTCCTGCTGGAAGCGCTTCAGCACGCACTGGATGGTGCCGGCTCCGCCGAGCACATCGGCCACGACATCGGCGCGGTGAAACCGCGCCGGCATCTTCTGGCCGTCGCCGACCTTGCCCATGACAAAGGCGAAATGCTGCGTGTCGTCGAAGGGCGTGACGTAGACATGGCCAGTCATCTCGCCGAACTCGGTCTTGACCGGGAAGGAGTGCACGCGCTCGACCAGCTTCTCGCGCGACTGGCGATAGGCGATGAGATCGGCGACGGTGATCTGCTTCAGCCCGTGCTTGGCGGCAAAGGCGGTGATCTGCGGCCCCTTCATCACGGTGCCGTCGTCATTGGCGAGCTCGCAGATGACGCCGACCGGCGGCAGCGCGGCAAGCTTGCACAGATCGACCGCCGCTTCCGTATGGCCCGACCGCATCAGCACCCCGCCCTCCTTGGCGATCAGCGGGAAGACATGGCCCGGCCTCACGAAATCGGTCGCGCCCATATTGCCGTTGGCGAGCGCGCGCACCGTGTTGCAGCGCTGCTCGGCCGAGATGCCGGTGGTGAGCCCATGCTTGACGTCGACCGTGATGGTGAAGGCCGTGCCAAGCGGCGCGTCGTTGGAAGACACCATCGGGTCCAGCCGCAGGCGCCTTGCCTCTGCCGGGGTCAGCGGCGCGCAGACGATGCCGCAGGTGTTGCGGATGATGAACGCCATCTTCTCCGGCGTGCAGAGCGAAGCCGCGACGATGAGATCGCCCTCGTTCTCGCGATCGTCGTCATCGGTGACGATGACGATCTCGCCGCGGGCGAAGGCTTCGATGGTCTCGGTGACGTTGTTGGTCATGCTGGCCTCGCGTGGCCCTGACAGGCCGAGAAAATCATTGGGAGTGACGGAGCCGCCAGTGGCGGAGGCGATGCGCTCGGCGCTTTCGCGGGAGATCCACGACGATGGATCGTTGCAGAGCGCCGTGACGCTGGCAGGCGACAATGCTACCGTCTTTGCGAAGGTGCTGCGAGCGATGTTGTTCTGCCGGAGCCAGACGTCGAGCTTCATGCGGCGAAGTTAATACGACGCAGTTTCATCCGCAATGAACGACCCATGCACTTTCAGTATTGCTGAAATGCATGCCGATCTCGTTAGCGCTACCCGTCATTGCGAGACGCGAAGCGACAAAGCAATCCAGGAGGACAGGGCTGGAGCGCTTCACCCAGCCGCCCTGGATTGCTTCGCTACGCTCGCAATGAAGGCTGCTTCCGTGGATGGCGCCTGACGTCACTCCTGAAACGGCCAGCGCGGCTCGATCACGCCGACCTGCCCGCGATGGCGCAGATAATGATCCGCCAACACACAGGCGACCATCGCCTCGCCGACAGGCACAGCCCGGATACCGACGCAGGGGTCGTGTCGCCCCTTGGTGAACATCTCCGCCTCGCCTCCCGTCCGCGTCACGGTCGCTCTCGTGGCGAGGATCGAGGAGGTCGGCTTCACCGCGAAGCGCGCCACGATCGGCTGCCCGGTCGAAATACCGCCGAGGATGCCGCCGGCATGGTTGGACAGGAACAGCGGGCGGCCATCATTGCCGGCACGCATCTCGTCGGCATTGTCTTCGCCGGACAATTCCGCAGCGCCGAAGCCATCTCCGATCTCGACGCCCTTGACTGCATTGATGCTCATCAGCGCCGCTGCGATCTCGGCGTCGAGCTTGCCGTAGATCGGCGCGCCCAACCCCGCCGGAGCGCCTTCCACCACGATCTCCAGCACCGCGCCGATCGACGAGCCGGATTTGCGGATGCCGTCGAGATAGGTTTCGAACAGGGCCGCGGCCTTGGCGTCGGGGCAAAAGAACGGATTGTTGCCGATCTCGTCCCAATCCCAATTGGCGCGGTCGATCTTGTGCGGTCCCATCTGCACCAGCGCGCCACGCACGATCATCCCCGGCACGACCTTGCGCGCGATGGCGCCGGCCGCGACCCGCATCGCCGTCTCGCGCGCCGAGGAGCGCCCGCCGCCGCGATAATCTCGGATGCCGTATTTGACGTCGTAGGTGTAGTCGGCGTGCCCGGGCCGGTATTTGTCCTTGATCTCGGAATAGTCCTTCGAGCGCTGGTCGACATTGTCGATCATCAGGCCAATCGAGGTGCCGGTCGTGACCTGCTCGCCATCGCTCTCGCGGGCGAAGACGCCCGAAACGATACGAATCTGGTCGGGCTCCTGCCGTTGCGTGGTGAAGCGCGACTGACCGGGCCGGCGCCGATCCAGATCGCCCTGAATATCGGCCTCGTTCAGCGGGATCAGCGGCGGGCAACCGTCGACGACGCAGCCGATCGCGGGCCCGTGGCTCTCGCCGAAGGTAGTGACGCGGAAGAGGTGGCCGAAACTGTTATGGGACATGGACGCCTGCACGAAAATCCGTGCAGGCACTTAGTCCGTGGCGGGACCGGCGGTCAAACCCGCCGGCTCCGGTTCAGTGAGCCAACACCGCCTTCGCAGGTACCGCCGGCGCGCCCTCCCAGCGCGTATGCGCCGGCAGGTTTTCGCCCTTCATGATCACCGTGAGCTGCCCGACATGGGCATAGTCGCCGACATGTGTGTCGTAGAGCACGGTCGCACCCGCGCCGACGCAGACACCCTTGCCGAGCCGCACGCGCCCCGTCTTCATCACGCGGTCCTCGTAGAGATGGGTCTGCAGCGCCGAATGGGCATTGATGGTGCAGAAATCGCCGACGCGGATGCAGTCGAACTCGGTGATATCGGTCGAGTCCAGCCAGACGCCCTTGCCGTATTTCGCGCCGAACAGCATCAGGAACCAGGGCAGGAACGGCGTGCCGCGCAGATAGTCGAACAGCACCTTGCCGCCCAGGCCCCAATACATCACCGCAACGGCCTCGGTGCGCATCGCCCACCACGACCACATCGGCTTCATCACGGGCTTGTAGACGCCCATCATCAACCACTTAACGGCCGCGCAGATCAGCGCTTGCACCAGCGCGATCACCATCGCCACGCCCATGAAGGAGACGACCAGACCGAGCCAATCCCCTTCGTTGATGCGCTGCTGCAGCACGAGATCGACGGCGATGGTGCCGAAGGTGATGAACAGCATCGAGGGGAAGGAGGTGTGCAGCGCCTCGAACAGGCCGCGCCCGACCTGCTTCATCATCGAGGGCTTGTAGGTCCAGTCCGCACCGAGATCGACCTTCTGCCGCGTCGGCAGCTTGATCGGCGGCGAGCCGAACCAGGTATCGCCCGGCTGCATCCGGTCGTTGGCCGGCGGCTTCGACTTGATGCCGATCAGGACACGGTCGGGGATGATCGAGCCTGGAGGCACGACCGCATCATTGCCGACGAAGACCTGCTCGCCGGTCCGCGTCTGGTCAAGCCGCATATAGCCACGGCGCATTTCCTCGTCGCCGAACACCACCTCGTCGGCGATGAAGTTGCCGGCACCGATCCCGGTCACGTCGTAGCGGCCCGAGAGATTGGTCGAGATTTCGGCGCCACGTCCGATCCGCGCGCCCATCAGGCGGTACCAGGCCCGCATGTAGATGGTTGCAAACAGCGAGGAGAGCGTTTCCAGCGTCACCTCTGTTGCCAGCGCCACCGTCCATTTGCGCGCGTAAAAACTCGAATGGATCGAATAGGTGCCGGTGGTCACGCGCGGCAGGATGATCCAGCGCAGAGCCGCCATCAGCACGACGGTGAAAGCGATGAGACCGATCGCGGTCGGCCAGGTCAGGATCGGCAGGAACCAGAGATAGCTGATGTCGGTCCAGGTCGCGATCCAGTTGTCGATCTTGTCGAAAAGCCAGAAGGCGGGGAAGATCGGCAGCAGGCTGACAGGCGGCAGCACGATCAGCATCAGCACGTAAAACGCTGTCAGCAGCGCGCGTCGCACCGGCGACGCCTGGGCCTGCGCCGGCAGCGTCGCGAGATCGACCGTGCCCACCTTGCGGCCGGGAGAACCGTCCCAGCTTTCCGCCTCGCCGATATGGGTATGAGGCGCGATCGAGGTCAGATCACCGATTTCGGCATGGTCGCCGATGACCGAACCGTGACCGAACACGACCGAGGCGCCGGCCGAAACGTCCTTGCCGATGGTGATCCGGCCGATGATCAGCTTGTCGCCGATGGCCTCGCCATTGGCGAAGGTGGTCTTGCTGCCGAAGCTCGACCCGTCGCCGATCTCGATCAGATCGATCGCGCCGGCTTCATAATCCGAGATGATCACGTCGCGGCCGATCTTGGCGCCGAGCAGGCGCCAGTAGAAGCGCATCACCGGCGTGCCTTGCAGCCACTTGATGTGCACCAGCCCGGCGATGCGGGCCGCGAACCACCAGCGGAAATAATAGACGCCCCAGAGCGGATAGACGCCCGGCTTCGTCTTTCCGAGCACGATCCATTTCAGCGCGATGGCGATGATCGCCGTTGCGATGATGATCAGCACATAGACGCCGAGCAAAGCGCCGATCTGACCCATCAGCGAGAGGTCCTCGCCGGACATGATCATGTAGGTCACGAAGACGCCGAGCCACTGCGCCGTCGACAGCCCGATGATCACCGGCAGCACGGCCGCCTGCGCCAGACCGCACAGGAAGCGGCGCATGAAGGGCGGCGGCGTGAAGGACAGATCTTCGACGTCGGCGGCGCCGCGCTCTTCAAGCACGGCAGCCATTGCCCGCAAGGTGCGCGCACCATAGACGTCCTGCAACGTGATGCCGGCATAGGCCGGCGTCTCGCGCACGATCGAGATGAAACGCGCAGCAAGCAGCGAGTGCCCGCCAAGGTCGAGGAAGAAGTCGGCCTCCAGCGGCAAGCTCGAAGCACCCAGAACCCGCTTGGCAGCTTCCAGCAGCACGGCCTCCGCAGCATTGCGCGGCGGTTCCTGCTCGCCATCCGAGCTCGGCGCCGTCAGCGGCGCCGCCTTCAGCATTTTCCGATCGACCTTGCCGGAGACCATGCGCGGCAGCGAGCCTGCAGCCTCGAAATGCGCCGGCACCATATAGGGCGGCAGCTTCTCGCGCAGCGCCGCCCGCAGCGCCGGCCCGTCGACACCGACACCGGGCTCAGGCACCACGAAGGCCACCAGCCGCTCGATGCCGTCATCGGTGCGCAGCACGACCGCCGCCTGCGCGACTCCGGGCTCGTCGGCGAGCTTCGATTCGATCTCGCCAAGCTCGACGCGGAAGCCGCGGATCTTGATCTGGTCGTCGATGCGGCCATGGAAAACGATATTGCCGTTGGCATCGAGGCTGACGGCATCGCCCGAACGGTAGAGGATGGGATCGTCGCCTCCGGCCACGCTGGCGAACGGATTGGCGATGAACTTCTCGGCCGTCAGTTCCGGCCGGCCGTGATAGCCCTTGGCGACGCCGGGCCCGCCGATCAGCAATTCGCCCTGTTCGCCCGGCTGCACCAGCCGCAGGTCCTCTCCGACCACATAAGCGGTATAATTCGCGATCGGCTTACCGATCGTCACGACTTCGCCGGGCACGACTTCCGCCGCCGTCGCCACCACCGTGGCCTCGGTCGGGCCATAGGTGTTGAGAATGCGCCGTCCGGGCCGCGACCATTTCTGCACGATGGCCGGCGGCAAAGCCTCGCCGCCGAGCAGGATCAGCCTCAGCGAAGGCACGTCGGCGGGCAGGATGCCGAGCAGCGTCGGCACCGTATCGATGACGGTGACGCCGGCTTCGCTCAGGATCACGGGCAGCTTCTCGGCATCGCCCATCATCTCGGGCGAGGCGACGAACAGCGTCGCGCCGACGAGATAGGGCGTCCAGATCTCCTCCATCGAGAGGTCGAACGCCACTGAAGCACCCTGAAACACAACATCGTCGGGCCCGATGCCGTAGAACGCGTTCCCCGAGCGAAGGAAGTGACAGATGTTGCGATGGCTGATGACGATCGCCTTGGGCACGCCCGTCGAGCCCGAGGTGTAGATCAGATAAGCCGGGTGATCCTTGGTCAGCCCCGCCGCACGTGCGGCCGGTTCAGAGCCATCCGCCGCGGCAGACAACGCCTCCGGCGTCCAGACCTTGCGCTCGGTTGCCTCGGCGCGGAAAGTCCATCCGGGAGCGGTGACGATGCCCTTGGCGGTCGCATCGTTCAGGCAGGTCGCGATCCGCTCGACCGGTGCCTCGGCGTCGAAGGGCACCCAGGCGGCGCCTGCGCGCGTGATCGCGATCTGGGCGATCAGGAGGTCGATGCCGCGCGGCATCCAAAGCCCGACCATGTCGCCGGGGCCGGCGCCGGCAAGCTGCAGGCCGCGCGCCTGGCGACCGGCCTCCGCCCAGATTTCGGCATAGCTCAGCGAACGTCCCGGTGCGATCAGCGCGGTATGGTCGGGCCGCGCTGCGACCGTCGCCGCGAAAATCTCGGAAAGGACCTCGTCGCGAACCAGCTCCGGGCGCTTCTCGCCCGCCAGCATGCCGAGAGGATGGGCGACGGCCGCATCAGCCGCTGCCGCCAGCTTCGTCATATCGTTCATCGCGCCCCGCTGCGCTTCCAGAGCCTGCTTACTCCTCGCCAACAACCGTCGGCCGGAGGAAGCTGTTCCTACCACGCACCTTAAAAGAAACCATGAAACGCAAGCGGCATCATCGCCGTCGGGGCGGAGCCCCTTTAACAGCGCACCGTCTCTGACAGCGCTGCTCCCGCCATCGTTCTCCGATATCGACCGTGAACCCGGCGTGAATGGGGCAGCCTGCTGTCAAACCCAATCCGCGCTGTTGCCTTCCACGACAAGCAGCTTGCCCTGCCAGATCTCGACCATCGACGCCTTTTGCGGTGAAACCGCGCCGACAAGCGCGAGCACCGCACGGGCGACACCGCCATGGCTGACGATCACCGTCTCCCGCGCCAGCTCTTCAAGCACGGGGCGGACGCGTTCCGCCAGCATGCGATAGCTTTCGCCGCCGGGCGGTACGAAGCCCCATTTGTCGCGCTCGCGTAAGCCGGCCTGTTCGCGCTCCGCCTTGCGGATGTCGCGCCAGGTGAAGCCCTCCCAGCTACCGAAGGTCAGTTCCTTCAACCGCTCGTCGAAACGGTATTCGCCAGGCGTCATCGCGAGTTCGCGACGCAGGATGTCCATGGTTTCGCGCGCACGCTGCATCGGAGAGCACAGATAATCGAGATCCGCGAAATTCGGTGCCAGCGTCTTCAGCCGCCCGGCCGCCTCGGCGGCCTGCTCGCGGCCGAGCGCGTTCAGCGGAATGTCCTGCCCGCCTTGCAGGCGCCCTTCCCTGTTCCAGTCGGTCTCGCCGTGGCGGACGAGGATGAGCCGGTGCGAGAGCGTGAGCGGGAGCATGTCCGGCTTCTGCACGCTGCGGGTGGCGCCGTCAAAACCTAACACGCCTCACCAGCGGCGTTTGCCATCCGGCTTCGCCTTCCCTCCCAATGGGTGGCCGATCCGCAACGCTCTCGTGTATAGCCGGCTGCGAGCCCTTCGATCGGCTCGCGCTGCCTCTCGTCGGGTTCCGTCACCATGCCCCCCACCCTCACTTTGCCGGACGGTCGCACGCTGGTGCTCGATGCGCCGCTGGTGATGGGGATCGTCAACGTCACGCCGGACTCCTTTTCGGATGGCGGGCTTCTGGCGGACGCCGAACACGCGGTCTCCCACGGCCTGCAGCTGGCGGCGGAGGGCGCAGCCATCGTCGATATCGGCGGCGAATCGACCAGGCCCGGACATGCGGAGGTCGATGCGCAGACGGAGCTTGCGCGCGTCCTGCCGGTCATTACGGGGCTGAGCCGAGCCGGCCGCGTGCCGATCTCGATCGATACCTGGAAAGCCGACGTGGCGGAGGCGGCATTGGCCGCGGGCGCCTCGCTCGTCAACGACGTCTGGGGGGCGCAGCGCGATCCCGGGATCGCCGACGTCGCGGCGGCAGCCGGCGCCCCGATCATCCTGATGCATAACCGCGACTCGATCGACGCCGCGCTCGACATCTTCGCAGAGGTGACGCGCTATCTTGAGAAATCGGTCGCCATCGCCCGCCGGGCGGGAGTTCCGGAGCGCCAGATCGTGATCGATCCCGGTATCGGCTTCGGCAAGACGCCGCGCCAGAACCTCGATCTCATTCGCGGTCTCGACCGGCTCTCGGTTCTCGGTTGCCCGATCCTGCTCGGTGCCTCCCGCAAATCCACGCTAGGGTTGATCACCGGGCGCAAAATCCCGGCCGAACGGCTCGCCGCGAGCCTGTCCGCTCATCTCTACGGCGCGAGCCGCGGCGCCGCCATCATCCGCGCCCACGACGTCGCGCCCCATGTCGACGCGCTCAAGGTCTGGCGCGCCATCGCCGACGAAACGCAGGTGTTCCCATGAGCGAAACCGGCCAGATCCTCATCGAGAAGCTCGACATCTACGCCTATCACGGCGTCTTCGCCGAGGAGGAACGGCTCGGCCAGCGCTTCCTGATCGACCTCGTGCTCGACGCCGATCTGCGCCCGGCCGCCACGAGCGACGCTCTCACTGATACCGTCGATTACGGCCGCGTCGTCGGCATCGTCGCTGAGACCTTCACGACCCGCCGGTTTCAACTGCTCGAGGCGGCAGCCAAGGCCATCGCCGACGCGCTTTTCGCCGAATTTTCCGCGATCACGCGCATCGAAATCACCCTGCGCAAGCCCGCGCCCCCCATCCCAGCGACGCTGGCCGCAACCGGCATCAGACTGAGCTTTCGCCGTGACGACTGAAGCCATCCTCGCCTTCGGCGGCAATCTCGGCGATCCCGTCGAAGCCTTCGCCAAAGCGCTGCGCAGCCTGCGCGCGCATCCCGGTGTCGCGCTCGTGCGACTGTCCTCGGTCTGGCGCACCGCGCCCTGGGGCAAGACGGATCAGCCGGAATTCCTCAACATGGCGGTCGCCATCACGACGAGCCTGCCGGCCGAACGCCTGTTGGAACTAGGTCTCTCCCTCGAACGCGAGGCCAAGCGCGAGCGGGCAGAGCGCTGGGGTCCGCGCACGCTCGATATCGATATCCTGACCTATGGCAATGAAGCGATCGATCGTCCCGGGCTGCAGATTCCGCATCCGCGCATCGCGGAGCGTGCCTTCGTCCTGGCCCCGCTGGCGGAACTCGATCCAGCCAAACCTATCGGCGGCATCCCCGTCGCCACGCTTTTAAACGCTCTCGCCGATGACAGCATCCGCCGCGACGAGGCCGCGACGGAAAAGCTCAGAGCCTTGCTCGAAACCTGATCACTCGCTCTTGTCGAGCGAGATATCCGGCGCGGTCGGCACCTTCATGCCGACGACATGGTAGCCGGCATCGACATGGAGAACTTCGCCGGTGATGCCGCGCGACATGTCGGACACCAGGAAGACCGCAGTCTCGCCGACCTCTTCGATCGTCACGGTCCGACGCAATGGCGAATTATATTCGTTCCACTTCAGGATGTAGCGGAAATCGCCGATACCGGAGGCGGCGAGCGTCTTGATCGGCCCGGCCGAGATCGCGTTGACGCGGATCTTGTCCGGCCCGAGATCGGCCGCGAGATACTTCACGCTGGTTTCCAACGCTGCCTTGGCCACGCCCATCACATTGTAATGCGGCATCCACTTTTCGGCGCCGTAATAGGTCAGCGTCAGCAGGGACCCGCCATCCGGCATCAGCTTCTCGGCGCGCTGCGCGATCGCCGTGAAGGAATAGGCCGAGATCAGCAGCGATTTCGAGAAGTTCGCTTCGCTCGTGTCGACATAGCGGCCGGTCAACTCGTCCTTGTCGGAAAAGGCGATGCAGTGGACGACGAAGTCGAGCTTGCCCCACAGCTTTTCGACCTCGGCGAAGACTGCGTCGATCGTCGCGGCATCGGTGACATCGCAATGGCCGACGACATGCCCGCCAAGCTGCTTGGCGAGCGGCTCGACCCGCTTCTTCAAAGCGTCACCTTGATAGGTGAAAGCGAGTTCCGCGCCGGCGTCCGCCGCTGCCTTTGCGATGCCCCAGGCGATCGACCGGTTGTTCGCCACGCCCATCACGAGCCCGCGCTTGCCCTTGAGCAAATTGGCGGTCGGCGAAATGGCGTTGGAATCAGGCATGGGAAACCCGCAGATGAACGATTGAGCAGGTCTCTTAGAACAGTCGCGGGAAAACGGGAACCGCTTTCAGGCCGGGCTCCACGGCTGAATCACAGGCTTCGAGCAGTCCGGGAACGACGGATCACGATTCGGCACGGCTCTTCATGAGCGCCGTGAGTTCGGCGTCGCTGGCCGGCATTTCGATGTCGATCGCGACGAACAGGTCGCCAGCCGTGCCCTTGTCGTCCTTCAGCCCCTTGCCGCGCAGCCGGAACTGCTTGGTCGTGCCGGTCATCGGAGCGATTGTCATCTCGACAGCGCCGGTCAGCGTCGGCACATGCAGCGGCCCGCCGAGCACGGCCTTGGCGAGCGGCACAGCCACGCGCGTGCGCAAATCCTTGCCATCGATGACGAAGCGCGGATCGGACTTGACCTTGATGGTCATCAGCACGTCGCCGCTCTCGCCCGAGACCGGATCGGTCTGTCCAAGCCCGCGCAGGCGCATCACCTTTCCATCGGTGACGCCTTCGGGAACCGTGATCTCGACCTCGCGGCCGCCCGGCAGTTTGATGCGCCGCGTCGAGCCGCCGGCAGCCTCGGCCAGAGTCACCTCCAGCGTGAAGCTCTGCTCCGCCGGCTTCTGCGGCTCGGCGCGGCCCCGTGCCCGGCGGCCTTGCTCCCCGAACAGCGAGGAAAAGATGTCGGCAGGGTCGAAGCCGGCTTCCGTGCCGCCGGCCCCCGCCCGCCCATAGGGCGAGCCGCCTTGGCCGAAATTGAATTCGAAACCGCCGGCGCGGTTGCCCCGGCCCGCGCCCATGCCCTCGAAGCCTTGAAAGCGCGGCTTGCCCTCCGCGTCGATCTCGCCACGATCGAACTGCTTGCGCTTGGTGTCGTCGCCGAGAATTTCATAGGCCGTATTGAGTTCGGCGAAGCGATCCTGCGCCTTGGGGTCATCCCGGTTTGCGTCGGGATGCAGCTTCTTGGCGCGGTTGCGAAAAGCCTTCTTGACCTCGGCGTCGCTGGCGGTGCGGGCGACGCCCAGAACCTGATACGGGTCGCGCATCCGAAGAACCTCGTTTCATACGATCGGGGACGGCCCGGCTCGCGGACCACCCTGTCACGTCTATCTGGGAGCGGTGTGGCGCGAACGCAACACCCGTTTTGACTTTCTCGGAAGCCGGGCCTATGCGCCATCTCGCAATCGTCATCGCGAAGAGCGAGCGACGAAGCAATCCAGGGGGACTGGGTGAGGGGTCCGCCCGGTCCTCCTGGATTGCTTCGCTCTGCTCGCAATGACGGTCGAATCTGTTGCCGCCCGCTGGAAGCTCAGCCGAGGCCTTTCCAGGGGTCCATATCCTTAACTGCCCACTCTCCGCCCGAAGGGCGGCAGGCCGTGCCCTGGAGCTTGAGCGGCTTGCTCTGCGTCTGCACGCTGGCGATGAAGGCACGGCAAATCTCGTCGGCGCGCAGGAAGGGCCCACCGACCGGGACGAAGGAGCCTTTGATCCCGCTTTGTGGATTGTCCCATGAGACGGCGGCGCCGTTCCCTTGCGGATCGAGCGCGACCGACATCGCCCCGTCGGCGCGGCGCAGATCCTCCGGGCCCAGTTCGCTTGCAAGCGTTCCGAGATTGGCGGTCTTCTCGGCTGGACGCGCCGGCAGGGAGGCGGTCGTGGCGACCTCGTCCTCGCTTTTGCTCGAAAGCCCGATGATCGGGAACGAAACGGAGCAGCCGGCGCAGAAAAGCCCGAGCAGCACAGCGCCCAACGCGGCATGTCGGCGCATGGCCGGCCCGCGCGCAGGAAGGCTTTGGCTCGCCATGGCGGCTGCCCTATATAAACCAACCGCCCGATACCGGATCAACACCCGCACGCCCGCACCCTTGCCCCTAGCAGAGGATTAGAGACTTGGAACGGTTAACGAGCGGTGACTTCACGCAGTCCGACGAGCCTTTTGCGTTGTTTCAGGAATGGCTCGACGAAGCCACGAAATCCGAGCCGAACGATCCCACCGGCATGGCGCTCTCGACGGTCGATGCCGACGGCTTGCCCAACAGCCGCATGGTGCTGCTGAAAGGCCATGGGCCGGATGGCTTCGTGTTCTACACCAACACCGAAAGCCAGAAGGGCGAGGAGCTGCTTGGGCAGCCCAAGGCCGCCCTGTTGTTTCACTGGAAGAGCCTGCGCCGGCAGGTGCGTATCCGCGGCACGGTCACCCAGGTGACCGACGCGGAATCGGACGCATATTTTCAGTCTCGTCCGCGCGACAGCCGCATCGGCGCCTGGGCCTCGCAGCAATCGCGCCCGCTGGAGAGCCGCTTCGCGCTGGAGAAGGCGGTTGCGAGCTACACCCTCAAATTCGGCATCGGCGAGATTCCCCGGCCATCCTATTGGCGTGGCTTTCGCGTCGCCCCGGCCTATATCGAGTTCTGGCGCGACGGCGCCTTCCGCCTGCACGACCGCGTCATCTTCAGCCGC
The DNA here is from genome assembly GCF_056400625.1 of Allobosea sp. P5_A5. Classification (NCBI taxonomy): domain Bacteria; kingdom Pseudomonadati; phylum Pseudomonadota; class Alphaproteobacteria; order Hyphomicrobiales; family Alloboseaceae; genus Allobosea; species Allobosea sp. P5_A5. Next base: position 19,180 of record NZ_JBFUKY010000007.1, read on the forward strand.
GAGACAGCCTCGGCGGACTGGACCAAGAAGCGCTTCTATCCTTGAGGGAAACAACGCCCATGGCGATGCCGACATTCGATTTCCCCAAGACCGAAGCCGGCAAGCGCCCGGTGATGCTGCTGACCGGCGCCAGTCGCGGCATCGGCCACGCGACGGTGATGCAGTTCGCCATGGCGGGCTGGCGCATCCTCTCCTGTTCGCGCCAGGCGTTCTCGGACAAATGCCCGTGGCCGTCCGGCGCCGACGACCATGTCCAGATCGACCTCGGCGATCCCGAAGACACGATGCGCGGCATCGCCGAGATCAAGAAGCGGCTCCAGGCCGAGGGCGGCAAGCTCAACGCTCTCGTCAACAATGCCGGGATTTCGCCCAAAGGCCGCAACGGCGAGCGGCTGGGCGCGGCCACGACCTCCTTCAACGACTGGCACAAGGTCTTTCAGGTCAATTTCTTCGCGCCGATCATGCTGGCGCGCGGCCTGCTGGACGAGCTGACGGCGGCCAAGGGCGCCATCGTCAATGTCAGCTCCATCGCCGGCTCGCGCGTGCACCCCTTCGCGGGCGCTGCGTACGCGACGTCCAAGGCGGCGCTGGCCAGCCTGACGCGCGAGATGGCGGCCGATTTCGGACCGATCGGCATCCGCGTGAACTCGATCTCGCCCGGCGAGATCGATACCGCGATCCTCTCGCCCGGCACGGAAAAGATCGTCGCGACGCTGCCGTTGAAGCGCCTCGGCAAGACCGACGAAGTCGCCAAGGCGATCTATTTCCTTTGCACGGAGTCGTCGAGCTACGTCACCGGCTCCGAGCTGCACATCAATGGCGGGCAGCACGTTTGAACGGCGGCTCCGCCCGATGAACCCCGGCAGCGGCCAGATCATCCGCTTCCCGTCACCGGGAAAGGCAGCGGCCCGGCCGGTGCTGGCGGCCTCGATCGCGGTGTTTCGGGAGGGACAAGTGCTCCTCGCGACCCGGACCAAACCGCCGGCCGATCAGCTCTGGTCGTTGCCCGGCGGCAAGGTCGAGGCCGGCGAAACGCTCGAACAGGCCGCTTTGCGGGAACTGGAGGAGGAGGTCGGCGTCCGCGCCCGCATCCTCTCTTTCAACCGCCATGTCGAGATTTTCGGGCGCGATCCCGCAGGCGCCATCACCCATCACTTCGTCGTCGCCTCTTTCGTCGGCGCCTGGATCTCCGGCGAAGCGCAACCGGGGCCGGAGGCAGGCGCGGTGATGTGGGTAGATCCGCTGAAGCTCGGCGGGCTGCCGACCACGAGAGAGCTCGGCGACGTCCTGCGCCGGGCGCATCGACTGTTCATCGCGGCAGGCGACGCGTGAAGGGCGCAGCGCTCCTCCTCGCCGCTGTGATGGCCTGGACGCCTCTGACAGCCATTTCGCAGCAGCGGCCGCCGCCGAAATCCGTGCCGCAAAAGCCGGTCGAGCCGGCCCCGGCTGAGCCTAGCGGCCCGGCCTATGAGCCGCAGTTGCTCAAGCTCGCCGAAATCATGGGCTCGCTCGCCTATCTGCGAACACTGTGCGGGGCCAGCGAGGCGCAGGATTGGGGCAACCGCATGACGGCGCTGGTCGAGGCCGAAGGGCGCACGCCGCAGCGGCGCGACCGTCTCACCGCCGCGTTCAATCGCGGCTTCAAGGCTTATGCGCTGACGCATCGGGCCTGCACCGATGGCAGCCAGGAAGCGGCCTCCCGCCTCGCCGGTGAAGGCGAGCAATTGTCGAAAGCGCTCGCCGGCCGTTATGGCGGATAGGCAACAACTGTTGCCCAACTGCGCGGTCGTGGCGGATTTGATCGGACGCATTAACCTTTCTTAAACACCGCGCTGGCGTGCCGCGCTGGCACGGCCTAAGATTCAAACTCTCGGCGACCGTCGCGATCCGGAGCATAACCGGTGCGATTCGCAGCAGATTGAAGGCGAAGAGACCCGTTTCGATGCCGATCCAGCCCGACGACTCGATGCTCGACCCGAATCTCGCCGAAGACCACGGCGATGCGCGCCGCGTCGCCTATGGCTATGTCGAGGACGCCTTCGCCGAAGGGCAGCAGGACGGTCTCGATTCAGACGCGATGGCCCATGCCGCGCTGTTTGCGGCGCTGCGCACCCTCGTCGAGACCTATGGCGAGGAGGCCACGGCCGTCTTTACGGAAGCCTTGCCGGAAAAGGTCCGCTGCGGCGGCTTCACCAGCGGCACCCGCCACTAATCCGCTGCGACAGAACGGGCGTTTTCCGCCCTTTTCGCTATCAGGGCCCGCTCCTTGAGATTGCGCGTCAAATCGACAGCCTGATCGAAAGCGCAGGCCGCCTCGTCATGCCGGCCGAGCTTCGACAAAAGATCGCCCCGCACGCTCGGCAGCAGATGGTAGGCCTTGAGCGCCGGGTCGTTCGCGAGAGCCTCGACCCGGGCGAGGCCGGCTTGGGGGCCCTCCGCCATGCCGACGGCAACCGCTCGGTTCAGCTCCACGATCGGTGACGGCATCACGCGGGCCAGCACGCCATAGAGCGCTGCGATCCGCGCCCAATCCGTGTCCTCGGCGGTCCGCGCCCGGGCATGGCAGGCGGCGAGCGCGGCCTGCAACAGATACGGCCCCGGCCTCGTCCCGGCGAGACGTTGGGCGATTTCCAACACCTCGAGACCCCGCGTGATCAGCAGCCGGTCCCATCGCCCGCGATTCTGGTCGAGCAGCAGGATCGGCTCGCCATCGGGCCCGATCCGGGCGCCGAGACGCGATGCCTGCAGCTCCATCAAGGCGAGAAGCCCGAGAACCTCGGGTTCCTGCGGCGCGAGGGCGGCGAGGATGCGCCCCAGCCGCATCGCCTCCTCGCAAAGCGCGGGTCGGACCCAATCCTCTCCGGCAGTGGCGGCATAACCTTCGTTGAAGGTGAGGTAGACGACCTCCAGCACGGAGGCGAGGCGTGCGCCCAGTTCGGCGCCGGCTGGCACCTCATAGGGAATCCGGGCGTCGCTCAGTGTCTTTTTCGCGCGAACGATCCGCTGCGCCATCGTCGGCTCCGGAACGAGAAAGGCGCGCGCGATCTCCTCGGTCGTCAGCCCTGCGATCAGCCGCAATGTGAGCGCGAGCCGTGCCTCCCTGGGCAGGATGGGATGGCAGGCCGTGAAGATCAGCCGGAGCAGATCGTCGCCGACCTTATCGTCCAGCATGGCGTCGATATCCGGAGGCGTCGGTGCGCCCGTCGCGGTATGGTGGCCGAGCTCATCCTGCTTGCGGCGGACCATCACCGCATGGCGGGCCGCATCGAGAGCGCGATGCTTGCCGACCTGCATCAGCCACGCCGCCGGGTTATGGGGAACGCCCTGTTCGGGCCACTGCGCCAGCGCGGCAACCAGCGCGTCCTGCGCCAGCTCCTCGGCCTGGCCGATATCGCGCGTCAATCGCGCGAGGCCGGCGATCAGCTTGGGCGCCTCGATGCGCCAGACCGTCTCGATCGTGCGCTGTGTATCGCTGGCCGACATTGCCGACGATACTCAGCATCGGGCGATCCGGCTTGCAAGCGCCGGTGCCGCCCATGCGGCTCAGCTCTCGCCGGCCTGCTGCTTCAGCCGCTCCCACGCGGCCGCCGCCTCCGGCGTGACCACATCGCCGAAATCGGCCATCTCGAAATGCGGCCGGATCTCGATCTCGGATGGTCCCGGCATCGGGTTCGGGCAGCGCTTCACCCAGGCGATGGCCTCGTCCAGCGAAGCGCATTCCCAAAGCCAATAGCCCGCGACCAGTTCCTTGGTTTCCGCGAACGGCCCGTCGACGACGGTCCTTTGCGGGCCGTCGAACTGGACGCGGGCGCCCTTCGAACTCGGCTGCAGCCCATCGCCGCCCTTCATGATGCCGGCTTTCACGAGTTCCTCGTTGTAAGCCATCATCGCTGCCAGCATCTCGGCACTCGGCTTCGCACCGGCCTCGCTATCGTGGGTCGCTTTGACCAGGATCATGAAGCGCATCGCTCAACCCTTCCGCTCGATGTCGGCCCGATGCCTGGTCTCCTGCTCGCAGAGCTCCGGCGTCATCGCCGCGCCGAAATCCTCCATCTCGAAGACGGGCCTGAGCTCGATCTCGGTGCCGCCGTCGAAGGGCGCGCGCTTCAGCCACTCGACGGCCTCGTCCATCGACTTCACCTGCCAGAGCCAGAAGCCGGCGAGCAGTTCCTTCGTCTCGGCGAAGGGGCCGTCAGTCAGCGTGCGCTCGCTTCCGGAAAAGCGGATGCGCAGGCCCTTGGCGCTGGAATGCAACCCTTCGGCCGCCAGCAGGATGCCGGCCTTCACCAACTCCTCGTTATAGGCCCCCATCTTCATGAGGATGTCCTGGCTCGGCAGGATGCCGGCCTCGCTGTCCTTGTTCGCCTTGACCAGAACCATCACGCGCATGGATCTTCTCCCTGGGTTGGGAGAAGGGCATCGGCCGGTGCCGCATCCCCTTCTCTGTCCTCACGTCGAACGGGGCTCGCCGGAATCGACATGGCCCCGAATCTTTTTTGAATTCTTTTGCCGCCGGTCCCGTGATCTTAGTCCTGCCCCGGCAGCGCCTCCAGAAAGCGAGCCGGCTCGCCCTGCGACGGAGCCGTCAGTTCGCCCTCCCACATCACCTTCAGCCCGCGCACATAGGTGCCCACAGGCCAGCCGGTGACGGTGACGCCGTCATAGGGCGTCCAGCCGCATTTCGACGCGCCCCAGGCGTTGGTGATCGTCTCGCGGCGCTTCAGGTCGACAACGGTGAAGTCCGCATCATAGCCGACAGCGATCCGGCCCTTGCCTTCCAGCCCGAAGATGCGCTGCGGCCCGGCGCTGCTGAGATCGACGAAGCGTTCCAGCGTCAGCCGGCCGGCATTCACATGGTCGAGCATGATCGGCACCAGCGTCTGCACGCCGGGCATGCCGGAATGGCTCGCGGGATAGGCATGGTGCTTCTCCTCATGCGTATGCGGCGCATGGTCGGAGCCGAGCACGTCGACGATGCCCTGTTCCACGCCCCACCAGATGCGCTGGCGATGACTGTCATCGCGGATCGGCGGGTTCATCTGGGCGTAGGTGCCGAGCCGCTGGTAGCAATCGGGCGCCACTAGCGTCAGATGGTTTGGCAGCACCTCGACGGTGGCGACATCCTTATGGTCCTTCAGGAATTCCATCTCGTCGCCGGTGGAGATGTGCAGGATGTGGACACGAGCGCCGGTTTCCCGCGCGATCCGCACCAGCCGCTTCGTGCAGGTCAGCGCCACTTCGGGCGAGCGCCAGACCGGATGGCTCGACGGGTCGCCTTCGACCCGCAGGCCCATCCGCTCGCGCAGCATCATCTCGTCTTCAGAGTGGAAAGCCGCGCGCCTTCGCGTGCGCTTCAGGATCTCCGCTACGCCCTTATCGTCCTCCACCAGCAGATCGCCGGTCGACGAGCCCATGAAGACCTTGATGCCGGCCGCGCCGGGCAGCCGTTCGAGCTCGGCCACATCCGCGGCGTTCTCATGCGTCCCGCCGACCCAGAAGGCGAAGTCGCAATGCATACGCTGGCGCCCGCGCCTGACCTTGTCGGCCAGCGCCTCCGGCGTCGTCGTCTGCGGAATGGTGTTGGGCATCTCGAAGACGCAGGTCACGCCGCCCAGCACCGCCGCGCGCGAACCCGTCTCCAGATCCTCCTTGTGGTCGAGCCCCGGCTCGCGGAAATGCACCTGGCTGTCGATCACGCCGGGCAGGATGTGCAGGCCGGTGCAATCGACCGTCTCACCGGCCGAGGCCATCGACAAATCGCCCAACGCCATGATCCTGCCACCGACGATCCCGACATCGCGCTGAACGCGCCCGTCCTGGTTCACCACGGTGCCGCCCTTGAGAATGACGTCGTAGGTCTGCGGCATGGCGGGTCTCCGGGTGGCATCGAGAGAGAAGGCAGGTCGAAGGAATTAGCGGAAAGAGCCCGCCGAGGCGAGTTGAGAACGCGGCCGAAGCCGCCTACCTATCGCCACGACGTCATTTGCAGACGCGACCGTCATTGCGAGCGAAGCGAAGCGAAGCAATCCAGTAAGACCGGGTGAGACGTTCAGCCCCGCCCCTCTGGATTGCTTCGTCGCTGCACTCCTCGCAATGACGACAAGGGCTCGCCGGGAGACCAACTCATGTCAGCCACTCACCTGATCGATCGCGGCGCCATTCGCGTCAGTGGCGAGGAGGCCCGCGACTTCCTGCAGAACCTCGTCACCAACGACATGGATACAGTCACACCCGAGCGGGCCGGCTATGGCGCGCTGCTGACGCCGCAGGGCAAGATCATCTGCGATTTCTTCATCGTCGCGCTGCCACCCAACGAAGGCGGCGGCTTCCTGCTCGATACGCCGCTGCTGCAGATTCCAGACCTGATGAAACGCCTCAAGCTCTACAGGCTGCGCGCCAAGATTGCGCTCGACGATCTGACGCAGCAGAGCGCCGTGCTCGCCTCCATCGATGACGCGACGCTGCAAGCCGAAGGCGCGCTGATCTATGACGATCCGCGCCTGCCCAACATGGGCCAGCGCGCCATCGTCGATGCGGCCGGGGTCGAGAGCCTGGTCGATGCCGAGCCTGAGGCTTATCACGCGCGTCGCGTCGCGCTCGGCGTGCCGGCAGGCGGGCGTGACTTCCCCTACGGCGACACCTTTCCGCACGAGGCGCTGCTCGACCAGCTCGGCGGCGTCTCCTTCAAGAAGGGCTGCTATATTGGCCAGGAGGTCGTCTCCCGCATGCAGCATCGCGGCACGGCCCGCACCCGTATCGTGCCGATCGTCTTCAACGAGGGCATCGCGACGGAAACCGGCGCTCAGGCGTTGGCCGGCGGCAAGGCACTCGGCACCATCGGCTCCACAGCGGATGGCAAGGCCCTGGCCTTGCTCAGGCTGGACCGTCTGGCTGATGCGATGGCGGCTGGCGAAACTCCGCTTGGCGGCGGTCTCGCCTTTCATCTCGCGCATAAGCCCGGCTTTATCCGCTTCCCCTTCCCCGGCGAGCCGGACTTCGGAGTCGCCGCATGAGCGAAGCTCTGATCGAGGAGCGTATCGCGGTCGAGGGCCCCGACGGCAAGTTCCGCTGCCGCTGGCCCGGCACCGACCCGCTTTACCTCACCTATCACGACACCGAATGGGGCGTGCCGGAATATGATTCGCGCGCGCTCTGGGAGAAGCTGATCCTCGACGGGTTTCAGGCCGGCCTGTCCTGGATCACCATCCTGAGGAAGCGCGATGCTTTTCGATCGGGCTTCGCCGGTTTCGAGCCGGAGGCCGTCGCCCGCTTCGGCGAGGCCGATGTGCAGCGCTTGCTCGCCGATCCCGGCATCATCCGTCATCGCGGCAAGATCGAGGGCACCATCAAGAGCGCGCAGGCCTATCTTGGAATCAGCGAGCGCGAGCCCTTCGCCGATTTCCTCTGGAAGCATCTCGACGGCCGCGTGCTCCAGAACAGCTTCCGCACGCAAGGCGAGGTTCCCACGCAAACGAAGACCTCCGAATCGATGGCCAAGGACCTCAAGAAAGCCGGCTTCACCTTCTGCGGCCCGACCATCGTCTACGCCTTCATGGAGGCCTGCGGGTTGGTCAACGACCACCTGACCGGTTGCTTTCGCTGGAGCGAATGCGCCGCTCTGGCCCGGGATATGCGGGCGGCATGACCTCCCGGCCCATCCTCATAGCCCTCATCCTGAGGAGGCCGCTTCAGCGGCCGTCTCGAAGGATGCTCCAGGAGGCTCCGGAACCTTCTGGAGCATCCTTCGAGACGCAAGCTGCGCTTGCTCCTCAGGATGAGGGCTGTGGGAGCCGGGTTTACGTCGGTTCGGGCCGCGCATGAGACACAGCCCCGCACAGCCTCGCGCCTGGCAGCGCATGCTCTCCGGCCGGCGGCTGGATCTCCTCGACCCCTCCCCGCTCGATATCGAGATCGAGGACATCGCCCATGGCCTGGCCCGCGTCGCCCGCTGGAACGGACAGACGCAAGGGCCGCATTCCTTCTCGGTCGCGCAACATTCCCTGCTGGTCGAGGCGATTGCGGGCCATCTCAACCCGGATTGGAGCAACGACTGGCGGTTGATGGCGCTGCTGCATGACGCGCCGGAATATGTCATCGGCGACATGATCTCGCCGTTCAAGGTGGTGATGGGGGATGCCTACAAGAGCGTCGAGCTGAGGCTTCTGACTGCGATCCACCTGCGCTTCGGGCTGCCGTCGGAAACGCCTGCCCTGCTCCGCAAACGGACCAAGGAGGCCGACACCATCGCCGCCTTCTTCGAGGCGACGCGGCTTGCCGGCTTCGCCCGCGAGGAGGCGCTGACCTATTTCGGCCGGCCCAAAGCCATGCCGGCCGATGTCCTGCATTTGCTCGAGCCACTCGACACGGAGACCGCGCAAGCGCGCTTCCTGTCGCGTCACGCAGCCCTGTCGGGCTCCGCGCCTGGCGGCGACCTTACTGCGTCAGACGCACCTGGCTGATCTCGGCTGCGATCGACTTGAAGATCGGGCTGAGCTGCGAGGCCGACGTCACCTCGTAATACATGTTCGTCGCGGAGGCGCAGTTGCGCAGCAGGGTCGCGTTCCCGTCCATCACGCGGATCGTGTAGACATTGGTCCCCGTCGCCTTGATGCTGGTACAGGCGAGGCTCGTCCGAGCATCGATGTCCGATTGGTTGGATGTATATCGGTTCTGCGTGTTGTCGCCGTCGGTCAGCAGGATCATATATTTCTTCAGCCGCGGCTGGGTGAAGGGCTTGGCCTCCGTAAAAGGGGCATTCGGTGTGAGCGTCGCTAGGCCCCAGACCGCACCGATCGTCACGTTGGTGTTGCCGGTCGGGGTCATCGCATCGATTCGGGCGTTGAGCGATGTCCAGTCCGAGGTCAGCGGCAGGATCTGCGCCAGCGAGGACACCGCGCACCAATAAGCCGGATATTGCTGCGCGCTGGAGCTGAACGAGTAGTCATCGGTGGTGTCGTAGTTTTGGTCGCGATCCTGGATGCAGCCTTCGCTCGCTTGTGACCAGGTCGCCTTATCCATCGTGTCGCACTTCGTGTCATACTTCCAGGTCAGCAAATTGAAGACCTGCTTACAGTTCCGCGTCGCGCCATAGCGCATCCACTGCTCGTTCTGGAAGGTGCGGTCGATGCGGACCTGAGTGGCGAAGGGCACGATCGAGATGCGGATCTGGTCCGTCGTCTCGGTGGCGTTCTTCATGATCTGGATGAGATCCTTGGCGGCAGCCTTCAATGCGTCCATCTTCCCGCTCTGCGCCATCGAGCCGGTGTTATCGAGCACCAGCGCAAGCTCGATCGTGTTCGTGCCCCAGGTCGACTGGCTCGTCGTCGACACCGGCAAGGATGAGGTGCCGATCACTTGGCTGATCGTCGCCGGAACGGCACCGTTGGCGACGATCATGACCGTGCGTGCGGTACGGTCGATCGTCACCGTAACGCCGGTGAACTGGTCTTTGGCGTCGCTGGGGAGGTTGTCCTTCACCCAGGCGTTGATCCGGGAGGTCAGTTGCGCATCGGTCAGCTTCTGCGCGTCGCGCGCCGCCATCAGCGCCGCCGAATCGACCGCGGAGGACAACGCTTGCCGGACGCGGCTGGCGCGCGAATAATCCACCGCGACACCGATGACGCCCATCAGCGGCACAAGGGCCAGCGCGAACATCATCGCCACATTGCCGCGCTCGTTCCGGCGGAACTGTTTCAGCAGGCGATGCAGGAGGCTGATCTTGCTCATGCGCGTCATTTCCCGATCGAACGAGAGGGTTCGACGGTGAAGCCTTGGCGCTCGCGGCTTACGAATTGATAAAATCGATCTGCGGGATTCGGCTGCATCGGCACATTTTGAGCAAAAATCGCGGTTTGATAGGGGTTATGGTGTTCAAAATAGATGAACCAGCGACCGCCAAGCGGGCGGCCTCTAAACTGTTTCCAAAAGGGAACAAGTGATCGTCACGATACGCCGTTTCGAAAACAATCGGATTGCCTCAGCATGGCAGCGTTCTCAGGGATCTTCGGAGAGAAACGATGAGCGAAACGCCCACCCTCGCGCTGCCTGAAGGCGTTGCCGTGAAAGGCGCCCTTCATCCCCGCTTCGATGAAGTCCTCACCCATGATGCGCTCGCCTTCGTGGCGGACCTTCACCGCCGCTTCAACGAGACCCGCAAGCGCCTTCTCGCGCTCCGGGTCGAGCGCCAGAAGCGCTTCGACGCCGGCGAGACGCCGGACTTTCTCACTGAGACCCGCCACATCCGTGAAGGCGACTGGAAAGTCGCGCCGATCCCGGCCGATCTGCAGGACCGCCGCGTCGAGATCACCGGCCCGGTCGATCGCAAGATGATCATCAACGCGCTGAATTCCGGTGCGAAGGTCTTCATGGCCGATTTCGAGGACGCGTCGTCTCCGGTCTGGGCCAATATGATCGAGGGCCAGCTCAACCTCAGGGATCGCTGGGCGAACAAAATCGATTTTACCGATCCGAACAACGGCAAGGACTATAAGGTCAAGGACAAGCCGGCCGTCTTGATCATCCGCCCGCGCGGCTGGCATCTGCCGGAGCGGCATATCGAGATCGACGGCGAGACCGCCTCGGGTTCGCTCGTCGATTTCGGGCTCTATGTCTTCCACAACGCCAAGGCGGCGCTGGCGGCCGGTTCCGGTCCGTATTTCTACCTGCCGAAGCTGGAAAGCCATCTCGAAGCGCGTCTCTGGAACGACGTCTTCGTCGCGGCGCAGAATGCGCTCGGGCTCAAGACCGGCACCATCAAGGCGACCGTGCTGATCGAAACGCTGCCGGCTGCCTTCGAGATGGATGAAATCCTCCACGAGCTGCGCGAGCACATGGCCGGGCTGAACTGCGGCCGCTGGGACTACATCTTCTCCTTCATCAAGAAGCTCGCCCGCAACAAGGCCTATGTGCTGCCGGATCGCTCGCAGGTCGTGATGTCGAAGGCGTTTCTGCGGGCCTATTCCCTGTTGCTGATCAAGACCTGCCACAAACGCGGCGCCTTCGCGATGGGCGGCATGGCGGCGCAGATCCCGGTCAAGAACAACCCCGAAGCCAACGCCGCAGCCTTCGCCAAGGTCAAGGCCGACAAAGAGCGCGAGGCCGGCGACGGCCATGACGGCACCTGGGTCGCCCATCCCGACCTTGTCCCGGTGGCGATGGAGGTGTTCGACCGTCTGATGCCGCAGGCCAACCAGCTCGACAAGGGGCGCGAGGACGTCGAAGTCGGCGCCAGCGACCTGCTGGAGGTCCATCAGGGCACGCGTACGGAAGCGGGTTTCCGCGAGAATATCCGCGTCGGCGTGCAGTATCTCGAGGCCTGGCTGCGCGGGCGCGGCGCGGTGCCGATCTACAACATGATGGAAGATGCCGCGACGGCCGAGATCAGCCGCGCTCAGATCTGGCAGTTCGTCCGATACGGCGTCGCGCTCGAAGGCGGCGTGACGGCGGATGCCGCCCTGTTCAAGCGCTGCTTGGCCGAGGAAATGGAGCGGGTGAAGGGAGAGGTCGGGGCTGATAGTTACGCCAAGGGCCGCTTCCCGGAGGCAATCGCGCTGTTCGAGCAGCTGTCTCTGGCACCGAATTTCGAGGATTTCCTGACCGTGCCCGCCTACGGAAAACTCGGCTGACGGACTTAACGATGGCAGGAAGAGGCGCTGTCGCAAGACAGCGCCTCTTCCTGCCAGCCGGCATGCGCGGCCCACCAGATCCGCATCGCGACGACCGCCGCCATCAGCACCACGGAGACCAAAGGGTGGAACGCGTCAGCCTTCCACCCTCCGGCGGACTGACGTCGGAGCGTCCGATAGACCGCCTCGCGGCGGCGGCGATAGGTGCCGATGACCGACATGGGTGCTCCTTTGGGCTGAAAGCCTGCCGAGCGGCGAGCCGGAGCTCATTCGCCTGCGAAATCGCGCCTTGACGCACGGTCGAGGGGCTCATCGACCGGGCGTGGCAGATTCTCGATCGCCTCGCGAAGTGCTGGCAGCAGCGCCTCGCTGGCCGACATGAGCGGGGCCCGGCAGGCCGGGTCGAAACCGGGATGCAGCAGCGCCAACGCGAGCTTGACCAGCACAGGGTCCGGTTCGGAGCCGAGCAGATCGAGCAGGGGGACGAGCCGTCGCTGCATGATTTGACCCTGACCATGCAGGTCCGAGCGCACCGCGCTGCCGAGCCTCGCCAAACCCTGCGGCGCCAGATTCCCGATGCTGGTGACAGCGCCGCAGCCGCCGGTCAGCAGATAGGCTGGGATCGTGTCCGCCGCGCCCGTGAGCCGCAGGAAACGGCGGTCGCGCAGTCGCCCGATCCGTTCGCACTGGCGGAGATCGCCGCGCCGCTCCAGGATTCCGATGACGTTGGACGTTTCGCCCAGCCGCTCTAGCGTTTCCGGCAGGACCTCGACGCCGCAGCGATCGGGGTCGTTGTCCAGAACGATATCCAGCCCTGTAGCCTGCGCTGCCGCCTCGATATGCGCGACCAACCCTGCCTGCGTGGGACGGCTGTAATAGGGCATGCGCAGCAACAGCGCCGAGGCGCCGGCCTTCTCGGCTGCGATGACCTCCTCGACCGTCCGGCCGGTCGCGTAGGTCCCGACGGCGGCGATCACCAGATAATGCCGTCCGGCGATATTCCGAGCGGCCGACAGGAGCGTCAACCGCTCGGCCTCGCTCAGCGCCGAGGTTTCGCCGGTCGCCGTCGCCAGCACGATGCCGTCCGCGCCCTGCGCGATCTGCCAATCGATCAGGCGTTCGAGCGCGTTCAGGTCGAGCTCGCCGTCGTTGAACGGCGTGACCAGCGCCGTGAACATGCCGTGAAGCCAATGGTTCATGGCGGTACTCAGAGCAGTCTTAGCCGTCTCGGCGTCACGCGTACCGCGCGCGGCCGATGGGCTGTCTCGGCCACGGCGTAGCGCAGCGCCGCAGCCTGATCGGAAAACAGGCCGCCGCCGCGCCCATGCGTCTCGACGGCGAGCCAGTGTCCCTCGTCATCCCGGCCGATCAGAAAGGCGGGAAGGTCGGCGAAGCGCTTATGATGGATGCGTTGCATTGTCCTGCTGCCCAGGCGGCCCGGAGCCGCAGGAACGAGACTAGGCCCGGCGCCATAGCCGTTCGAGGCGGAAGCAGCGCGGCGCGCATGTGAATCATGTAGGAATTTCGGACGCGCGCCAGCGCCATGACCTTGGCTTTTCGCCCAAGGGAAGCCCGCCCAGCCGGGGTCGAGGCTCCCGCGAGCATGCAGGCGCTTTCAGGATGCGGTTCGGATCGGAATCATCCTATGACGCCGCCATGGACTTCCTGCCCCGTCTCGACCGCATCATCACCCGTTATCGCGCGGAGATCGCCTCGCCGCGAGAATACCTGTCCCTGCTTCGCTGGCAGCTTGAGCAGGGCCACGCGCTCGACAGCCGCGACACCTTTCCGGGGCACCTCACCACCAGCGCCTTCGTGCTGTCGTCCGATCATGCGTGGGTGCTGCTGATCGACCATGTCGTGATCGGGCGCTGGCTGCAGCCGGGCGGACATTGGGAGGCCGCAGCGCAGTTTCATCTGTCGGCGGCGCGCGAGGCGATCGAGGAGACCGGCGTGCAGGGCCTGCGGCTGCACCCCTGGCACGGCAGCGAGGACCTGCCGTTCACCATCGACAGCCATGACGTGCCGGGCAAGCCGGCGCGTGGCGAACCCGATCATGTCCATCACGACCTGCAATATCTCTTTCTCGCCGATCCCGACCTGCCGCTGGTCCCGCAAGAGGAAGAGGTGCACGCCGCCGCCTGGAAGCCGCTTGAGGCCCTGGCAGAGATCGCGCCGCGCGCGCTGGCCCGCATCGCCCTGCTTCCGCCCCTCGGGTGAGTGTTGCATCGCAACAACAACGGGGCGGATATCGAAAACAACTATGGCTCTTTAATCGCCGCTCCAGTTGCGGCAGCGCAAGGTGTCATTGTCGTCTGCGAATCACTGGCGGCTCGTGCAATCGGAATTCGCGTCATGAACCTTCGCTTCTCCTCGACCCTGGCCGTGACGCTGACCTTGCTGGCGTCAGCGGCAGGCGCCGCTGATCTGCCCTCCCGCAAGGGCGCTCCCGCAGCGCCGGCCCCTGTCGTCTCGGCCTGCACCGAGACCGACAGCATCCCGACCGACGCCTTCGGCTTCACCACCGGCTCGGAAGTGGCCGCTGTCGGCGCCTTCGGCCCGAGCCTGACCTATCAGGGCGGCTACGGCACGCGCATCGGCCGCTCGAACAGTCACGGTGCACAGCTTCAGGGCTCTTACGGGCTGTTTCCTTGCGCCGAGGTCGGCCCCTATCTGCTGGGCGGCGCCACCAATTCCCGCGCGCTCGGCGTCGGCAACGACTCCACCAGCTATGGCGCCGGCGTCGAGATGAAGTACCGCCTGCTCGGACGCGACATGCACGGGCTGGGCCTGACGCTGGTCATCGACCCCAGCGCCAACCGCACCGATCCGGACGGCCTCGCCCGCACCTTCACCACCTACAACACCGGCATCCGGCTCTATGCCGACAAGGCGCTGATCGCGAACAAGCTCTACGCCGCGTTCAACGTCTCGCAGGATCTGACCTGGACCGGGCCCTCCCCCTATGGCCGCTCCTCGACGTTGACGCTCGCCGGCTCGCTCGCCTGGCAGGTGCAGGACGGGCTCTATCTGAGCGGCGAGGTCCGTCATCAGCGCAAGCACAACGAGCTCGGCTTCGGCAAGGACGTGGGCAATGCCACCTATGTCGGCCCCGGCGTGTTCTGGCAGGCCAGCAAGGAATGGGCGCTCTCGGCCGCCTACAACATCCAGGTCGCCGGCAAGGCCAAGGGCCAGCCCGGCGATCTCGACCTGACCAATTTCAGCCGCCATGTGCTGAAGGTGAAAGCCGGCTACAGCTTCTGACCACCACGACCGAGCATCTCGCATCAGGGCGGCAGCGGCAACGCGGCCGCCCTTTCCATTTGCAGCGGGGTTGACGTACTGCTCCTCGGACGAGACTCGAGGAAGGATCCGCCCGATGAAGACCCGTGCCGCCGTCGCCTGGGAAGCCGGCAAGCCGCTCACCATCGAGACCATCGAGATCGGCGGCCCGAAAGCCGGCGAAGTTCTGGTCGAGGTCATGGCGACCGGCATCTGTCACACCGACGCTTACACGCTGTCGGGCCTGGATTCCGAGGGGAAATTCCCGGCGATCCTGGGCCATGAGGGCGCGGGAATCGTCCGCGAGATCGGCGCCGGCGTCACCTCGCTCAAGGTCGGCGACCACGTCATCCCGCTCTACACGCCGGAATGCCGCAACTGTAAGTCCTGCCTCTCGCAGCGCACGAACCTTTGCACCTCGATCCGTGCGACGCAGGGGCAAGGCGTGATGCCGGACGGCACCTCGCGCTTCTCCTGCGAAGGCGGCGAGGTGTTTCACTATATGGGCTGCTCGACCTTCGCGAACTTCACGGTCCTGCCCGAGATCGCGCTGGCGAAGGTCCGCGAGGACGCGCCCTTCGACAAGATCTGCTACATTGGCTGCGGCGTCACCACCGGCATCGGCGCGGTGATCTACACGGCAAAAGTCTGGCCCGGCGCGAACGTGGTCGTGTTCGGTCTCGGCGGCATCGGCCTCAACGTCATTCAGGGCGCCCGCATGGTCGGCGCCGACAAGATCATCGGCGTCGACATCAATCCCGCCCGGCAGGAGATCGCGCGCAGGTTCGGCATGACCCACTTCGTCAACCCGAAGGAGGTCGGCAACGACAAGGTCGTGCAGGCGATCGTCGATCTGACTGGCGGCGGCGCCGACTTCTCCTTCGACGCAACCGGCAATACCGACGTCATGCGCCAGGCGCTAGAATGCTGCCATCGCGGCTGGGGCGAGTCGATCGTCATCGGCGTCGCCGAGGCCGGGAAGGAGATCTCCACCCGCCCGTTCCAGCTCGTCACCGGCCGCGTCTGGAAAGGCACGGCCTTCGGCGGCGCGCGCGGGCGCACCGACGTACCCAAGATCGTCGACTGGTACATGGAGGGCAAGATCAACATCGACGACCTGATCACCCACAAGCTCAGCCTCGACGAGATCAACACCGGCTTCGACCTGATGCATGAGGGCAAGTCGATCAGGAGCGTAGTGGTTTACTGAAGAGCGTCGCTTTCTGAACGCATCGGCAGGGCAAGACAGCTCGTCATTCCGGGGCAGCGCATAGCGCTGAACCGGAACCCACGACTGGGTGTGACCTTTGACGACGCAACCGGGCACGATCGCCCGGTCGTGGGTTCCGGGTTCTTCGCTCCGCGAAGCCCCGGAATGACAAAGGTCGCGCAACCACAAAGGATACCCCATGGAACTGCTCTCCAGCTCGAAAGCCTTCGGCGGCTCCCAGCGCGTCTATCGCCATCAGAGCCAGGCCTGCGCTTGCCCGATGACCTTCGCGATCTACCTGCCCCATCAGGCGGAGGACGGGCCGGTGCCGGTGCTGTGGTATCTTTCGGGCCTGACCTGCAGCCACCAGAACGTCATGGACAAGGGCGAGTACCGCGCTGCGGCCGCCGCCAACGGCATCGCCGTGATCTGCCCCGACACCTCACCGCGCGGCGAGGATGTGCCAGACGAGCCCGACAATTGGCAGTTCGGCTCCGG
Source organism: Allobosea sp. P5_A5 (assembly GCF_056400625.1). Classification (NCBI taxonomy): domain Bacteria; kingdom Pseudomonadati; phylum Pseudomonadota; class Alphaproteobacteria; order Hyphomicrobiales; family Alloboseaceae; genus Allobosea; species Allobosea sp. P5_A5. Next base: position 35,794 of record NZ_JBFUKY010000007.1, read on the forward strand.
CGCGGGCTTCTACCTCGATGCGACGCAACAGCCCTATGCCAAGAACTACCGGATGGAGAGCTATATCCGCGACGAGCTGCCGGCGCTGGTCGCCAGCAACTTCCCGCTCGATATGTCCCGCCAGGGCATTTTCGGCAATTCCATGGGCGGCCATGGCGCGATCACGCTCGCGCTCAAGAGCCCGGAGCGCTACCGCTCCGTTTCCGCCTTTGCGCCGATCAGCCAGCCCTCCACCGCCGGCTGGTCGCGCCCTGCCTTCGAAAAATACCTCGGCTCAGATGAGGCGGCCTGGCGCGGCTATGATGCGACGCTGCTCATCGCCGATGGCCACCGGCTGCGCGAATTGCTGGTCGACCAGGGCAGCGCCGACGGCTTCCTCGATGAAGGCTTGCGTCCGCAACTCCTGGAGGTCGCTTGCGCGACAGCCGGTATCCCGCTCCAGCTCACCATGCGGGAGGGCTACGACCATTCCTACAATTTCGTCTCGACCTTCATGGCACAGCACATCGCCTGGCATGCCGAGCGCCTGAGCGCATAGGGACTTTGGAACGGCCCTCCCCTCAACGGCGTTCCTGAAGGAGACTTCAGCGCTGGGGAGCCGACCATGGCCAAGCCGAGAATGCCGCAGAGCGACCGCTCGCTGTTTACCCGTCTGTCGCAGACGGTGTCGCAATGGGCGGGCAAGCCGCAGACCTTTGTCGGCGCCGCCGCGATCATCGTGCTTTGGGCGCTCTCCGGGCCGTTCTTCGGCTACAACGACACCTGGCAGCTCGTCATCAACACCTCGACGACGATCGTCACCTTCCTGATGGTCTTCATCATCCAGAACAGCCAGAACCGCGACACGGCGGCGATGCAGATCAAGCTCGACGAACTGATCAACCGTATCGAAGGCGCTCGTAACGAACTGCTCGACCTCGAGGAGCTCGACTCCGACAAGATCGAGGAAATCCGCAAGGAATTCGAGGCGCTCGCCGGCAAGGCGCGCGAAGCCTCCAGCAAGAGCGCGGCACAGGCTTGCGCGACCGAAGGTTAAGAACCCGCGGCGAGCTTCAGCGAAAAGTAAGGTTAGCGCTTAAGGTTAAGTGTCAGTTAGGAAATTCCTGCCACCGTCCTTCTCGTTGGTAACACGCACGGTCTGCGTTTCGAGCCGTGCAAACGCGAAGGACACTGCCATGGGCAGCCTGAAAACTTTTGCGCTGTCGGGCGTCCTGGCCCTCGGTGCATCCGCTGCGGCCCACGCGGCCGATCTCGCCTACGCTCCGCCCCCGCCACCCGAGCCGCTCGGCCTCAAGGGTACCATCTCCAGCGGAATCTATCTGCGCGGCGATATCGGTGTCGGCGTCGAGAGCATCAGCAAATACAGCCAGGACGACACCGTGCAGTTCGGCGGCAGCTTCTTTGGCGCGGCCAAGAGCAATGCCACCTTCTTCGGCGGCGTCGGCATCGGCTATCGCTTCAACAACTGGCTTCGCGCCGACATCACCGGCGAATATCGTGGCGCTGGCCAGATCGGCGTCAACGACATCGTCTACAACCCATTCAACAACGGGAACCAGACCAACACCTACAAGGGCAACCTGACCTCGCTGGTCACCTTGTTCAACGGCTATATCGACCTCGGCACCTGGAACTGCCTGACGCCGTATATCGGCGGCGGCATCGGCTTCGCCAACAATCGCATCGAGGGCCTGACCGATCAGGGCGTCCTGCTGGGCAACTTTGTCGGCTCGACGCTGGGCACCGCCTCCAGCGGCTCGAAGACCGGCCTTGCCTGGGCTTTGATGGCCGGCGTCGGCTACGAGGTGAACAAGAACCTCACGCTGGAATTCGGCTATCGTTACCTCAACCTCGGCGATGCCCGCTCCGGCCGCATCATGAACGCCTTCAACAGCGAGAACTACGCCCCGCTGAAGGCCAAGGACATCGACAGCCACGATTTCCGCATCGGCATGCGCTGGAACTTCGGCGACCCGAACTGCTGCGGCACGCCGGAGCCTGTCGCCTACGCCCCGCAGCCGACGGTGCGGAAATACTGAAGGCGAAAGCTTAAAACGACGACGAAACGGCGCGGATCACTCCGCGCCGTTTTGTTTTGTGACCAGTCAGCCAAGACTTGAGGATGCCAGTCCTCGTTTCCGTAAAGCGCTCAGCGCAGGAGCGACTGCCCGGTCATTTCTGCGGGCTGGGGCAGCTCCATCAGCGCGAGCAGCGTCGGCGCGATATCGGCAAGCCGACCGTCCGCGAGACCTGTCGCCTGTCCCCCGACCAGGATCAGCGGGACCGGGTTGGTGGTATGAGCCGTGTGCGGCTTGCCAGTCACCGGATCGACCATCAGCTCGGCATTGCCGTGATCGGCCGTGACCAGCAGCGCCCCGCCCTGCCGCTGGACGGCGGCCACGATGGCGCCCAACCCCGTATCCACCGTCTCGGCCGCCTTGATCGCGGCCGCGAGCACACCGGTGTGGCCGACCATGTCGGTGTTGGCGAAATTCAGGATCACCAGATCGTAACGCTCTGAATCGATGGCTTCCACGGCTTTGGCCGTGAGTTCCCGCGCCGACATCTCGGGCTGGAGATCATAGGTCGCGACCTTGGGCGAAGGCGCCATCGTCCGGTCCTCGCCCGGATAGGGCGTCTCCTCCCCGCCGTTGAAGAAATAGGTGACGTGCGGATATTTCTCGGTCTCCGCCATGCGGATTTGCTTCAGCCCGGCCTTAGCGACCGTCTCGCCGAGCCCGTTGGCGAGCGTCTGCGGGGCGAACAGGGCCGGCATGACCTTGTCGAGCTCGGCGCTGTAGGAGGTCATGCTGACCGCCTTGGCGAGATGGGCCACGCGCGGCCGTGCAAAACCGGCGAAATCCGGCTCCAGCACTGCGTTCAGGAGTTCGCGGATGCGGTCGGAGCGGAAATTGAAACTCAGTAGCCCGTCGCCATCCGCGATGCCGCGATACGCGCCGATGACGGCCGGCAGGATGAACTCGTCGTTCATATTCCCGGCATAGGCGTCAGCGATGGCCGCTTGGGCGTCGACAAAGGCCGGCCCCTCGCCCAGCACGAGGGCTCGCCACGCCTTCTCGACCCGCTCCCAGCGATTGTCGCGGTCCATCGCGTAATAGCGTCCGCAGACCGTTGCGATCGTCGCTCCGGCAGGCAGCGCGGCCTCGAAGGATTTGAGATAATCGGCGGCCGATTGCGGCGGCGTATCGCGCCCGTCGGTGAAGACATGCACCTTCACCGCGATTCCATGAGCGGCGACGATCTTCGCGAGCGCCACCGCATGGTCCTGATGCGCATGGACGCCGCCGGGCGAGACGAGGCCGACGAGGTGGCATGCACCACCGCTCGCCTTCAGCGCCGCGACCAGCCCGCTCGCAGCCAGCGCCTGCGCGATCGAGCCGTCCGTGATCGCCTGATTGATCCGCGGCAGATCCTGCATCACGACGCGGCCGGCGCCGAGATTAAGGTGGCCGACTTCCGAATTGCCCATCTGGCCTTCCGGCAAGCCGACATCGAGCCCCGACGTCTTCAGAAAGGCGTGCGGAGAGGACGCCCATAACCGGTCGAAATTCGGCGTGTTCGCGAGCTTGATCGCGTTGTTTTGCGCGTCCTCGCGCCAACCCCAGCCATCGAGGATCATCAGCATCACGGGACGGGGCGGCATCGGTCGACCTTGGTTAGGACAGGCTGCCCTGCCGGATACCACGCTGCGCGGCCTCGACGCGAGAGCGAAGACATGGGCGAACCGGCGCGCTCACGGCGAGGCGCCGTCCTCCCGGCCACCGGCCAGCGTGTCGAATGGCGCATCCAACGTGAAGAGCAGCCCGCCAGGCAGATAGGCGCTCGCCGTCCCATGGCGAGCCCCCGGGAAGGAGCGCTCGATCAGGCGCGAGCCGAAGCCGCTGCGGGCGGGCGGCGTCACCGGCGGCCCGCCGCTCTCCTGCCAACGCAGCCGGAACTGCCGCACGCCTTCGATCTCGTCGACGCGCCAGCTCAGCCCGACCCGGCCCGTGGCGTTGGAGAGCGCGCCGTATCTCACCGCATTCGTCGTCAGCTCGTGCAGGATCAGCGTCAGCGCGAGTGCTGCCTTCGGGCCAAGCACGACATCGCCACCCTGGAGATCGAAGCGGCTGGCATCGCCATGGATGCCGATGATGCTGCGCACGATGTCGACGATGTTGGCATCCGCCGTCTGTCCCGCGACGAGAAGGTCATGCGCGCGGGCCAGCGCGCCGAGACGGGCGGTGAAGGCCTCGTTAGCGCTCGCCAGCGAGTCGGCGCTGCGCAAGGTCTGGGAGGCGATGGCCTGGATCATCGCCATCGTGTTCTTCACCCGATGCGCGAGTTCCTGCATCAGGAGCCGCTGCTCCGCCTCGTTCTCCCGGCGCTCCGTCACGTCGCGATGCGCGCCGATGAGCCGCTGCGGCCGCCCCTGGGCATCCCGCTCGATCTGCGCGGCAGCCGAAATCCATCGAACCTTGCCGTCGGATGGCCTGATGATCCGGTATTCCGCGTGGTAATCCGTCACATCGCCGGCGACGGCCTCGCGGAAACGGCGCTCGACCCAGTCCCGATCCTCGGGATGGAGACGGGCGACCCAGGCTTCATGCGTTTCCTGCGCCGCATCCGGCGGCAATCCATGAATCTCGAGATATTCCGGCGAACGGCGGTTGCGGAAACCGGAACGCAGATCGACTTCGAGCCCGCCGACACGGCCGATTTTCTGCACCTGGGCAAGCTCGCGCTCGCGCTGCCGCAGCAATTCCTCGGCCCTGACGCTCTCGGTCGTTTCCAAGAGCACCGCGAGCACGCCGACGGTCGCTCCGGTCTCGTCCACGAGCGGGCTGTAGTCGATGCTGAGGCAGACCTCTTCCGGGCTGCCGTTGCGAGAGAGAACGAAGGACAGATCGCGATAGGACAGCGTCTCGCCGGCGAACACTCGCGTCACCACCTCGCGATTGTAGTCGGCGATCTCCGGCCAGCCCTCATAGGCGCTCTTTCCCAGGATATCGGGATGACGCGCTCCAGCGATGGCCGCATAGCCGTCATTGTAGAACATCAGCGCCTGCTCGCCCCAAAGCACGATCATGGGCGCCGGAGAGGGCAGGATCATCTGCAGCGCGTTGCGCAGGACGGCCGGCCAGGTGCCGGACGGGCCGAGACCGCAATCGGCCCCGCTCCAGCCGCGCAGAAGCGCCGCGACTGCGCTTTCACCCACAGGCCAGACCTGCTGATGCATCCTTGCTTCCCCCAGCCCGATCGATCGCACGACAGTGAACGGCAGAGCCCCGCCTCTTGGTAACCGGCCTCGGCCATATTCTGCAAGACACGCAAGTCCTTGCGCCCTCCGCAGCGTTAGCAGGCGGTGTCGTTCCGTCACGATCAAAAGACACTTTGCGACTGATGCCGCAGTAGCTGTGCATCGCGCCAAGCCTGGGCTGTAAAAGCCCTTGGCGTGGCGCGACCCTTCGGCCATCGTCGCGGCGCCCGAACCCTTGAGGCGCGGGAGACCTGACTATCTCCGAGGAACGGATGCCGACCGATATCGAGATCGCACGCGCCGCGACATTGCAGCCGATCGCCAGCATCGCGGAAACCGCCGGCATCCCGATGGAGGCCCTGCACCCCTACGGCCGCTTTATCGCCAAGGTCGAGACGGATGCGGTACCCGGCTTCTCGACCCGGCCCGACGGCAAGCTGATCCTCGTCACCGCGATCAGCCCGACACCCGCCGGCGAGGGCAAGACGACCACCACTGTCGGCCTGGGCGACGGCCTCAAGCGCATCGGCCGCAAGACGATGATCGCTCTGCGTGAGCCCTCGCTTGGCCCCTGCTTCGGCATCAAGGGCGGCGCGGCCGGCGGCGGCTATGCCCAGGTCGTGCCGATGGAGCAGATCAACCTGCACTTTACCGGCGACTTCCACGCCATCACCAGCGCGCACAACCTGCTCGCCGCGCTGCTCGACAACCATGTCTACTGGGGCAACGGACTGGGCCTCGACACCCGTCATATCGCTTGGCGACGCGTGCTCGACATGAACGACCGGGCGCTTCGCTCCGTCGTTTCCTCGCTCGGAGGCGCCGGCAACGGCTTTCCGCGCGAGGACGGCTTCGACATCACCGTCGCCTCCGAGGTCATGGCGATCTTCTGCCTTGCGCGGGACGGCGCGGACCTCGAAGAGCGCCTCGGGCGGATCGTGATCGGCCGCACCCGCGACAAGCGGCTCGTCACCTCGGCAGACCTCAAGGCGACCGGCGCGATGAGCGTGCTGCTCAAGGACGCGCTGATGCCGAACCTCGTCCAGACGCTGGAGGGCACGCCGGCCTTCGTCCATGGCGGGCCGTTCGCCAACATCGCCCATGGCTGCAACTCGGTGATCGCGACGAAGGCCGCGCTGAAGCTCGCGGATTATGTCGTCACCGAAGCCGGTTTCGGGGCCGATCTCGGCGCGGAGAAATTCTTCGACATCAAGTGCCGCAAGGCGGGCTTAAAGCCCGCAGCCGCCGTCGTCGTCGCCACCGTCCGTGCGCTCAAGATGCATGGCGGGCTCGCCAAGGACGCGCTCGGGCGCGAGGATCTGAAGGCGCTTGAGGCCGGGCTTTCCAACCTTGCCCGCCATGTCGGCAACATCCGCAAATTCGGCGTGCCGCCGATCGTCGCGATCAACCACTTCACCAGCGACACCGCAGCCGAGCATGAGTTGATCCGCTCCTTCTGCCGCAACCATCTCGGCGTCGAGGCGGTGATCTGCCGTCACTGGGCCGAAGGCGGCGCCGGCGCCGAGGAACTGGCCCGCAAGGTCGCGGCGATCGCAGATGAGGGCGAGGCCGATTTCGCGCCGCTTTATCCGGATGCCATGCCGCTTCGCCAGAAGCTGGAGACGGTCGCGCGCGAGATCTACGGCGCGGAAGGCGTCAGCATCCCGCCCAAACTCGAAGTGCGGCTGGAAGAACTCGAAGCCGCGGGATTCGGTGACCTGCCGGTCTGCATCGCCAAGACCCAGTATTCGTTCTCGGCCGACCCGACCCTGCGCGGCGCGCCCTCCGGCCACGTCGTACCGCTCCGCGAACTCAGGCTGTCGGCCGGCGCCGGCTTCGTCGTCGCGATCTGCGGGGACATCATGACGATGCCGGGCCTGCCGCGCGAACCGGCGGCCGAGCGCATCCATATCGACGCTCGGGGGCAGATCGAGGGGCTGTTTTAGCTTTCCTCAGCGGTCATTGCGAGCGAAGCGAAGCAATCCAGGGGGGCTCCGCTCGACGTCCCCATGGATTGCTTCGTCGCTGCGCTCCTCGCAATGACGGCGTCGCCTCGCGTCAGGCGAAGTCGAGCTGAACCTTGATCGCCTTTGACTTGTCGGCCGCGAGGTCGAAGGCCTCGACCGCCCGATCCACGGGAACGGTCGCGGTCAGCAAGGGCGACAGATCGATCGAGCCCGAGCCGATCATCGCCACCGCCCAGTCGAATTCCTCGTGGAAACGGAACGACCCGCGCAACTCGAATTCCTTGGCGACGACGACGTTCATCGGCAGCGTGAACTGACCGCCATTGCCGATCTGCACGATGGTGCCGCCCGAGCGCACCACGTCGAAGGCGCCGGTCAGCGCATGCTGATTGCCGGACGCTTCGAACATCACGTCGAAAGCGCCTTTGTCCGCGCCAAACTCTTCCTTCAACCGCTCCGGCTCGGCGGCGACGTTGATCGCCATGCCGGCGCCCATCCGGCGCGCGACCGGCAACGGGCCATCGACGACGTCGGTCACGACGATCTCGGCCGCACCGGCCGCCTTCGCCGCGACGACGGTGAGCGCACCGATCGGCCCGGCCCCCGTGACAAGGACGCGTTTGCCGAGCAGGGAACCGGCGCGCTTCACGGCATGAAGACAGACCGCCAGCGGCTCGGCAAAGGCCGCCTGCGACGAGGTGACGCCAGCCGCGACCTTCACCGCCTGCCGCTCCTCGACCACCAGCACATCGCGAAAACCGCCCTGGACATGCGGAAACCGCATCGCCGAACCATAAAACAGCATCTCGGTGCAGTGCTGCTGCAACCCCATCTGGCAATAGCGGCAATGGCCGCAGGAGCGGCTCGGATTTACCGCCACGCGATCGCCCGGCTTCACCCGCGAAACCTCGTCCCCGATCGCCTCGACCCGGCCCGCGATCTCATGGCCGAGGATCAGCGGCTCGCGCACGCGGATCGTCCCGAAGCCGCCATGCAGGTAGTAATGCAGGTCGGAGCCGCAAATGCCGCCCGCCTCGATGCGTACACGCACGTCGCGGGGCCCCATTTCCGGCGCCGCCGCGGCCTCGACGCGCAAATCTTTCTCGGCATGGATGACGACGGCCCGCATGGCGTTTCTCCCTGGATGCGGGACGACAGGCCCGGCATCGTGATCTCATTGTTTGAAGCTGTTTATCGGCGCCAGCGCCGAAAGCGCAAACCGAAACTGCCGCACAAGCACGGCATTCGTAAGGACGCGCCCTATCTCGCCCGGCGACAAGGGTCGATGGCGGGCTGACCGCGCCGGCGTGATCAGGCGGCAGCCTTCGTCACCGCCTCGACGACGTTGTCGACGGCACGCTCAACGAGATCGCGGTCGTCACCTTCCGCCATGACGCGGATCAGCGGCTCCGTGCCGGAGGGCCGGATCACGAGGCGCCCGCTGCCGCCCAGAAGCTGCTTCGACGCCTCGATCGCGCTCAGCACCGGCTGCTGCTCCAGCGGCTTGCCGGATGTGTAGCGCACGTTCTTCAGGATCTGCGGCAGCGGCTCGAAACAATGGCACACCTCCGAGACCGGCTTGCCCATCCGCTGCACCACGGCCAGCAGTTGCAGCGCCGCCACCAGGCCGTCGCCGGTGGTGCCGAAATCCGACAGGATGATGTGGCCGGACTGCTCGCCGCCGAGATTGTAGCCGTGGGTGCGCATATGTTCGAGCACATAGCGGTCGCCGACCGCCGTGCGGGCCAGCGAAAGCCCCAATCCGGCCAGATAGCGCTCCAGCCCGAGATTGGACATCACGGTCGCGACGATGCCCGGCGCCGAAAGCCGGCCATCTTCCATCCACGAGCGGGCGATCACCGCCATCAGCTGGTCGCCATCGACGATCTGGCCGAGCTCATCGACAATCAGCACGCGGTCGGCGTCGCCGTCGAGCGCGATGCCGATATCGGCGCGCAGCTCGCGAACCTTGCTGACGAGCGTCGCGGGATGGGTCGACCCGACCTCGCGGTTGATGTTGAACCCATCCGGCTCGACGCCGATGGTGATGACCTCGGCGCCCAGCTCCCACAGCGCTTCCGGCGCGACCTTGTATCCCGCGCCATTGGCGCAATCGAGCACGATGCGAAGGCCCTCGAGACTGAGATTGCGCGGCATGGTGCGCTTGGCGAACTCGACATAGCGCGCCAGCGCGCTGTCGATGCGCTTGGCGCGGCCGAGGTTTTCGGAGAGCGCCAGCCGCGGCCCGAGATCGGCGTCGATCAAGGCCTCGATCTCGCGTTCGACCTCGTCGCTGAGCTTATAGCCGTCCGGCCCGAACAGCTTGATGCCGTTATCCTCATAGGCGTTGTGCGAGGCCGAGATCATCACCCCGAGATCGGCACGCATCGAGCGCGTCAGCATCGCGACGGCGGGCGTCGGCATCGGCCCGAGCAGCATCACGTCCATTCCGACCGAGGTAAAACCGCCCACCAGCGCATATTCGATCATATAGCCGGAAAGCCGGGTGTCCTTGCCGATCACGACGCGATGGCGATGATCGCCACGGCTGAAGGCAAGCCCGGTGGCCTGCCCAACCTTCAGCGCGAGATCCGGCGTAATGACTCCGTTGGCCCGCCCGCGAATGCCGTCCGTTCCGAAATATTTGCGTGTCATTCCAATGTTCTTCCAAAGGCACGTGCACGGTTTTACGCCGCATGCCCGGCTTTGCCTGTTCTATAGCCGAAAAACCTTGCGGCCTTCTCACAAATTGTGACGGAGCGTGACCGTGCATCGACCCCAGAGGCTCGAATGACGCCGCCACCGACTGAATTGCGAAGCCAATCGTCGATGGCGAGAAGAGAGATAGCGGGGGGTCTGCCCACCGCACGGATGCCGCTGCAGGCCTGTCGACGTACGCGGCTTAAAACATGAAAGGGCGGCCTCGCGGCCGCCCTTTCATCCAAATCTGCCTCCGGCTCAAGCCTGCGGTTGAGGCTCCAGACCGGCATCGGGCTCATCGCGCTTGCGGCCCTTTCCGGCGCTCGGCACAGCCGAGCCACGCGACGCCGAGGGCGTGTCGTCGATATCGCGGGAGGGGCGCTTGCCGGCGATCAGATCGCGGATTTCTTCGCCCGTGAGCGTCTCGAACTCCAGCAGCGCCTCGGCGACATTCACGAATTCCTCGTGATGCTTGGTCAGGATCGCCGTAGCATCGCGATAGCCCTCGTCGACCAGGCGCTTCACCTCGGCATCGATCTTCTGGGCCGTGGATTCCGACACGCTTTGGCTGCGGCCCATCGACATGCCCAGGAAGACCTCTTCCTGGTTATCGCCATAGGCGACCATGCCGAGTTCATTGGAATAACCCATCTGGGTGACCATGGCCTTGGCCATCTTGGTCGCCTGCTGGATGTCGCCGGTAGCGCCCGAGGTTACGTTCTCGCGTCCGAAGGTCATCTCCTCCGCGACACGGCCGCCCATGGCGACAGCGAGCTGCGAGGTGAACTCCTTGAACTTCATCGAGTAGCGGTCGCCCTCCGGCAGGAACTTGACCATGCCGAGCGCACGGCCGCGCGGAATGATCGTCGCCTTGTGCACCGGGATGCCCGCCGGAACATAAAGCCCGACGATGGCGTGGCCGGCCTCGTGATAGGCCGTCAGCTTCTTTTCTTCTTCCGACATCGCCATGGATTTGCGCTCGGCGCCCATCATGACCTTGTCCTTGGCGTCTTCGAACTCGGCATGGGTGACCATGCGCTTGCCGCGCCGGGCCGCCAGCAGAGCCGCCTCGTTGACGAGGTTCATCAGGTCGGCGCCGGAGAAGCCGGGCGTCCCACGGGCCAGGATGCGAAGGTCGACATCCGGTGCCAGCGGCACCTTGCGGACATGGACCTTGAGAATCTTCTCGCGGCCGGCGACGTCCGGATTCGGCACGACGATCTGGCGGTCGAAGCGACCGGGACGCAGCAATGCGGGATCGAGCACGTCGGGACGGTTCGTCGCGGCGATGATGATGACGCCCTCGTTCGGCTCGAAGCCGTCCATCTCGACGAGAAGCTGGTTCAGCGTCTGCTCGCGCTCGTCATTGCCGCCGCCGAGGCCGGCGCCGCGATGACGGCCGACTGCGTCGATTTCGTCGATGAAGATGATGCAGGGCGAGTTCTTCTTGGCCTGCTCGAACATGTCGCGCACGCGGCTTGCGCCGACGCCGACGAACATCTCGACGAAGTCCGAGCCCGAGATGGTGAAGAACGGCACATTGGCTTCGCCGGCGACGGCGCGCGCCGTCAGCGTCTTGCCCGTGCCGGGAGGCCCGACGAGGAGCACGCCGCGCGGAATACGACCGCCCAACCGCTGGAACTTCTGCGGATCGCGCAGGAACTCGACGATCTCGGTCAAGTCCTCCTTGGCCTCGTCGATGCCGGCGACATCCTCGAACGTCACGCGACCATGCGCCTCGGTCAGCAGCTTCGCCTTTGATTTGCCGAAGCCCATCGCCCGGCCGGCGCCGCTCTGCATCTGGCGGGACATGAAGATCCACAAGCCGATGAAGATGACGAAGGGCAGCGAATTGACCAGCAGCGCCATGAACCAGGGCGTGCCTTCCGACGGAGCCTTGGCCGACACCTGAACGCCCTTCTGTGCCAGAGTCCGCAGCAGTGTCGGGTCGCCATAAGGCGCGTAGGTCACGAAGTTGCGGCCGTCCGAGAACGTGCCGGTGATCTCCTGCCCCGCCACGACCACGCTCGAGATGCGGCCGGATTCGGACTCGTTGATCAGCTGGCTATACGGGATCTCATTGGTGTTCGCACGCTGACTCGGGCTCTGGAACAACGTGACCAGCGCGAGCACCAGCAGGAAAATCACCACCCAGAGGGCGAAATTGCGGAAGTTCGGATTCATCACCAGTCCGATCGGGCCTGCCGGGACCTACCGGAAGAAGCCTGGATTTCGTTGGAACCAATTTAGGTGTCGCACAGGCCCTTGCCAAGAGAAACGCCGGGGAAAGCATCGACACGACATCATTATGATGTCGCAGGGTGAACGCCGCGCCTGCGCAGTCCCTCGGGCCGGATCGTCAACAAGCCCCGGATATCGAGCGAAATCGTACAGCCGGATAATGTCCGCCGCATGGCGAGCCCAGTGCGCAATGCGGCGAAAACCGCCTCCGCGCAGGCTTCGAGACGCTCCAGCCGCGCATAGTTCCCGGCCGGTTCCGTTGTCGCCGCCACCGCCTGAGCCAGCACCCGCAGCAGAATTTCATCCGGCTCGCTGCCGATGAGACGCAGGTCCAGCCGCGTCACGCCCGCGACCGGCGAAGGCAACAGCGCTTTTTCGAAAGCGCCGTCTGCGAGAGCCGACAGGGCATCCTCCTGCCTCGCCAGGCGCTGCGCCAGCACTCCGAACCTCGCGGCATCGAGCCCGTGATCGGAGAGCAACGGGGCAAGGCTTCTCAAGCGCACCCGCTCGAAGCGCGCATCGGCGTTACTGGGGTCCTGGCTGTAAGACAGGCCGCGCGCCTCGGCGGTGGCGACCAGCCTGGCCTTGGCGATCCCGAGCAGCGGCCTGACGATGTCCACATCCGCGCGCCGGCTGCGAAAGCGCATGCCGGCGAGCCCTGCGGGGCCGGACCCATGCGCAAGCCGCATCAGAAGCGTCTCTGCCTGGTCGTCGAGCGTGTGGGCCGTGACGATCGCAGCGCCCCCGACACGTCGGGCCTCGACCGACAGAAGGTCGTATCGCGCCCGCCGGGCCGCGTCCTGCAATCCGCTGGCCGGCTTGGCGCCGCCCCATCGCAGGATATTGTGACCGACCCCGAGCCGCCCGCACAAGGCCGCTACGGACTCCGCCTCTGCAACCGAACCCGATCTCAACCCATGCTCGACGGTCGCCGCATCAAGCGCCGGACGGCCTGCAGTCTTGGCCCATTCCGATAGCAGGGCCAGCATCGCCACCGAGTCAGGGCCGCCCGACACGGCGACGAGCAGCCTCGGCTCCCCAGCCAAAGGCGCAAAAAGCGCCTCGGCCTCGCGGGCGCCGATGGCGGCCGCGCTGTGCCTTTCCGCTTCTGGAACCGCGCTCAAGCGCAGCCGGAGCGGCGGCGCTCGCGCACCACGGCGCTGCGGACCGAGGTCGAGGCCTGCGGGTAGTCGACGCCGACCTTGGCGTAGGTCGCGCAGGCCTGCTCCTTGGCGCCGAGCCCGTTAAGCGCCATGCCCAGACGCAGCAGGCTGTCGGGCGCCTTGGTCGCGCGCGGCGATTCCTTCGAGATCTTCAGGAACTGCTCGGCCGCCTCCCGGTAGCGCTGGCGCTGCATGTAGCTTTCGCCCAGCCAGTAAGTGGCGTCGATGGCGAGCCGGTCACGCGGATAAGCCTGCAGGAACTGACGAAAACCCATCTCGGCCTGCTCGTATTCGCGGCGCTGCAACAAGGCATAGGCCACGTCATAAGCGTCCTTCGCGGTGGCCGGACCGCTGGCCGCAGCCGCGCTCTGGCCACGCGGCGGCGTGGTGGTACCGTTCTGCACCGGGCGGCCGACGCCCTGGAGATCGAGAGGCTGGCCTGTGGCCGGGCCGTTCTCATCCTCGATGATGCTGGCGATGCCGCCGCCGAGCGGCTGAGGCGCGCCCGCCGCGCCCTGCTGCGTGGTCGGATCGAAGGCGTCGCCCCGGCGCTGTCGCTGCGGCGCTCCCCCTGGGGCCCCGCCGGCCGGAGGCCCGGACGGGGCGGTGCCGCCCGCTGGCGCCCGGCTCCCGCCGCCGCCTTTTTCGTTGAGGCGGAAGTCGACATCCTGCTGGAACCGGCCGAGCTGGTCGGAGAGCCGCTTGTTTTCGAATGTCAGCTGCTCGATCTGCCCCGACAGCTGGCGAAGCTGGTTTTCCAGCCTGGCCACGCGGACGAGCAGGTCTGCGGCATCCTGCGCAAAGGCTGGCAGACTGCCGCAAAGCAGGCCGGCCGCAAGCGCGAGCGCCGGCAAGGCCGGCCGGGCGAGGAAGCGGGCGAGACGGAGGCGGGACATGGAAAACATGGTCTCCTGAGTAAAGTCGCGTCGAGTATAACAGCCTGCGCACCACGGCCAAAATATGGACCGATTCCCGTCCTGCGCGAACAATTCCTGGCCTGCCGCGAAAATGGCCTCTGGCGCTTTGCCGGCGTCTTGCCTACATTAACGAGGCGGGGCTGCCTGGTGCGTGTAAGACAGCATTCCCCGGGCCCATACGACTCCCTAGGGAGCTGTCCCTGTCCGGATCCTTGGAACCGGACACACGGCGCCCACCTACTCTGTAGGTGTCCCGGGATTCAAAACTTCACGGCCGAGGTGGCTCCGCAGCCTTCATGCAAGACCAAGATACGAAAGCGCCAGCCCCGCTACGGTCCCAGGCGTCGTTGCGCAAGGCGGCCCTCCGCGACGAGGCGCTGGCGCGACGCGACGCACTTGAGATCGACGATCGTCTCGAATGGGATCCGCTCATCGCCGAATGCGCATTGGCTTTGCCAATCTGGCACCAGGGCGGCCCGGTATCGGCTTATTGGCCGATGCGGTCGGAGGCTGATCCCCGTCCGATCCTCGAAGAGCTCGGCCGTCGCAATCTCCTGCTTTGCCTGCCCGCCATCGTCGCAGGCCGGATGATCTTCCGCGAATGGGCACCCTATGGGCCGATCGTTCCGGGCGGCTTCGGCACCCTCGTGCCACCGCCGCAGCAGCCGGAGTGTCAGCCGCGCATCCTGCTCGTACCGCTGGCGGCCTTCGACCGCCGCGGCTACCGCATCGGCTACGGCAAGGGCTATTACGATCGCGCCCTCGGCGAGCTCGGCGGAACCATCAGCATCGGCATCGCCTATGCCGCCCAGGAGATCGAGGCCGTGCCGGAGGAACCGCACGACAGGCGCCTCGACTGGATCGTGACCGAGCGCGAGACGATCCGCTGCGGTTGATTCCGTCGGTCTTTCAGGTCACGGAGGAGGCAAGGCAGCCCTCGGACCCGTTTCATGCGTCTTCTCTTCCTCGGTGACATCGTCGGCCGCCCCGGTCGCCTCGCGGTTCAGGAGCGACTGCCGGCTCTGCGCGAAGCGTGGAAGCTCGATTGCGTCGTCATCAACGGCGAAAACTCCGCCGGCGGCTTTGGCATCACCGAAGCGATCTGTGAAGAGATCCTGGCGGCGGGCGCCGATGTCGTAACGCTCGGCAACCATTCCTGGGACCAGCGCGAGGCGCTGGTCTTCATCGCCCGGCAGGACCGGATGATCCGCCCCGCCAACTACCCGCCCGGCACGCCGGGCCGTGGTGCCACCGTGATCGAGGCCCGCAACGGCGCCCGCGTGCTCGTTGTCAACGTGATGGGCCGGCTTTTCATGGACCCTCTCGACGATCCCTTCGCGGCGGTGGAACGCGAGCTTGCCGCCTGCCCGCTCGGCGACGTGGCCGATGCCGTGGTGGTCGACGTCCACGCCGAAGCGACGAGCGAGAAACAGGCAATGGCCTGCTTCCTCGACGGCCGCGCCAGCCTCGTCGTCGGCACGCATACGCATGTGCCGACCTCCGACACCCGCATCCTGCCGGGCGGAACCGCTTATCAATCCGATGCCGGCATGTGCGGCGACTACGATTCCGTGCTCGGTATGCAGAAGGACGAACCGGTTCGGCGCTTCCTGCAGAAGGTGCCGGGCGCCCGGCTCGAACCCGCGACAGGCCAGGGCACCCTGTCTGGCATCGCCGTCGAGATCGACGACGGCACGGGGCTCGCGACGTCGGTGTGGCCGGTGCGGATCGGCCCTCATCTCGGCGAGGCACTGCCCGGCTGGCAGATCTGACCCAACACCTCCGCAGTCCGGCCGAAGCCTCAGGCGACGCGCGACTGCCGGATGAGGGATTCGAACGCTTCGCTCATGCTTGATGCCTGACGCGAGAGTGTCGCCGCGACGCCGAGCACATCGGTCACCGCATTGCCGGCCTCAAGCGCGCGCCCGCTCAATTGTCCGATCACCTCAGCATTCGCGCGGGTGCTGACGGCGGCCCTGTCGGCACTGCGCGCGATCTGCAATGTGGCATCGCGCTGGATGTCGATGCTGCCGGCGACGGCGCTCGCGATCTCGTTCACCTGGCTGACGAAGCCGACGATGTGCTCGATCGCAGAGACGGCCTCGCGCGTCGCCTCCTGCATGGCCGGAACCTGCAGCGCGATCTGCCCCGTGGCCTGCGCGGTCCGCGCGGAGAGTTGCTTGACCTCCGTCGCGACGACCGCGAAACCACGGCCGGCATCGCCGGCCCGAGCCGCCTCGATCGTCGCGTTCAGCGCGAGCAGATTGGTCTGCTCCGCGATCAGGCGGATCATTTCGACCATCGAGCCGATCGTCCGGGCCGAGCCCGACAGGCTCTGGACGATCGCGTCGGTCTTCTGCGCGGCGGCGTTCGCTTCATGGGCCAGCATCGAGGCGCGGACCACCTCGGCGGCGACATGGTCAAGCGACACCGACAATTCGTTGGCGGCCGAGGCGACGTTGCTGACGCTGCCGGAGGCATCGTCAGTGGTCCGCACGGCGGTCAGAGCCTGGGCGCTCGTCTCGCCGGCGACCGCCTGCATCGTCGTGGCCAGGCTCTCGACCTTCACGGCCCCGAGCCCAACCGCGCTGACCACGCCGCGAACCGTGCCCTCAAAAGCCTCGATCTGCGTCAGCGTGGCGCGCCGGCTGTCCTGCTGCACGACCGCATAGGTTTCCAGAATGAGTTCGAGGTCGAGCTGCACGGCCTTGGCGAGCGCGGCGCGCGTCGCGATGCCGGCATCGAGCCGCGTCCGGCGCCAACGCCCGCTCAGGCTGGTCAGCCGATGTCGCGCCAGCCCCATCTCGACGATCAGCGCATGGGAAACGATGGAATGGCAGATCACGACCGCATAGATCGGGACGCCGTTTTCGTGGAACGTGGTCGCCAGGCTGCGGGCGGACTCGACAAATCCCTCGCCCAGCTCGCCCGATGCGAGCCTGATCCAGTGAGCAAGCCGGCGCTCGTGCACGGCCGGCTGCTGCAAAGCGAGCGCGATCTCGGGCCAGGGTGAGAACTGCTCATGCAGTTGCGGCAGCAGACTGGGCAGTCGCTCGCGGGCGAAGCGGGCCTGGGCCGCCAGCAATGCCAGATCCTCCTCGGAGATCTGGAAGGCGCGAAAGCGGTGCTCCTGCCCTGCGATCGATGTGATGGTCAAATTGCGATCCGGAAGGGAGGACTGCGCCAGGCGGCTCACCCCGAAACTGCGTGGATTATGTGAAAAATCGGCTAATGGCGCATCGCTACGGGCGCTTGCCTGGGGGCAAACCGAGCGCCTATAACGCCGCTTCGCCAGATCGGCCTCGACGATCCCGATCTGAAACGACACTTCGCATGCGAAAAGGCAACGGGTTCCATGGCCGGCCATTCACAGTTCAAGAACATCATGCACCGCAAGGGCAAGCAGGACGCCGTGCGCTCCAAGCTGTTCTCGAAACTGGGCCGCGAAATCACCGTCGCCGCCAAGATGGGCATGCCCGACATCAACATGAACCCGCGCCTGCGCATGGCGGTGCTCGCCGCGCGCGCCGAGAACATGCCCAAGGACAATATCCAGCGCGCCATCACCAAGGCCGCCGGCGGCGAAGGCGATAATTACGACGAGGTCCGTTACGAGGGTTACGGCCCCGGTGGCGCCGCCGTCATCGTCGAGGCGCTGACCGACAACCGAAATCGAACCGCCTCCGCCGTGCGCTCCTACTTCACCAAATCGGGCGGGGCGCTGGGCGAAAGCAACTCCGTCTCCTTCATGTTCAATCGCGTCGGCGAGATCGCCTATCCGCTCGAGGCCGGCAGCGCCGACACCGTCATGGAAGCCGCCATCGAGGCCGGCGCCGACGACGTCATCAGCGATGAGAACGGCCACACCATCCTGTGCGCCTTCGACAGCCTGAACGAGGTCTCGAAGGCACTTGAAGCCGCGCTCGGAGAAGCTTCTTCCGCCAAGCCGGTCTGGCGGCCGACGACGAGCGCGCCTCTGGACGAGGAGAAGGCGGCATCGATGATGCGCCTGATGGAAGCGCTCGACAATGACGACGACGTCCAGAACGTCTTCGCCAATTTCGAAATCTCCGACGAGATCATGGCCAAGCTCGACTGAACGCCACCGAATACAAGAGCGTCATTCTCGGGCAAATCACAGCTTTGCCCGGGAATCTCCGGAAGGGAGGCGCAACAACCTTCTCCGCATCAACGCCCGAGCCAGTGGTCCCACAGCGGCAGGCTCGTCAGCGCGCTCAGGAAGATCACCGCATAGGCGCCGCGCCGGAACGTCGCTTCCGAGGCGAGCCGGAAGCCATGCGTGCCGGCCCACAGCCCGGCGCCATAGATGGCAAATAGCGGCAGGGCCATCGCCAGCCCCTGCCAGGTCAGGATGCCGTTCCACAGCAGCACGGCGCCCGTGATCAGCGTCGTCGTGCCGAAATAGGTCTGCAGGTTGGCCCGCGTCTTGTGCCGGTCGTTTCGTTGGGCGCCGAGCCAGAAGACGGCCAGCGGCATTCCACCGATCGAGGCCATGCCGTTGAACAGCCCCGAGAAAGCGCCGACCACGAGCGAGAGCGCCCGGCCGGGCGCTCCATGATAGCGCCAGCCCGACGCCATCAGCCCGACCGCCATCAACACCAGCCCGGCGAGCAGCCAGCGCATCGTCTGCCGATCGAGCCAGGTCAGAAGCCAGACGCCGACCGGCAGCGCCAGTGTCGCGGTCAGCATCAGCGGCAGGATCTCGCTCCACTCGGCCTGCCGCGAGGCGCGCGCCGCGATCGGCAGGGCGAAGGGTAGGTCGATGAACCAGATCAGGCCGAGCGCCGCGACGGGTCCGAGCACGACCGAGGCCAAGGGCATGAACACCATCGCAAAGCCAAAACCGGTGAAACCGCGCACGATGCCGCCCAGCAGCGTCGCGCCGAGCAGCACGGCCAGGCCGTCTCCGGTCAGGCCGGGAAAGAACAGCTTGGGAATGTCGATCATGAACGTGCTTCGGAACGAGGGGTCATGGCGGCGCAGCATGGTCTGGCCAAACGGACAAGGGAAATCGCGTTTTATGATCGGCCCGATGAGAGCAATTCATTCATCGCTCGAATGGCAAGCATGGGACGAATCCGAAACATCCGTTAGTTTGGGCGCGACATGGCACCCCCGATTCGCATTCTCGGCATTGATCCCGGCCTTCGAAAAACCGGCTGGGGGGTCATCATCTCAGAGGGCAGCAAGCTCTCCTTCGTCGCCTGCGGCTGCATCGAAAGCGACGGGACCGCGCCGCTGAGCGAGCGCCTGCGACAGCTTCACGACGGCCTGCAGAAGGTCATCGTCACCCAGAAGCCGCACGAGGCGGCGGTGGAGGAGACCTTCATCAACCGCGACCCGCAATCGGCGCTGAAGCTAGGCCAGGCGCGGGGCATCGCGCTGGTCGTGCCGGCGCTGGCGGGGCTCGATGTCGCCGAATACGCCGCCAATCTCGTCAAGAAGACGGTCGTCGGCGTCGGCCATGCCGACAAGAAGCAGGTCCAGGCCATGATCCGCGTGTTGCTGCCCCGGGCCGAGACCTCGTCGGCCGATGCCGCCGATGCGCTCGCCGTCGCGATATGCCATGCCCAGCATCGCGGCATGAGGGCGCTCGTCGCACAGATGCGCGCGACAGGGTGACGGAACGATGATCGGCAAGCTCAAGGGCGTGATCGACTCCTATGGCGAGGATCACGTCATCATCGATGTGCAGGGCGTCGGCTATGTCGTGCAATGTTCGTCGCGCACGCTCCAGCGTTTGCCGAAGCCCGGTGAAGCCGCGGTGCTCTCGATCGAGACCCATGTCCGTGAGGATGCGATCCGCCTCTACGGCTTCATGTCCGACAATGAGCGCGACTGGTTTCGCCTGATGCAGGCGGTGCAGGGCGTCGGCGCCAAGGTCGCGCTCGCGATCCTGTCGACGCTCGATCCCGGCGCGCTCGCCACCGCCATCGCCACCAACGACAAGGCGGCCATCGCGCGCGCCCCGGGTGTCGGCCCCAAACTGGCGCAGCGCATCTGCGCCGAGCTCAAGGATAAGGCGCCGGCCTTCGGCCATGTCGACCCCAGCCTCGCACAGCTCTCAGGCGCGCTGGAAGCAAGGGCGCTGCCGCAGCCGGTCGCCGACGCCATCTCGGCGCTGGCCAATCTCGGTTATCCGCAGGCGCAGGCGATGGCGGCCGTCGCGGCAGCCTCCCGAGCGGCCGGCGACGAAGCCGGCACGGCCCAGCTCATCAAGCTCGGCCTGAAGGAGCTCGCCAAATGAGCCCGCAGCGGAGCGGCAGGAACGCCGTCATGGCCGAACTCGATCCAGACCAGCTCGATCTGCGCGTCGTCGCCGATAAGAGCGAGCTACTGCGCATCATGATGGCGAGCTGGGGCTCGCACAGCATGATGATCGACCTGCACGTCTACGATGTCGCCGAGATCGACGCGCTCGGCCTCTACGCCCCGGACGGGAGCACCGCCGCTCTCGCGAGCTGGACCCTGCGCGGCGAGCACGCCTACCTTTGCGCGCTGCATTCGCTGAAACCCGGCGAAGGCGCCGCCATCCGCATGGTCGACGAGGTGATGTCCGCCGCGCGCAAGGCCGGCGCCCGCAGGCTCAAGGCCATGGTGACCAACGACAACATGCCGGGCCTGGTCTTCTATCAGCGTCGCGGCTTCCGGCTCTCCGGGCTTTATCTCGACGCGATCGACGCCTATCGCTCCATCGTCCCCACGATCATCGCGACCGGCTACAAGGACATTCCGATCCACGACGCGCTGGAACTGGAGATCGCGCTGTGAGCGATCCGAAACGCGCCGGGCTGATGACGGGCGAACGCCGCGAGGACGACAGCGAGACCTCGCTGCGCCCGCTTTCGCTGGCCGATTTCACCGGTCAGGCTGCGGCACGCGCCAATCTCCAGGTATTCATCAACGCCGCCAAGAGCAGGGGCGATGCGCTCGATCACGTTCTTTTCGTCGGCCCTCCAGGGCTGGGCAAGACGACGCTGGCGCAGATCGTCTCACGCGAGCTCGGTGTCAACTTCCGCTCGACCTCCGGCCCGGTGATCGCCAAGGCCGGCGATCTCGCGGCCCAGCTCACCAATCTCGAAGAGCGCGACGTGCTCTTCATCGACGAAATCCATCGTCTGAGTCCGGCCGTCGAGGAAATCCTCTATCCGGCGATGGAGGACTACCAGCTCGACCTGATCATCGGCGAAGGCCCCGCCGCCCGCTCGGTCAAGATCGACCTGCCGAAATTCACCCTCGTCGGCGCCACCACCCGCGCCGGCCTGCTGACGACACCGCTACGCGACCGTTTCGGCATTCCGATCCGCCTGCAATTCTATACGGTGCCGGAGCTGCAAAGCATCGTCGCGCGTGGCGCCCGCGTGCTCGGCGTACCGATGTCCGATGACGGCGCCAACGAGATCGCCAAACGCTCGCGTGGGACGCCGCGCATCGCCGGACGCCTGCTCAGGCGCGTGCGCGACTTCGCCATCGTCGACGGCGACCCGATCGTCACCCGAAAGGTCGCCGACAAGGCGCTGTCCTTGCTCGATGTCGACGCCATCGGCCTCGACCAGATGGACCGGCGCTACCTCACCACGGTCGCGATCAATTTCGGCGGCGGCCCAGTCGGCATCGAGACCATCGCCGCCTCGCTCTCCGAGCCTCGGGACGCGATCGAGGAGATCATCGAGCCCTTCCTGCTCCAGCAAGGCTTCATCCAGCGCACCCCGCGCGGGCGCCTCCTCACCCCCCACGCCTTCCGCCACCTCGGCATGCCCGAGCCGTCCAGGGAGACGGGGCAGTTCGGTTTGTTTGGGGATGATGATGAGTGAAGATAATTCGAACTTTGCGGTCGTACCGGCGAGCGCGGATGAGGAAGAGCTCGGACCGCACAGCCGCAACTCCACACTTCGGGAAAATATTGCGGAACACCTCTTCACCGGAGAATTGCTGCGGCGCTTATGGCAGCGAGGAATTTACGACGCGGAAATTCTCCACTCAGAGTTTGACGCGGGCGGCTATGATCTCGTCCTAAGCCGTGGAAAGCTTGTCCGGCATATCCAGCTCAAGACGGCTATAGCCAGTGGTAAAGCTGCGCGGGTTAACATCAGTCTGCGGCTTGCTGAAAAGCCAAGCGGTTGTGTTGTCTGGATGATGCTCGACGAGGATCTAACGATTAAATCCTATCGGTGGTTTGGAGCCGCAATGCCAGGTGATCCGCTGCCCGACATCCAGAACCTCAAACTCGCGAAACACACAAAAGGCGATGCATCTGGAAAAAAAACGGAAAGGCCAAATCTAAGGGTCGTGGAACGACGGCGTTTCACCGAAATCGACACGCTCGACGAGCTTTTGCGCCTCCTTCTTGGCGATCTGATGCAGAGCCACGAAGTGACCTAATCCTCCTTTTTTTGCGCAAAACATGTCGAACACCCACACCCTCCCCGTCCGCGTCTATTACGAGGACACGGACTTCTCCGGCGTCGTCTATCACGCCTCCTATCTGCGTTTCATGGAGCGCGGCCGCACCGAGCTGCTCCGCGCGCTCGGTATCGAGCAGCGCGAATTGTTCGATGGCGAGACGGCGCTGGGTTTCGCCGTCCGCAAGATGACGATCGAGTTTTTGCGGCCGGCCGTGATGGACGATCTGCTGACGGTCGAGACCCGGTCCGTCGAGGCCCGTGGCGCGACCATGGATCTCGAACAGCGTGTGCTGCGCGGTGACGAGGTTCTGATCACGGCGCAGGTGAAGGTCGCCTGCGTTGGCGGCGGCCGTGCACGCCGCATTCCCGATGGCTTGCGCCTGCGGCTGATGCTCGAAGACTGAGGCCGATGGTCATCGACGCGATGCCGCCCTCATGTTAGCGCTCCTTACATGAGCTGGAAGCGCGACCGCCCCGAACATCCCCGCGGCTACCACCACGGCAACCTCAAGGAGGAGCTGGTGCGGGCAGCGTTGGGACTGATCGGCGAGAAGGGCCCGAATGGCTTCACCTTCGCCGAGGCCGCCCGCGTCGCCGGCGTCAGTCCGGCCGCGCCCTACCGCCATTTCCGCGACCGCGACGAGCTGCTGGCCGATGTCGCGACGCGCGGTTTCCAGGCGTTTCAACTGGCGCTGTCCCGAGCCTGGGACCAGGGCAAGCCCGACCCGGAGGCCGCGTTTCACCGCCTCGGCCGGGCCTATCTCACCTTCGCCCATGACGAGCCCGCCTATTATTCGGCGATGTTCGAGGCCGGCGTGCCGCTGGACGCCAGCCCCGAGCTGCGCGCTGCGGCCGACCACGCCTTCGCCGATCTGCGCCAGGCAGCCGAGGCGCTGATCGCCCGGCTGCCGCAGGGCAATCGCCCGCCAGCCCTGATGATGGCGCTGCACATCTGGGCGATGTCGCATGGCATCGCGGCGCTGTTCGGCCGCGCCGATGGCGGCCGTCGCCCGCTGCCGATGTCGGCGGCCGAACTGCTCGAGGCCGGCATGATGATCTACCTTCAGGGCCTCGGCCTTGCACCGGCAGGCGCCCCTCCCACATCAGACTAAGCAAAAGCCGTCCGGCGCCGGTATTGACAAGCAGCAGCGTCGCGACCAGATATGTAAATGTGATTTACATTCACGCCGATGATAAAGCGGAGGAGAAAAATGCCGATCGTCGCGAAACTTGACGAACATGGACGGGGAGCCTGGATCGCATTCGCGGTGCTCGGCTTCATCCTGTGGTGGCCTTTGGGTCTGGCGACCCTGGCCTTTACTTTTTGGAGTGGACGGATGGGTTGTGGTTTCAGCGGAGACCGATACGAACATCGGATGGGCCGTCTTCAGGCCAAGATGGACCGGATGCGCGAGCGTATGGGCGGCCGTGAAGGCTTCGGTGGCGGGCTCAGTGGCTGGGGCCGTGGCGGTCCCTCCAGCGGCAACCGCGCCTTCGACGAATACCGCTCCGAGACGTTGCGCCGCCTCGAGGACGAGCAGCGCGAGTTCCAGGATTTCCTGGGCCGCCTTCGCATGGCTCGCGACAAGGTCGAGTTCGACCAGTTCATGACGGACCGTCGCAACAATCCCCCAGCGACGCCGCCGACCCAGCCTGACGCGGGCTGATCTCTCCCGCCGAACAATATCGTCGGACGATCGAAAAAGCCTGTCCCGGGAAACCGGGGCGGGTTTTTGTCATGCGGGCCTGCACCGGGCGCCCATCCGTATACCCGGCATTAACCTTGCTGGATGCTTAACTCGATCAGAAGCATGTGTTCTGTAGGAAATCCCGTTTCGGCCGCTCTTTCGCCGGATTCGCGCGTAAAAGACGGGGTACGGCATTCCCCCGGATCGCAGGACGGGCAGCGGCGCGGGATTCCGTGACGCGAGCGGCGGGGCTTGGGTTGGAATTTCGCGCTGAGCCGCGCGGCCTCCGGCCTCACCGCCCCTGGTTTGGAAGGATGACAGGATGAACCCCGCGGATGTCGCGCAAGCCGCGCCGCAGATCGACATGTCGTTCTGGACGTTGTTCTGGCACGCCCACATCGTCGTCAAGCTGGTGATGATGGGGCTGATCGGCGCCTCTGTCTGGTGCTGGTCGATCATCGTCGACAAGGCGCTGCTCTATCGCCGCACCCGCAAGGACATGGATGCGTTCGAGGAGATGTTCTGGTCCGGCCGCTCGCTGGAGGAGCTTTATCGTGATCTCGCCAGCCGGCCGGTCGCGGATATGTCCGCCGTCTTCGTCGCGGCGATGCGGGAATGGAAGCGCTCCTTCGAGAACGGCACGCGCTCCATCGCCAGCCTTTCCCAGCGCATCGACAAGGTGCTGGACGTCACGATCCAGCGTGAGACCGAGCGGCTTGAATCGCGGCTTCTGGTGCTCTCGACCATCGCGTCGGCCGCGCCCTTCATCGGCCTGTTCGGCACGGTCTGGGGCATCATGACCTCGTTCACCGCCATCGCGGTGTCCAAGAATTCTTCGCTCGCCGTCGTTGCGCCCGGCATTGCCGAGGCGCTGTTTGCTACCGCGATCGGCCTCTTCGCCGCAATTCCTGCCCTGGTCGCCTATAACCGCCTGCAGGCCGACGTCGCCAAGGCGCAAGGCCGGCTCGAAGCCTTTGCCGACGAGTTCTCCGCGATCCTGTCGCGGCAGATCGACGAACGCATGGCCGCGTGAGGATCTGACCGATGGGAATGTCCGCAGCCGCAGGCGCAAAAGGTGGAGGCCGTCGGGGCCGGCGTTCGCGCCGCCACAGCGCCATCGCCGAGATCAACATGACGCCGTTCATTGACGTCATGTTGGTCCTGCTGATCATCTTCATGGTCGCCGCGCCGCTGATCGCCACCGGCGTCCCGCTCGACCTGCCGCAGACCGGCGCCAAGCCGATCAATGTCGACCAGAAGCCGGTGACCGTGGCGATCGACGCCAAGGGCCAGATATTTCTGCAAGACGAGCCGACGCTGGAGCCGGACCTCGCCGCTAAGCTTCAGAGCTTGGCCAAGCAGGGCTTCGACGAGCGCATCTATGTCCGCGGCGACAGGCAGGTCGACTACGGCCGCGTCGCCTCCGTGATGTCGACGATCACCGCCGCCGGCTTCAAACGGGTCGCGCTGGTGACGGAGCCGGCCGCTCGCTGAGGGGCTCGAGCATTCTCCAGCGAGGCGAACACCGTTCGCCTGAAAGAGAATGCGTCTAAACAAGGATCGCCAAAGGTAACCGTCGCGTGAAGCTTTCGACCTCCGAACCTGGCATGCTGGTGTCGGCGCTGGGCCATGCCACGGCGCTCGTCGTCGGGCTGCTCGCGTTCTCGTCGCCCGCGCCGCTGCCGGAGCACGAGGAGGCGATCGCCGTCGAGATGGTCGATCCCAGCGCGCTGAACCAGGTCACACGCGGCGAGCGCAACGCCCAGAAGGTCGAGGACAAGCCGACGCCGCGCGCCGAGCGCCAGTCCGAGGTTGTCGAGCGCAAGGAGGCTGGCGAGGCCAAGGTCGACACACCGGCCCCGCCTTCGCGTCCCGTCGAGCTGAAGACCGCCGACGCCAATGCCTCCGCGCCGCTGCCGCCGGCCCGCCCGGTCGAGGAGCCCAAGCCTGAGACCAAACCGCCCGAACCGGCAAAGCAGCCCCCGCAGAAGAGCGAGGCGGCCGCCGCGCGCGAGGCCGAGCAGAAGCGCGAGGAACTCGCCAAGCTCGCCGAGGATGCCGAACTCGCCTCCAAGGCCAAACAGGCCGAGGAGGAGGCCAAGGCTGCCGCCAAGGCGAAGTCGGAAGCCGACGCGCAGCAGGCGAAGGCCAAGGCCGACGCGAAGCTGAAAGCCGACGCGCTCGCCAAGGCCGAAGCCGACAAACTGGCGAAACAGCAGGCCGAGGCCGCCGCGAAAGCAAAGGCCGAAACGGAGAAGCAGGCTAAGCTCGCCGCCGAGGCGAAGGCCAAGCAGGAGGCCGAGGCCAAGGCGAAGAAGGAGGCGCAGATCGCCAAGAACTTCAACGCCACGGATATCGAGCGGCTTCTTCAGTCCAAGGAGAAGGCGCAGTCCTCCGGCTCCTCGGCGCCGCAGGTCAACCGCACTGCCTCGCTCGGCACGCAGACCGGCTCCTCCCAAAAGCTCAGCCCTTCGCTGCGCGCGCAGCTAATCGGGATCATTCAGGATCAGCTTCTGAAGTGCTGGAACGTCCCGATCGCGCTCGCCAATGCCCATGGCGGCGGCAATGTGGTGCCCTCCGTGCGCATGAAGCTCAATACTGACGGCTCGCTCGCCGGCCAGCCCGGCGTGGTCAACAGCTCCGCCGACCCGCTCTTCCGCGTCGCCGCCGATTCAGCGCTGACCGCCACCCGCCGCTGCGCGCCGCTGCGCATTCCGGCTCAATTCGCTTCCTTTTACGACGACTGGCGCGATGTCGTCGTCAATTTTGACGCAAGGGACGTGCTGTGACCGGACGTGCTGTGACCCTCATCGACCGCAACCCCCTCCCCTTCCTCTCGGCAGCGCCCACGCGCCGCGGCCTCCTCGCGATGGCGGGCGCCAGCCTGCTCGTGCCGGCTGCGGCGAAAGCCGAGCTGGTCATCGACCTGAAAGGCGGCACCTTCCAGCCGCTGCCGATCGCGATCGCGGATTTCGCCGGCGAGGGCGGCATCCTCGTCTCCGGCGTGATCTCCAACAATCTCAAGCGCTGTGGCTATTTCCTGCCGGTCGACAAGGCCCGCTTCCCCGAGAAGAGCCCTCCCTTTGACGCCGCGCCGCAGTTCCAGGCCTGGCAGGCGGCGGGCGTGCAGGCGCTCGTCACCGGCCGCGTCTCTCGCGATGCCGGGCGCATCCGCGCCGAGTTCCGCCTCTGGGACGTCGCCACCGGCACCCAGACCGACGGTCAGCAATATTTCACCGACCCGAGCAATTCCCGGCGCGTCGGCCACATCATCTCGGATGCGATCTTCTCGAAGGTCACCGGGCTTGGTGGCTTCTTCGATACGCGTGTCGTCTTCGTCGACGAATCCGGCACCAAGGAAAACCGCCGCAAGCGCCTCGCGATCATGGATCAGGACGGCGCCAATGTTCGCTACCTCACCAATGGCGACGTTTCGGTCGTCACACCGCGCTACTCGCCGGTCGGGCAGGACGTGACCTTCATGACCCAGCGCATGGGCGAGCAGCCGCGCGTGCAGGTGCTGAACATCGAGACCGGCCAGCGCCAGATCGTCGGCAACTTCCCCGACATGACCTCGAGCCCGCGCTTCGCGCCGAACGGCCAGCGCGTCGTGCTGTCGCTCCAGCAGGGCGGCAACGCCAATCTCTACGCCATCGACATCGCCTCTCGCACGACGCAGCGGCTGACCTCGACGGCGGCGATCGACACCTCCCCCTCCTACGCGCCGGACGGTTCGAAGATCGTCTTCGAGAGCGATCGCGGCGGCAGCCAGCAGCTTTATGTGATGGGCGCCGGCGGCGGCGAGGGCCAGCGCATATCCTTCGGACAGGGACGCTATTCGCAGCCGAGCTGGTCGCCGCGCGGCGACCTCATCGCCTTCACACGCCAGAGCCCCAACGGCTTCGGCATCGGCGTGATGCGGGCGGACGGCTCGGGCGAGCGCATCCTGACCGAAGGCTTCCACAACGAAGCGCCGAACTGGGCCCCGAACGGCCAATACATCATGTTCTTCCGCGATCCCGGCGGCGAAACCGGCGGCAAGCTCTACATGGTCGACATCACCGGCCGCGTCGAAGTCCCAGTCCCGACCCCGGCCTACGCCTCCGACCCGACCTGGTCACCCCTGCTGGGCGGACCGGCGCGCTGAGGGCGCGTCAGGTGGATTCAAGACGCGGCTGCTTGTCGGAAACGTTGCCCAGACGCCACAGCCGAGCGCGGGCTGCGCTGATCTCCAGATTTGGTTAACCATACGCCGCAATGCCGCCACTTCGGCTTGTTCTGGCAAGGTCTCGTTTAGGTTGACGCTTCATTGATGGGATGAGTTCAACGCCCTCCCCGCTGCGGCGCCGACAAACCAGATCAGAAGTCCCCAAGAACAGATCGCCCGGAGTTCAGCCATGTTGACGACCCTTTTCAACGGCGGCCGTGCCGTCCGTTTCGCCGCCGCCCTCGTCTGCACGCTGGCGCTCGGCGCCTGCGCCAAGGACCAGAATGCCGACGCCAACGGCGCGGGCTCCGGCTTCGGCGCCGGCGGCGCTGCGACGCCGGGCAGCGCGCAGGACTTCGTCGTCAATGTCGGCGACCGCGTCTTCTTCGAGAGCGACTCCACCGACCTGACCTCGACCGCCACCGCCACGCTCGACAAGCAGGCCGGCTGGCTGCAGCGCTACCCGCGCTATACCTTCACCGTGGAAGGTCACGCCGACGAGCGCGGCACCCGCGAATACAACTATTCGCTCGGCGCCCGCCGCGCCCAGACGGTTCGCGATTATCTGGCTTCGCGCGGCATCCAGGCCAACCGGCTGCGCACCGTCTCCTACGGCAAGGAACGTCCGGTCGCGGTGTGCAACGACATCTCCTGCTGGTCGCAGAACCGCCGCTCGGTCACCGTGCTCGACGGCGCTCCCGGCGTCTGATCACAACGCATGCTGGTATGCAAAGCCTCGGACGGCGACGTCCGGGGCTTTTTCATTAGAGCAGGGGCGAATGTATGCCGGAAGGCATCCGCGCGTCTTTCAGCCCGCGGGCGTCGGGATCAGGCTTTTGGCTATGCCCTCGATGCGTTCGGCCGCCGCCGCTAGCGCCTCGGCTGCGCGGTCCTCGACCTCGGTAAACCGCTGATCGGCCGCCCCGGCATCGCCCCGGATCGCCGCGAGTTCGCCTTCGAGCTTCGCCGCGCGCGTTTTCGCCTCATGCAGATCGTCGGCGACCATCAACGCGGCCATGACGTGCAGGCGCATATCGCCGATCTCGCCGAAGGCCTGGCGCATTTCGCTGATCTTCTCGTCATAGGAGCGCGCGAGCCCTTCGAGATGGGCCTCTTCGCCCTCGCCGCAGGCCATGCGGTAGGCCTTCCCCGCGATCATGACGTTGACTTGCGGCATGGCACTCCCTTCCCTCGGCTCGCCCTTCGGAAAGCCTTACTCCGTCGCCTCGGGCACCGGTTCGTCATCGGCCGGCTGCTGCGACTGCACGCGCTCGATCACCGCGCCGATCACGCCCATCGCCCGCTGCAGCCGCTGATCGACATCCGCCGCCGCCGTCTCGACATGACCGAGCCTTGCCATGGCGCCGTCGAGCTCGGCCGCCAGCCTCGCCCGGTCGTCCTGCATCAGCGCGAGTTCGGTCTCGAGATTGCCGCGGCCGCGCTCTGCCTCGACGCGCCGCCGCGCCGCCGCCTCCAGCTGCCCGAGCGCCCCGTCGAGGCGCGCCAGCGCATTGTCCAGCATCAGGCTCGCCACCATCGCTCTCCTTTTCGGACCGAAGCCGGCTCACACGATTCGCTGCCCGAATTTACAGCACTGCGCTGCGGAAAGGGACTCGCGTCACGGGTTCGGAAAGGCCTCGCAAGGAGTTGTCCCCATCGCTTCTCGCCAGAGAGCGATCGGGACATGCCGAAGAGGCAGGCAAACCGCGCAAAAACGCGGCCGGCGAATTGACTCAGGTCGAGCGGCGGGCCTAATCCACGCGTCCTTTCGAAGTCCTGCGGCCGCCCACGCGCCGGCCGCCCTGCCAAGCCGCCCGCAAGGCCGGCCTGCCGCCCGCCAGACGGAGCCACGAGACGATGACCAAAATCGACCGCGCCCAGCACGACAGGCTCGCCAACGCCATTCGCGGCCTCGCCATGGATGGCGTCGAGAAGGCCGGGTCCGGCCATCCAGGCCTCCCGATGGGCGCCGCCGACATGGCGACCGTGCTGTTCACCCGCGTCATGACCTATGACGCGGCCGATCCGCGCTGGCCCGACCGCGACCGCTTCGTGCTTTCGGCCGGCCACGGCTCGATGCTGCTCTATTCGGTGCTCTACCTCACCGGAAACGGCAATCTTGAGCTGGAAGACCTCGAGAAATTCCGCGCGCTTGATTCCAAAACGCCGGGCCACCCCGAGAACTTCCACACGCTGGGCGTCGAGACGACCACCGGCCCGCTCGGCCAGGGGCTTGCCACCGCCGTCGGTATGGCGATGGCGGAGCGCATGCTTGCGGCCGAATTCGGCAGGAAAATCGTCGATCACCATACCTATGTGCTGGCCTCGGACGGCGACCTGATGGAAGGCATCAGCCAGGAGGCGATCGCGCTCGCCGGCCACCAGAAGCTCAACAAGCTGATCGTGCTCTGGGACAATAACGGCATCTCGATCGACGGCCCGCTGACGATCTCCGATAATGTCGACCAGGTCGCCCGCTTCAAGGCCTGCGGCTGGCGCTCCGAGCATGTCGATGGCCACGATCCCGATGCGATCGAGGCCGCGATCCGCCGCGCCCAGAAATCCAACAAGCCGACGATGATCGCCTGCAAGACGGTCATCGGCTTCGGCGCGCCGAAGAAGCAGGGCACCTCCAAGGCCCATGGCGAGGCACTGGGGCCGGAGGAGCTTGCCGCCGCCAAGAAGGCGCTCGGCATCACCGGCGGCCCGTTCGAGGTGCCGGCCGAGGTCTTGAAGGCCTGGCGCAACGCCGGTAAGGCCGGGGCGTCCGCCCATGCCGACTGGAACGAGCGCTTCGGCGCCTTGTCCGAGCGCAAGCGTGCCGATTTCGAGCGCCGCCTGTCCCATCATGTCCCGGCGAAGCTCGACAAGACCATCCTCGCCCACAAGAAGGCCCTGATCGCCAATCCGCAGAACGTCGCGACCCGCAAGGCCTCCGAGCTGGCACTGGAAGCGATCATTCCGGTTATGCCGGAACTGGTGATGGGCTCGGCCGACCTGACGCCCTCGAACAATACCCGCGTCAAGGAGGCGGAGGACTTCACGCCCAAGACGCCGAAGGGCCGTTACGTCCGCTACGGTATCCGCGAACACGGCATGGCCGCCGCGATGAACGGCATTACGGTGCATGGCGGCTTCCGCGCTGCCGGCGGCACCTTCTTCGTCTTCGCCGACTATGCACGCCCTTCGATGCGGCTCGCGGCCCTGATGGGCCTGCCCGTCATCTACGTCATGACGCATGACTCGATCGGCCTCGGCGAGGATGGCCCGACCCACCAGCCGGTCGAGCAGCTCGCATCCTTCCGCGCCATGCCGAATATGCGCCTCTTCCGCCCGGCCGATGCCATCGAGACGGCCGAAGCCTGGCAGATCGCGTTGGAACGGCTCGACGGGCCGACGATCCTCGCCCTCTCGCGCCAGAACCTCGCCCAGCTTCGCACCGACGCCTCGCAGAACAACAAGCTCGCGACCGGCGCCTATGAGCTGTTCGCGGCCGAAGGCGGCGAGGCGCAGGTCTCGCTCTTCGCCTCGGGCTCCGAGGTCGAGATCGCGGCGAACGCCCGCAAGATGCTGGCGGAGAAGGGCGTGCGCGCCCGCGTCGTCTCCGTGCCATCACTCGAGCTGCTGCTGGCGCAGGACGAGAAAACGCAGGCTGAGATCATCGGCACGGCACCGGTCAAGATTGCGGTCGAGGCCGGCGTGCGCTTCGGCTGGGATGCGGTCATCGGCCATGACGGCGGCTTCGTCGGCATGCACTCCTTCGGCGCCAGCGGCCCCTACAAGGAGGTCTACAAGCATTTCGGCATCACGCCGGAAGCGGTGGTGGACGCCGCGATGCGCAAGCATAACGGCTGACGCTGCCCGTCATTGCGAGCGTCGGCGAAGCAATCCCGGGGCGGCAGCGCTCGACGTAGCCCCGGATCGTCGCTCAAGCTCCTCGCAATGACGGTTTATCTTGCGTTCGGCCACGCTTTGGCCGAATTGCCCGCGTGAATGGCGCGTGAGCGTTGCAGAGCATCGCGCGAAAAAGTGGGCACCGGTTTTTCGCTGGAGCGATGCTCCCAAGGGTTCGAAGGAGAAGGTCGAGATGACGGTCAAGGTGGCGATCAACGGCTTCGGCCGCATCGGGCGCAACGTTCTGCGCGCGATCATCGAGTCGAAGCGCCGGGATATCGAGGTCGTCGCGATCAACGATCTCGGCCCCGTCGAGACCAATGCCCATCTCTTCCGTTTCGACTCCGTCCATGGCCGCTTTCCCGGCACCGTGACTGTTGCCGGCGACACGATCGACGTCGGCCGCGGGCCGATCAAGGTCACCGCCGTGCGCGACCCCAAGGACCTGCCGCACAAGGCGCTGGGCGTCGATATCGCGCTCGAATGCACCGGCATCTTTACCACCAAGGACAAGGCCTCGGCCCATCTGGCCGCCGGCGCCAAGCGCGTGCTGGTCTCGGCCCCCTGCGACGGCGCCGACCTCACCGTGGTCTTCGGCGTCAACAACGGCCAGCTCACGAACGAGCACGTCGTCGTCTCGAACGCGTCCTGCACCACCAACTGCCTCGCGCCGGTCGTGCGCGTGCTCCATGACACTGTGGGCATCGACAAGGGCTTCATGACCACGATCCACGCTTATACCGGCGATCAGCCGACGCTCGACACGATGCACAAGGATCTCTACCGCGGCCGCGCCGCCGCGCTCTCGATGATCCCGACCTCGACCGGCGCCGCCAAGGCGATCGGTCTCGTCATCCCCGAGCTGAAGGGCCGGCTCGACGGCTCCTCGGTGCGCGTCCCGACACCGAACGTCTCGATGGTCGATTTCAAGTTCCTGGCCAAGCGCAAGACCACGGTCGAGAAGGTCAACGAAGCCATCCTGAAGGCAAGCAAGCGCGGGCCCCTGAAGGGCATCCTGGCCGTCACCGACCAGCCCAACGTCTCGATCGACTTCAACCACGACCCGGCCTCCTCGACCTTCGCGCTCGACCAGACCAAGGTCATGGACGAAAAGTTCGTCAGCGTCGTCGCCTGGTACGACAACGAGTGGGGCTTCTCGAACCGCATGAGCGACACCGCCGTCGCCATGGGCGCCCTGCTCTGATCGACCCCTGAAACGAGGCTGCGACGCTCAGGTCGCGGCCTCGACCGCTTTCGAGACCTCACGGAGTGCCCATGGCCAAGATCGAGCCGACCGTCATGCCTGCGGCCACCACCCAACCCACCATTGTGACCCCTCCTCCCGCACCGGCCTCGGCCTCCGCCGCCCCGCTGCCGGCCGAGATCACCTCTCCGGTATCGCAGGCTCACGCGCCGAGCATGGCCGAAGCTGCGATCCGCGCCGAGCATGCGCCCTCCTCCGACCCCCGCAAGCTCGAGCAGCTCTCCCGTATCGAGGAGAAGACTGCCCGCATCGAGGAGAAGTTCGCCCGCTACGAGGCCGTGCTGACCCGCGCGGAAGCCTCGCTCGAGCGCAGCGCCCACAAGGTCGACGCCGCCGCCGGCACGATGGACTTCGCCGCCATTCGCGGTGAGATCGCAGCCCTGCGCAGCCGCATCGACGCGACGCCGCGCGCCGGCACGCTCTTCGTGACCGCGATCGTCACCGCCGTGCTGACCGTCGCGCTGACGGTGCTCGTGCTGCGCTTCGGCGTGCCCGGCCTGTTCGGGAGCCTGCTGGTTCGATGAACGCCTTCCGGACCCTCGACGACGCCGATCTCGCCGGAAAGCGTGTTCTCGTCCGCGTCGATCTCAACGTCCCGATGGACGGCGGCAAGGTCACCGACACCACCCGCATCGACCGCGTGCTGCCGACGATCCGCGAGATCGCGGAAAAGGGCGGTAAGGTCATCCTGCTCGCGCATTTCGGCCGGCCCAAGGGTCGCGACGAGGCCAACAGCCTGCGGCAGATCGTGCCGGCGCTGGCCCACGCGCTCGGCCGCCCCGTGACCTTCGTCGAGGACTGTATCGGCGACGATGTCGCCAAGGCCGTTGCCGCTGCACGCAACGGCGACGTGCTGCTGCTCGAAAATACCCGCTTCCATGCCGGCGACGAAAAGAACGATCCCGAGTTCGTCGAGGCGCTCGCCGCCAATGGCGACCTCTATGTCAACGATGCCTTCTCGGCCGCCCACCGGGCGCACGCATCGACCGAAGGCCTCGCCCATGTCCTGCCGGCCTATGCCGGGCGTACCATGCAGGCGGAGCTGGAAGCGCTGTCGTCCGGCCTCGACAACCCAGCGCGCCCGGTGATGGCCATCGTCGGCGGCGCCAAGGTTTCGACCAAGCTCGAGCTGCTCGGCAACCTCGTGAAGAAGGTCGATATCCTCGTCATCGGCGGCGGCATGGCCAACACCTTCCTCGCGGCGCGCGGGCTCGATGTCGGCAAGTCGCTCTGCGAGCACGATCTGGCAGGCACCGCCCGCGAGATCGAGGAGAAGGCCAAGGCCGCCGGCTGCGAAATCCTGCTGCCGGTCGATGCGCTGGTCGCACGCGAGTTCAAGGCTCATCCCGGCCACCGCGTCGTTCCAGTCGGCGAAGTCGCCTCCGACGAGATGATCATGGACGCCGGCCCGCTCTCGATCGCCGAGGTCGTGCTGCGGCTGAACAAGGTCAAGACGCTGGTCTGGAACGGCCCCTTCGGCGCCTTCGAACTGCCGCCCTTCGATACCGCGACCGTCGCGGTCGCCAAGGCCGCCGCCAAGCGCGTCAAGGCGGGCGAACTGGTCGCGGTCGCCGGTGGCGGCGACACCGTTTCGGCGATGAACCACGCCGGCGTCATCGACGACCTCACCTACATTTCGACGGCGGGCGGCGCCTTCCTCGAATGGATGGAGGGCAAGCCGCTGCCCGGCGTCGAGGCGCTGCGCAAGGCTTGAAGCACCGGCGAAAGACATGGATCAAGGCCGCTCCCGCGACGGGGCGGCCTTCCGCATTTAAGCCTGTCGGCCGCTTTCGCTTTGCGATTCCGGCCCGTCCGCACTACATCCTCCCCATCCAATTGCCTTCAAGGGGAGTGCCACCGTGGCCCGCATCACGCTTCGCCAACTGCTCGACCATGCCGCCGAGAACGACTACGGCGTGCCGGCCTTCAACATCAACAATATGGAGCAGGCGCTGGCGATCATGGCGGCGGCGGACGCGACCGACGCGCCCGTCATCATCCAGGCCTCGCGCGGCGCGCGCTCCTATGCCAACGACATCATGCTGAAGCACATGATGGACGCGGTTACCGAGATCTATCCGCACATCCCGGTGTGCGTGCATCTCGACCACGGCAACGAGCCCGCGACCTGCATGACCGCGATCCAGTCCGGCTTCACCTCGGTGATGATGGACGGCTCGCTCAAGGCGGACGGCAAGACGCCGGGTGACTGGGACTACAATGTCGGCGTGACCAAGACCGTCACCGATATGGCCCATCTCGGCGGCATCTCCGTCGAAGGCGAGCTCGGCGTTTTGGGCTCGCTTGAAAGTGGCGAGGGCGAGAAGGAGGACGGCCACGGCTTCGAGGGCAAGCTCTCCCACGACCAGCTCCTGACCAATCCGGAAGAGGCAGTGAAGTTCGTCGCCGAGACCAAGGTCGATGCGCTCGCCATCGCCATGGGCACCTCGCACGGCGCCTACAAGTTCACCCGCAAGCCCGATGGCGCGATCCTGGCGATGAACATCATCGAGGAAATCCACAAGAAGCTGCCGAACATGCACCTCGTCATGCATGGCTCATCCAGCGTGCCGCAGGACCTCCAGGACATCATCAACCAGTATGGCGGCAAGATGCCCCAGACTTGGGGCGTGCCGGTCGAGGAGATCCAGCGCGGCATCAAGCACGGCGTGCGCAAGATCAACATCGACACCGACAACCGGATGGCGATGACGGGCCAGATCCGCAAGATCTTCGCGGAAAACCCCGGCGAGTTCGATCCCCGCAAATACCTTAAGCCCGCCATGGAGGCGATGACCAAGCTCTGCACGCTGCGCCTGCAGGAGTTCAACACCGCCGGCCAGGCCTCGAAGATCAAGCGCGTCATCACGCTGGCCGAAATGGCCAAGCGCTACGCCAAGGGCGAACTCGACCCGACCTTCGCGGGCAACAAGGCGGCCTGACGTATCATTCTTTTCATACAAGCGCGGGGAACCCCTCTCCTGTAAGGAGAGGGGCAGGGTGAGGTTCGGCCGCTGGACCGGTTTGCGAGTTTTCTAATCGCAGCAGCGGTCGGATAGCAGCTTAAGCGACCAACGGCAGACCCCTCACCCTGCCCCCTCCCTACGGGAGAGGGTTCCCGCGCTTCTCGTCCCGGCGATACCGCCTGTCCCGCCATGTCCATCCTCTTCTCCGCCCTCGTCGCGGTCTTCGTCGGCTTCACCGCCTCGGTCGCCGTCATCCTGTCGGCCGCGCAGGCGATGGGCGCGACCCCGGCGCAGACCGTGTCCTGGGTCGCGGCGCTGGCTATCGGCACCGGCCTGCCCAGCATCTGGCTGTCCTCGCGCTATCGCCAGCCGATGATCTGCGCCTGGTCGACGCCGGGCGCGGCCTTAATCGCGGCCGCCAGCGGCTTCGACCTTGCCGCTGGCGTCGGGGCCTTCCTCCTGGCGGCTCTGCTGATGATGCTGACGGCCGCATTCCGCCCTCTCGGCCGGCTGATCGAGCGCATCCCGATGCCGGTGGCCTCGGCGATGCTGGCAGGCGTGATCTTCCGCTTCGTCGTCGCGGTGTTCGACGAGATGCGCGTCTCGCCCTGGCTGGTGTTGCCGCTGCTGGCGATCTTCCTCGTCGCCCGTCTGATCAGCCCCTTCCTGGGCGTCATCGCGGCGCTCATGGCCGGCATCGCGATCAGCTTCCTGGGCGGGCTGGCCCATTGGCCGGCGGGAGACGTCGCCTGGACCAGCCTCGAAATCGTCACGCCGCGCTGGGATATGGCCGCCATGCTCGGCATCGGCGTCCCGCTTTATCTCGTCACCATGGCGGCCCAGAACCTGCCCGGCTTCGCCGTCTTGCGCGCAGCCGGCTACAACCCACCGACGGCGCCAGTCTTGTTCGCGACCGGCTTCGTGTCGCTCCTGACCGCTCCCTTCGGCGCGCATATGTCGAACCTCGCCGCGATCAGCGCCTCGATCTGCACCGGCCCCGACACCCATCCCAACCCCGGCCAGCGCTGGAAGGCCGGCGTGATCTACGGCGTCTGCTACCTCGTCATCGCGGCCTGCGCCGGCCTGCTGATCGCGCTGCTGCTGGCCCTGCCCAAGGCGCTCATCGTCAGCGTTGCGGGCCTTGGGCTGCTGGGCTCCTTCAGCGGTGCGCTGAGGCAAGCCATGAACTCGGACCGTGAGCGTTTCGCGGCGGCGGTCACCTTCGCCGTCGCGGCGTCGAGCCTGACGCTGTTCGGCGTCGGCTCGGCCTTCTGGAGCCTGATTGCCGGCCTCGCGGTCTTGACATTGGACGCCGTCGCGGGCCGTTTGCGCAGCCGATCATGACCACACAATCCCCCCTCACCCGCCTGATGCTCGTCACCCCGCTTGTCGCGGATGCAGACGCGATGGCGTTTCGCCTGATGCAAGCCATGGCCGGCGGCGATCTCGCCGCGATCCTGCTGCGCCTCGGCCCCGGCGACGACCGCAGCCGGATCGAACGCGTCAAGCGGCTCGTCGGCCCGGTGCAGTCCAATGGTGTCGCCCTCGTCATCGAGGACAACGCCATGGTCGCTGCGCGCGGCGGTGCCGATGGCGTCCATCTGACCGGTGGCCCGGCGGCGATCGCCGAGGCGCGCTCCAGCCTCAAGGGCGAGCGCATCATTGGCGCCGGCGGCTTGCGGGCGCGCCACGACGCCATGGATATCGGCGAGGCCGGCGTCGACTATGTGATGTTCGGAGAGCCCCGCCCCGATGGCAGCCTTCCGCCTCTGGCCGCCGTGGTCGAACGCGCCGGCTGGTGGGCGGAGATCTTCGAAACGCCTTGTGTCGCTTATGCACCGGATGCCGACTCGATCGGAACCCTGGTCGAGACCGGCGCGGAATTCATCGCACTCGGTGAATGGGCCTTCGCCGAAGGGCAGGACCTGCGGGCGCTCGTCGAGGCTGCGAACGCGGCGATCGGCGCTTGCGCGGTTCGGAAAGCCAAGCGATGAGCCGGGTCGGCCGCGCGATCCTCGTCGCGACGCTGCTCTGCGCGGCAGTGCCAGTCCGCGCCGCCGACAAGCCTTTCGAGGATCTGGCCTATGGCGCTTATCAGGCCGGCCATTATCGCCGCGCCCAGACCGAAGCGCTGAAGCGCATCGAGGCGGACAACAAGGACGCCGCGGCGATGACACTGCTGGGCGAGCTTTACCGGCAGGGCCTCGGCGTCGCGCCGGACCAGAAGGCTGCGACCGAATGGTATGAGCGCGCCGATGCGCGCGGCGACATCAACGCCACCTTCGCGCTGGCGACCCAGCTTCTCGACGAGGCCAGCGGCAAGCGCGATCCCGTCCGTGCGGGAAAATTGCTCGAGAAGGCGGCGGCAGCCGGGCACCCGTCCGCGAACTACAATCTCGCCCTCGCCTTGCTGGCGACAGGCAGCCCTGAGGATGACAAGCGCGCCGTCGCCTGCCTCGAGATCGCCGCCAAGGCACAGGTGCCGGACGCGATGTACGCGCTGAGCGTCCTCGCCAAGCAGGGTCGCGGCCTGCCGCAGAGCGAGGAGACGGCGGCTCTCTGGATGAAGCGGGCGGCCGCCGCCGGCCACGTCTCGGCCGAGGTCGAATACGCGATCATGCTGTTCAACGGTGCCGGCGTCGCCAAGGACGAAAAAGCGGCGGCGAAGCTCTTCCAGCGCGCAGCCGCCCAAGGCAACGCGATCGCGCAGAACCGCCTCGCCAAGCTCTATCAGTTCGGCCTCGGCCTGCCGCCCGACATGATCGAGGCCGCGGCCTGGCACCTCGCCGCACGCTCGCAGGGGCTGGGCGATCCGGGCCTCGACGCGCTCTTCGACAAGCTCAACCCCGAGCAGAAGACCCGGGCGACCGGCATGGCCGCCTCCCGTATCAGCAGCTTCGCCTTGACGGCGCCCTGAACGCCGCGCAAACGACGAGGCCAATACGCATCGAACCACAGCCCTCATCCTGAGGAGCCGCGTCAGCGGCCCGCTCCTCAGGATGAGGGCTGAGAGTTTCCGAGGCATCGCTTTTTCTCAGCGCCCCGCCGGCGCGCAAGAGGTTCCAAAATGATCCGCTCGCCCTTGATGACCGTGATGACCGACGCCGTGATGAAGGCGTCCCGCTCGCTGAAGCGCGATTTCGGCGAGGTCGAGAACCTTCAGGTGCTGGCCAAGGGCCCGGGCGACTTCGTCTCGAAGGCTGACCATAAGGCCGAGCAGATCCTGCGGGAATCGCTGGAGAAGGCGCGGCCGGGCTACGGCTTCGTGATGGAGGAGAGTGGCGTTGTCATCGGCACGGACGAGAGCAACCGCTGGCACATCGACCCGCTCGACGGCACCCACAACTTCCTGCGCGGCATCCCGCACTGGAACATCTCGGTCGCGCTCGAGCGCGACAACCAGTTCGTCGCAGGCATCGTCTATGACGGCGCCAAGGACGAGATGTTCATGGCCGAGAAAGGCAAGGGCGCCTACGTCAACAACCGGCGTCTTCGCGTCTCCGGCCGCAACGAGATCACCGAGATGCTGGTCGGCTGCGGCATTCCGCATATCGGCAAGGGCGGCCATGGCCAGTTCCTGCGTGAACTGGCGGCCGTCATGCCGCGCTTCTCCAATGTCCGCCGCATGGGCGCCGCCGCGCTCGACATCGCCTATGTCGCCGCCGGCCGCCTCGACGGCTACTGGGAGCGTGGGCTGAACACTTGGGATTTCGCAGCCGGAAGCGTGCTGATCCGCGAGGCAGGCGGCACCTTCGGCTCGCTCGACGGCAAGTCACTGACCTCCGCGAAGGATATCATCTGCGGCAACGAGCCCTGCGAACAGGCCCTGCGGGCCGCGCTGAAGACCGCTTTGGCATAAGGACAGGCGCGCTTTCGCGCTTGCTTGCAGCGGCTTGGGAGGCGACAGTCCCCCCGCGGCCCGAGGCGAACGGAAGTCGAAGCATGGCGAATGAGGATATCGCGGCCGGTGAGTTCCCGGTCGCTCCACGCGACGACGAGACCCGTTTTTCACGCCCGCTTCGCTATGCCGTCCGCGCGCTGGTCTTCATCGCGCTGATCGGCTTTCTCGGCTTCATCCTGCAGGCAGGCCTGGCCAAGGCCTTCATGACCAATCCGGGGCTGAACGGCCTCATTCTGGGCTCGCTGCTGGTCGGCGTGCTGGTCGCGCTGCGTGAGCTCTGGCGGCTGCACAGCGAGGCGCGCGCCGCCACCCGCCTCGCCGCGGCGCCGCTCTCCGCCGAGATCCGCCGTGGCGACGTCATCGCCCCGCTCAGCACCGTTCTGCCCGCGCTGGACCGGCGCAGCCTGAGCCCCGCGCAAGCAACCTCGATCGTCGAATCGATCGCGGTGAGGCTCGATGACGGGCGCGAGGTGCTGCGCTATCTCGCCGGCCTTCTCGTCTTCCTCGGCCTGCTCGGGACGTTCTGGGGCTTGCTTGATACGGTGGGCTCGGTCGGCAACGTCATCAATTCGCTGCGGACGGGCGCTGAGTCCGGCGTGCTGTTCGACGAGCTGAAGGCGGGCTTGTCGGCGCCGCTTGCCGGTATGGGCTTGTCCTTTTCCTCCTCGCTCTTCGGCATAGCCGGTTCGCTGATCCTCGGCTTTCTCGAATTGCAGGTGGCCCAGGCGCAGCGGCGCTTCCGCAACGAGATCGAAAGCTGGCTCGGCACGCGCTCTTCGCTGGCAGGCGGCACGACCTCGGCCCTGCTGCCCATCGGCGAGCCCTTGGCCGACCGCTTCGAGCAGATGAGCGCCGCGATGGCGGACGGCGCAGCCAACAACCGCGCCGCCACCCAGGCGCTGGCTAACCTCGCGGAGGGCATCCAGGGCCTCGTGCAGCATATGCGCTCCGAGCAGCAGATGATCCGCGACTGGGTCGAGGCTCAGGCCTCACGCGAAAAAGACCTGAAGAGGCTGCTCGACCGCCTCGCCGCCGACCATATCCGGGAGCCCTGATCTCCCGGGCGCCACCAAAAGCTGAGACCGCAGGACACCGACAATGGCCCTCTCCCGCGCCCATCGCCGCGAGGACGTCAATTTCTGGCCCGGCTTCGTCGACGCACTGTCGACGATGCTGATCGGCATCGTCTTCCTGCTCACCGTCTTCGTGCTCGGCCAGTTCTTTCTCTCGCAGGAGCTTACCGGCAAGGACACCGCGCTCGAGCGCATGAACCGGCAGATTTCCGAGCTGACCGATTTGCTGGCGCTGGAGCGCTCGCAGAACCGGCAGGCGCAGGAGAGCCTACAGCTGATGCAGTCGACGCTCGGGAGCGCCCAGAACGAGCGCACACGGCTGCAAGGGCTGCTCGACACGCAGCAGGCCGGCAACGCGCCCGGCCAGCTCACCGAGACGCAAAAGGCGCTCGACGCCGAAAAACAGCTCTCGGCCCGCGCCCAGGCCACCGTCGATCTCGTCAACCAGCAGATCCTCGCCATGCGCCGCCAGCTCGCCGCGCTGGAGGAGGCCCTGTCCGCCTCCGAGGCCAAGGATAAGGATTCGCAGGCCCGCATCTCCGATCTCGGCTCGCGCTTGAACGTCGCCTTGGCCCAGCGCGTACAGGAACTGGCACGCTATCGTTCCGACTTCTTCGGGCGTTTGCGTCAGGTGCTCGGCACGCGGCCCGACATCCGTACGGTCGGCGACCGGTTCGTCTTCCAGTCCGAGCTGTTCTTCGATGCCGGTCAGGCCGTGCTGAAGCCGGAGGGCCAGGCCGAGCTCGACAAGCTCGCCGCAGTCCTGCTCGATCTCGGCCGCGAGATTCCGCCGGATCTCCCCTGGATCCTGCGCGTTGACGGGCACACCGACAACCGGCCGATCAAAACCGCCCAGTTTCCCTCGAACTGGTATCTCTCATCGGCTCGCGCCATCGCGGTGGTCGAATATCTGATCACGCGAGGCCTGCCGAACGACCGCATCGCCGCCACCGGCTTCGGCGAATACCAACCCCTCGACGTCGCCAACACCGACGACGCCCACCGCCGCAACCGCCGGATCGAGTTCAAAATCACCGAGCGGTAAGTCTTCCCGTCATTGCGAGGAGCACAGCGACGAAGCAATCCAGGGGCGGCAGAGCTCTACGTCCACCTGGATTGCTTCGCTTCGCTCGCAATGACGACAGACCGCCAGCCCCTACGCCGCCTCCAGCCCGAACTGCAGCGCTGCCAGCCTTGCATAGAGCCCGCCGCGCGCCTTGAGTTCGGCATGGGTGCCCTGCTCGACGATGCGGCCCTCTTCCATCACCAGAATGCGGTCGGCCGAGAGGATGGTCGCGAGACGATGCGCGACCACCAGGGTCGTGCGCCCTTGCATCAGCCGGTCGAGCGCGTTCTGCACCGCGCGCTCGCTTTCGGAATCGAGCGCGCTCGTCGCCTCATCAAGCAGCAGGATCGGCGCATCCTTCAGGATCGCGCGCGCGATGGCGAGGCGCTGCCGTTGCCCTCCCGACAGGGTGACGCCCCGTTCGCCGACCACCGTGTCGTAACCTTCCGGCAGCGAGCCGATAAAGCCGTCCGCCGCCGCGAGCCGCGTCGCCGCCTCGACCTCCTCCTGGCTGGCCTCGGGCCGGCCATAGGCAATATTGTCGCGCACCGAGACGCCGAACACGGTCGGTTCCTGCGGCACCAGCGCGAAATGCTGCCGCCAGATTTCCGGATCGGCCTCCGGCCCCGCCACGCCGTCGACCAGCACGCGCCCGCCCTGCGGATCGTAGAAGCGCAGCGCCAATTGCAGCACCGTGCTCTTGCCGGCGCCGGACGGACCGACCAGCGCGACGCGCTCGCCTGGACGGATGGCGAAGCTCAGATGGGAGAGCGCCGCGCCGTCCCGCCCCGGATAGGCGAAGGAGACGTCGTCGAAGGTCAGCTCCCCCAGCGAGGGGCGAGGCATCGGGCGCGGGTTCGGCGGCGCGGCGATCGCCGGCTTCGTCGCCAGGATCTCGCCGAGCCTGCCGGATGCGCCGGCCGCCGCGCTGATGTCGCCATAGACCTCGGAGAGCTGGCCGAGCGAACTCGCCGCCAGCACGGCATAGAGGATGAATTGCGAGAGCCGCCCGCCGGTCATCCGGCCGTCGAACACCTCCGTCGCGCCGACCCAGAGCACGCAGACCACGCTCGCCGAAACCAGGAAGATCGCGACGCCCGACAGCAGCGCCCGCGAGGCCGTCGCCCCGCGCGAGGCATCGTAGGCCTCGTCGGAGGCGGCCTCGAAATGCCGCGCCGTCTGCCCGGCCGCCCCAAAGGACTGCATCGTGCGGATCGCGCCCATCGCCTCGGCGGCGAAAGCCGACGCATCGGCGAGACGGTCCTGCGCTTGCCGCGCCCGCCGCCGCACCGACCGCCCCGACAAGACGAGCGGGATGACGATCAGCGGGATGACCCCGATGACGATCGCCGAAAGACGCGGGCTCGTCGCGACCATCATCGCAACCGCGCCCAGCGCCATGATGGCGTTACGCAGCGCAATCGAGGCGGTGGAAGCGAAGGTCGCCTTGATCTGGGTCGTGTCGGCCGTCAGCCGCGAGACGAGATCGCCCGCCTTGCT
Organism: Allobosea sp. P5_A5; assembly: GCF_056400625.1. Classification (NCBI taxonomy): domain Bacteria; kingdom Pseudomonadati; phylum Pseudomonadota; class Alphaproteobacteria; order Hyphomicrobiales; family Alloboseaceae; genus Allobosea; species Allobosea sp. P5_A5. The sequence continues at coordinate 80,027 of NZ_JBFUKY010000007.1, forward strand.
CGCGTCGAAGAAGGCCGGCTCCAGCCGTGTCAGATGCCGGAAGACATCGGCGCGCAGCGAGGCGACGATGCGCTCGCCGACCGTCATCACCAGATAGAATCGCGCCGAACTCGCCAGCGCCAGAACGAGAACGACGCCGATCAGCAGCATGAAATAGCTGTTGGCGAGCTGGCGTTCCCCGCCGGCAAAACCGACATCGATCACCCGCCGCACCGCCGTCGGCAGCGCCAACGTCGCAAGCGAGGCGATGACCAGCGCGACGAGGGCGGAGATGATGCGCCCCTTTTGCGCCCGCGCATAAGGCCAGAACGTCGTCAGCGAGCGCAGATCGGCCCTCGGTTTCCTGTCATTGCCTTCGGTTTCGGCCACTTTTGGCCTCCTGAGCGTCGCGCGCGAGTGCGCATCTTGGAATGAGAATATGTCGCCAGCGGTCAAACCCGATCCCGCTGCGCTTGGCAAATGGCGCGTCGCCGCAGCGGGTCAAGACGCAAGCCGACCTTGCGCTGGCCTTGCGTCTGGGATATGTGCACGCGACTTCACGACAGGCTCATCCGAATTCTTTCGACGGGCCCGGCGGGCTCGCCTGCCAGTCGACACGCCCGTTTTTATAAGTTTCGAGGACTTCGCCATGGCCAAGACCGGCATCCACCCTGAATACCATTCCATCAAGGTCGTGATGACCGATGGCACCGAGTACATGACGCGTTCGACCTACGGCAAGGAAGGCGACACGCTGAACCTCGACATCGACCCCAAGACCCACCCGGCCTGGACCGGCGGCACCCAGCACATGCTGGACCGTGGCGGCCGCGTCTCGCGCTTCAACTCGCGCTTCGGCGGCCTGGACACGGTCACCAAGCGGTGAGGCCTGGCGCTTCGGCGCCGCTCACGAACGGATAATAAAAAACCCGGCCTCGCGGCCGGGTTTTTTATTGAGGCATGATGCGGCGCCTGCGAAGCGTCATTCTCGGGCGTAGCGTAGCGAAGACCCGAGAATCGCAGGCGGCAGCAGGCGCCAAAGTTTCTTTCGGCCTGAGATGCTCGGGTCGAGCCCGAGCATGACGCGCTCCCCAAGACGACCGGTTATAAATTCATGCCCAACCGCGCCTTCAAACCCGCGAGCTGGTCCTGCACTGGATTGACGCGCGGCGCGACCGGTGCGGTCCCCGACATCTGCTCTTCCAGCCGGCGGATGCGGATCTGGAGGCGCAGCGAATGCGCCATCAGGTCGCGCAAGCTCTGGGGCAATTGCGCGAAGATCTCGGCGGCGGGAGCGGAAATCGGATCGGCGATCTTGACCTTGTTATGCTCGGCGCGGGCCTGTTCGGCCGTCATCTCGCCTTCCGCAACCGCGCGCTGGACGAGAAGCCAGGAGGCGATCTGCATCAGCCGCGTGGTCAGTCGCATGCTTTCGGTGGCGTAGGTCAGCGCCACATCGCGCGGCAGGGCAGCCGATTCCTTGCGTCCGTCGCCATCGAGATAGGCCGCCGTCTGCTCGACGAGACCCATCCCCTCGCGGAACAGCGTCATGAAGGCATCGGAGCGCACGAAGCCGCGCGCGAAAGATATGGCACCCTCGGCGCCATCGTGCAGGGCCTGCGGCTCGAGAAACTGGACGTCGTTCATGCGGTGTCTCCCATCGACACGATCGCGTGCGTCTTTGGGACGCTCCGTCGATCATGCCACCGACATCGCAAGGATAACGCCGTCCAGCGGCGAGGGCTTTGTCAATAAGTGATTAACCTTAATGGAGGGGGAGACGGCCCGATCCCACCTGCCGGATGTCGCCCAGGCAAAAAAAAAGAGCCGCCCGAAGGCGGCCCGTGAAAGTCAAAAACAGGGAGGCGTCAAACAGAGATGGCAGGAGCCACCGAATCCAGCGAAACTGGATGATGAGATTCATACTTTGGAATCTTTAATGCCGTCTTAACGCGGGGCTTTTGGAGCGCGTCTTCTAGGTCGCTTTCCGAAAAAAGGCATCGGCGGCCTGCCGCGAGGCACCTTTCGCCGCGCCGGCCTCGCGCAATCGCTCGACCTCCGCCTGCAACACCGCAATCCGCGCCTCGATCTCTTCGAGCGAGAGGGCCGAGAGATCCTGCCCGATCTCGTGGGCGAGCTTCTTCCTGGGACGGTCATCCTCGGGAAATAGCGACATGATGACCTCACCTCTGACCCAATGCGAAGGCACAGGCTAAACAGCATGGACGCCGGGCGCCAATCTTGCGCCGCAACAATCCCAACCGGAGCATCGCATGAGTTCGCTGCCACAGACCATGACCGCCATCGGCATCGCGGCGCCGGGCGGCCCTGACGTGCTCCAGCCGGAGACACGGCCTGTGCCGCAGCCCGGCCCCGGACAGATCCTCGTCGCCGTCGCCGCGGCCGGCATCAACCGGCCCGACGTCCTGCAACGCCAGGGCGGCTACAATCCCCCGCCGGGCGCCTCCGACATCCCCGGCCTGGAGATCGCCGGCACGGTGGTGGCCTTGGGCGAAGGCGTGCAGCTTCATGCGGTGGGCGACCTCGTCTGTGCGCTCGTGGCCGGTGGCGGCTATGCCGAATATGCGGTCGTGCACGAGAGCCATGCCCTGCCGGTGCCACATGGGCTGTCGCTCGTGGAAGCCGGCGCCGTGCCGGAGACCTTCTTCACCGTCTGGACCAACGTCTTCCAGCGCGGGCGACTTGGCTCCGGCGAGAGCTTCCTGGTGCATGGCGGCTCGTCCGGCATCGGCACCACGGCGATCCAGCTCGCCAAGGCCTTCGGCGCGACCGTGCTGGCGACAGCCGGCTCGCCCGAGAAATGCGAAGCCTGCCGCGGGCTCGGCGCCGACCATGCGATCAACTATCGCGACGAGGATTTCGTCGCGGCGGTGAAGGCCGCAACCGGCGGCAAGGGCGTCGACCTGATCCTCGACATGGTCGGCGGCGACTACATTGAGCGCAACTACGAAGCCGCCGCCGATCAGGGGCGCATCGTCCAGATCGCATTCCTCAACGGCCCGAAGGCGACGGTGAACTTCAGCCGGCTGATGCTGAAGCGCCTGACCCATACCGGCTCGACGCTGCGCCCCCGCACCGTGGCGGAAAAGGCCGCCATCGCTGCCGAGGTGTACGAGAAGGTCTGGCCGCTGCTGGAGGCCGGGCGCTGCAAGCCGCTGATCAACGCAACCTTCCCGCTGACGCAGGCAGCGGAGGCCCACCGCTTGATGGAGTCCAGCACCCATATCGGCAAGATCGTGCTGAGCGTGTGACCTGACGGATTCCATGGACAGTCCGTCCGCCCTCGCCTATAACGCGCGCCATCCTGCTCATCGTCGATGATTTGGATGGCCGGCCGAGGAGGCCGGTCGGCGCATGAGAGCTATTGTCCGCGACCTCGAGCCTTGACGAGCCCGCTAACGGGCGCGAAGGCCTTTCAGGAGACGCCCGTGTCACAACCCCCGCTGATGCCGAAGGCCACTGCGGTCTGGCTCGTCGAGAACACCTCGCTGACGTTCGAGCAGATCGCCGAGTTCTGCAAGCTGCATCCGCTGGAGGTGCGCGGCATCGCCGATGGTGAAGTCGCGGCCGGCATCAAGGGCTTCGACCCCATCACCGCCGGTCAGCTCACCCGCGAGGAGCTCGAGCGCGCCGCCGGCAACCCGAACCACCAGCTGCGCCTCGCCGAGCGCAAGGTGAAGGTGCCGGAAATGAAAAAGGCCAAGGGCCCGCGCTACACCCCGGTGTCGAAGCGCCAGGACCGGCCGAACGCCATTCTCTGGCTGCTGCGCAACCACCCCGAGCTCAAGGACGCGCAGCTTATCCGCCTGATCGGCACCACCAAATCGACCATCGCCCAGATTCGCGACCGGACGCACTGGAACGCCCAGCAGCTCAACCCGATCGACCCGGTCAGCCTCGGCCTGTGCTCGCAGATCGATCTCGATTTCGAGGTTGGCCGCGCCGCCAAGGACCGCCCGGCCCCCGTCGTCGAGGTCGGCTCGACCCTGCTGCCTGCCGAGGAGACCACGGCACCGACGCCGTCCCGCAGCGACACCCAGCCCTTCGCCGATATGAGCCGGCCGAAGCGCGAGGAAGAGGCCGCGATCGACGTCAACTCCGTCTTCGCCAAGTTGAAGCAGATCAAGCGCCCGGCCGAAGAAGAAGACGAAGGCTGAGGTTCTCACCGGCCGTCATGCTCGGGCTTGACCCGAGCATCTCGGAAACCAGCGCTCTCTCGTCACGAGATCCTCGGGTCGAAGCCAGGCTTCGCCCGAGAATGACGTTTGGGGCTACCCGATCCCCCGGCCCTTCAGCGCCGTGCCGATCTCGTCCAGCACGCTCGCGTCCTCGATTGTCGCTGGCACCGCATAGTCCTGCCCATCCGCGATCTTCTTCATAGTCGCGCGCAGGATCTTGCCGGATCGTGTCTTGGGCAGCCTGGCGACCGTCAGCGCCAGCTTGAAGGCCGCCACGGGGCCGATCCGTTCGCGACCAGCGCGACCAGCTCCCTCTCGACCTCGGCGGGTGCTTGCGTCACCCCGGCCTTCAACACCACGAAGCCGCAGGGCTGCTCGCCCTTCAGCGCATCGTGGATGCCGACGACGGCGCATTCCGCCACGGCCGGGTGCGAGGCCAGGACCTCCTCCATGCCGCCTGTCGAGAGCCTGTGTCCGGCGACGTTGATGATGTCGTCGGTGCGCCCCATGATGAAGACATAGCCGTCCGCATCGATGAAGCCGGCATCCGAGGTGTTGTAGTATCCCGGATAGGTGGTCAGATAAGCCTCGCGAAAGCGCTGGTCGTCATTCCAAAGGGTCGGCAGCGCGCCCGGCGGCAACGGCAGCTTGATCGCGATGGCGCCCATCGTGCCCGGCGGAACCTGCCGGCCGCCTTCGTCAAGGCACTGCACGTCCCAGCCAGGCAAGGGCACGGTCGGCGAGCCGTGCTTGACCGGCAGCAGCCCCAGCCCCATCGGGTCACCGACGATGGGCGAGCCGCTTTCGGTCTGCCACCAATGGTCGATCACCGGCACCTTCAGCAGATCCTCGGCCCATTTCAGCGTCTCGGAATCGGCCCGCTCGCCGGCGAGAAACAGCGCCCTGAAATGCGAAAGATCGTGCCCCTCGCGGTATCGGCCCTCGGGATCCTCCTTGCGGATGGCGCGGAAGGCGGTCGGCGCCGTGAACAGCACCTTGACCTTGTGCTCCGCGATGACCCGCCAGAAGGCGCCGGGGTCGGGCGTGCCGACCGGCTTGCCCTCGTAGAGCACGCTGGTCGCACCCTGGATCAGCGGCGCGTAGACGATATAGCCGTGGCCAACGACCCACCCGACATCGGACGCGCAGAACATCACCTCGCCTGGCTTCACGTCGAAGAGCTGGTCCATCGTCGCCTTCATCACGACGAGATGGCCGCCATTGTCGCGCACCACGCCCTTGGGCCGGCCCGTCGTGCCGGAGGTGTAGAGCACATAGAGCGGGTCGGTCGCCGCGACCTCCACGCACTCCACCCGGCGCCCGGCGGCCTTGGCGGCAGCGACCAGCATCCGCCAGCTCTGGTCCCGCCCTGCCGTCATCGAGGCCTCGACTTGCGGCCGCTGCAAGAACACGCAGCTCTGCGGCTTGTGCACGGCCATCGCGATCGCGCCATCGAGCAGCGGCTTGTATTCGACGACTCGCGTCGGCTCGACGCCGCAGGTCGCGGTCAGGATCACCTTGGGCTGCGCATCGTCGATCCGCGTCGCCAGTTCCTTCGCGGCGAAACCACCGAACACCACCGAATGCACCGCCCCGATCCGCGCGCAGGCGAGCATCGCGAACGCCGCCTCCGGGACCATTGGCATATAGATCAGGACGCGGTCGCCCTTGGCGACGCCAAGCTCCTGCAGAACGGCGCCGAGTGTCGCCACCTCCTCCAGCATCTGGGCGTAGCTGTAGGCCGCCTTCGTCCCGGTGACGGGGCTGTCATAGATGAGCGCAGTCTGCGCTCCGCGTCCATCGCGGACGTGCCGGTCCAGCGCATTGAAGCAGGTGTTGCAGGTCGCATCCGGGAACCATCGGCCATAAATCCCGGCTTCCGGGTCGAAGGCCTTCTCCGGTGGCTTGATCCAGTCGATCCCTCGGGCGATGTCGAGCCAATAAGCCTCCGGTTCCGCCTGCCAGCGCGCATAGGTCTTGGCATAGCGCGATCCGCCTGCGGGCCGTGAAGCATGGGCACCATTCATCGGAAGCGTTCCTCCCCGCCGGTTTTCGTCTTAAGCCTTGCTTGCGGCGGCATCGCGAAGCGGATCGGCGCGGAATCTGCGGAAGCCGGTCTCGTGACGCAAGCGTCAGGCCGTAAGACTTTCGCCGGAACCGCCTGCTCGCATGTCTCTAGATCTCGCTTTCTTCGCGGCCGCCGTGCCGGCAGTTATTCTCGCCGGGCTGGCCAAGGGCGGTTTCGCCGGCCTCGGGCTTCTGTCCGTGCCGCTGATGGCGCTCTCGGTCTCGCCGGTGACGGCGGGCGCGATCATGTTGCCCTTGCTCATCGTGCAGGATGTGGTCTCGGTCTGGAGCTATCGCCGTGAATTCGACCGGCGCAACCTCATGACGCTGGCACCCGGCGCGCTGCTCGGCGTGCTCGCCGCCTACCTGTTGGCGGCGAAGGTGTCGGACATGGCGGTGGGGTTCGCGGTCGGTGTGATCTCGATCGGCTTTGCGCTGCGCCGCATGCTCGCCGGCGGGCAGATCGAGCGCCGGGTGCGCCGCCCCAGTTGGTCCGGGGGCACCCTCTGGGGTTTCATCTGTGGCTTCACCAGCATGATCGCCCATGCTGGCGGGCCGCCTTTCCAGATCTATGTCATGCCGCAGAAGCTGCCCCCGGCCTCTTTCATCGGCACCGGAGCGCTGTTCTTCGCCGCGCTGAACTGGGTGAAGGTCGCGCCCTATATTGCGCTCGGCCAGTTCAGCAGCGCCAATCTCCTGGCCTCGGCGGCGCTGCTGCCGGTCGCGATCCTGTCCACCTTCGCCGGAATCTGGCTGATCCGCCGCGTCCCGGCGGAGCGCTTTTACGGCATCATCTACTGGCTGCTGCTGGTGGTGGGTGCCAAGCTGATCTGGGACGGCATCAGGCATCTGCCGCTTTTCGGCTGAACCAGCGCTAGGAGCGACAAAAGGGATGACGTGCGGCAAGCCGAGCCATTAGCCTGACGCACTCCGCATGGAAGGCACCCATGATCCGCTCGGCCTACGATACCGATCTCGACCGCAACCCGGCCAATCATCAGCCGCTGACGCCGCTGGCATTCCTGGAGCGAGCCGCGGCCATTTTCCCCGAGCGCACGGCGATCATCCACGGCCCGCTGCGCTGCGACTATGCGACATTCTATGCCCGCACGCGGCGTCTGGCCTCGGCCCTGTCGAAACACGGCATCGGCAAGAACGACACCGTCGCCGCGATGCTGCCAAACACCCCGGCCATGCTCGAATGCCATTACGGGGTGCCGATGGCAGGCGCCGTGCTCAACACGCTGAACACCCGCCTCGATGCCGCGATCATCGCCTTCTCGCTCGACCATGGCGACGCCAGGGTGCTGATCGCCGACCTTGAATTCTCCAAAACCGTCGAGGAGGCGCTGCGGCTCTGCAAGGTCAAACCGCTGGTCATCGACTATGACGACCCGGTCTATGACGGGCCGGGCGAGCGACTGGGCGAGATCGAATACGAGGATTTTCTGTCGAGCGGAGACCCCGATTTCGCCTGGAGCATGCCCTCCAACGAATGGGACGCGATCGCGCTGAACTACACCTCGGGCACCACCGGAGACCCGAAAGGCGTGGTCTATCACCATCGCGGCGCCAGCCTGCTCGCGACCTCCAATGTGATCACCGGCAACCTCGGCCGCCATCCGGTCTATCTCTGGACGCTGCCGATGTTTCACTGCAATGGCTGGTGCTTCCCCTGGACGATCTCGATCGTCGCCGGCACGCATGTCTGCCTGCGGCAGGTCCGGGCCAAGGCGATGTACGATGCGCTGGCCGAGCATGGCGTGACGCATCTGTGCGGGGCACCGATCGTGATGTCGACGCTGCTCAACGCTCCGCCGGCCGAGCGTCGCGAGTTCGCACAGACCGTCTCATTCTTTACCGCCGCCGCCCCGCCCCCTGAGGCCGTTCTTGCCGGCATGAAGCAGGCGGGATTCGAGGTGACGCATCTCTACGGGTTGACGGAGTGCTACGGCCCGGCCGTCGTCAACGAGTGGAACGACGATTGGAATGCCCTCTCGGTACCGGAGCAGACGACTAGGAAAGCCCGCCAGGGCGTGCGCTATCCGGCGCTGGAAGAGCTCGATGTTCTCGACCCCGAGACGATGCAGCCGGTCGTGCGCGACGGCCGGTCCCTCGGTGAGGTGATGATGCGCGGGAATGTCGTGATGAAGGGCTATCTGAAGAACCCCACCGCCACCCAGGCCGCCTTCGCCGGAGGCTGGTTCCACACCGGCGATCTCGCCGTGCGCTACCCGGACGGCTATCTCCAGCTCAAGGACCGGTCGAAGGACATCATCATCTCGGGTGGCGAGAACATCTCCTCGATCGAGGTCGAGGACGCGCTCTACAAGCATCCGGCGATACAATCGGCAGCCGTCGTCGCGAAGCCGGACGAGAAATGGGGCGAGAGCCCTTGCGCCTTCATCGAGCTAAAACCCGGCGCGAGCGCCACCAAAGACGAGATCCTGGACTGGTGCAGGCAGCATCTGGCTTCGTTCAAATGTCCCCGGACCATCGTCTTCGCCGACGTTCCCAAAACCTCGACCGGCAAGATCCAGAAGTTCCGCTTGCGGGAGCTTGCGCGAGCGCTCTGATGGCTCGCAAAACGAAGCGCCGCCGCTCGGCTTGAACCGAGCGACAGCGCTTTGGAAGTGCAACGGACCGGTGCGGTTCAGGACCGGGTGAGCTGTCCGTTCGGCGTATAACGATCGACCGCATCCGGCAGCACGGTCGAGAGCTTGTCGAGCAGCTCCTGACGCGACAAGCCGGTATGCTGGGCGATCTTGTCTAGGATCTCTGGCCCGATAGCCTGTTCCAGATCGCCGGGCGCAACCTGCTGGTTTGGCCCTTGCGACACCCAGGAATTGGCCTTGTCGCCATGGCCATTCTGGTTGAAGCGATCGACGAGCTCGCCGAGCCCGTTGTTGAGCATGGCGCCGATGCCGCCCGCTCCCAACAGACCGCCGAGGCCGCCGAGCATCCCGCCGCCACCACCGCCGGCCTGCTCCGGCGCGACGCCGGTTTGGCCGAGAGGCGGAACGGAGCCTTGCGGGGCCGCACCGCGGTTGCCCATCCATTCAGAGATCTTGTCGCGGTTCTGGTAGCCGGCCACCGCCAACAGACCAAGAAGCGCGGTCAGCGACGGAAAGCCGCCATTGTCATCGCTCATGATGGTTCTCCGTTATGGCTGAAGACGACGCTCAGGCGCGCCGACCCGAGACCGCGCCCCAGATGACCAGCACGACGATGGCGCCGACGACAGCGCCGATCAAACCCGCGCCCTGGCCGGGGGCATACCAACCCATGGCCTGCCCGAGATAGGTCGCGACGAAGGCGCCGACGATGCCGAGGATCGTGGTCAGAATGAAGCCGGATGGCTCGTTGGAGCCCGGCGCGATGAACTTCGCGATGACGCCAGCGACGAAGCCGATGATGATGGTCCAGATGATACCCATGCTATCCCTCCCAGGTTCGAGCGGGGCTTTAACCCGCACGACCCGCGCAAAGTTCCCCACCTCCGCAGCATTGCATCGGTCGACGAAATAAAAAAGACCGGCCCTAGGGCCGGTCTGATCCGCATCTTCAACTCGTCGGGGCGTGACTCGTCGGGTTATATGACGCGCCCCAAGCCCGGTTCGGCTCAGTGCAGCGTCCGTTCCGGTATCGTCAGTCTCACGCGCTCGATCTCGTCCTTGAGTTGCAACTTCTTGCGTTTGAGCTCGGCCATGCTGAGACCGTCAGACGATGGACTGACCGCCGCCTGGGCGATGGCGTCTTCGAGCTGACGGTGTTTGCGTTCGAGTTCGGCAAGCCTGGTCTGCAACGACATCTGGATCCTCCTGATGAGCAGTTGAGATGAAGCAATCTGACAGAAAGCCGGCTTCACGTCTGCACCGCATTGTCACGGCGCATTCATGAGATTCTGTGATCCTCGCCAGCTCCTGCCCTCGCAGCCGTGAATAGACGGCTTTTGAGGCGTTTGCCGCGCGACACGCTCTTGCGAGGCGCCTCGCGGCACGGGCATAGTCGCGACGAACTGCGGCGATGATGAGATGGCTATGGGATTCGAGCTGAGCCCCGAGGAGGTCGAGACCTTCACTGCGGAACTTGCGCGCTTGCGCGAGGAGCATCGCGATCTCGACAGCGCCATCGACGCCCTTGAACGGGTCGGCTCGATCAATCAGGTGCAGGTGCAACGCCTGAAGAAGCGAAAGCTCTACCTGAAGGATCGCATCTCGCAGATCGAGGATGCGCTGACCCCGGACATCATTGCCTGAATCACAGGCTTTCAGTGCCGTCGCGCGGCTGATTCGCCCTTGCTTATCGGCGGTTCGGCAGTCTAGATCGCGCGCTTCCAGAGCGGAGCCGTCAGGCGCATCATGGCCACAACCTCCACACCCGTCGCCATCATCATGGGCAGCCAGTCCGATTGGGCGACGATGCGCCATGCCGCCGAGGCGCTGGACGCGCTCGCCATCGCCTACGACGCCCGCATCGTCTCCGCCCATCGCACGCCAGACCGGCTCTTCGCCTTCGCCAAGGGCGCCAGGGCCGAAGGCTTCAAGGTGGTGATCGCGGGCGCCGGCGGGGCGGCCCATCTGCCGGGCATGACGGCCTCGCTGACGCCGCTGCCGGTCTTCGGCGTGCCGGTCGAATCGAAGGCGCTGTCGGGACAGGACAGCCTGCTTTCCATCGTGCAGATGCCGGCGGGCATTCCCGTCGGCACGCTCGCCATCGGCCGGGCTGGCGCGGTCAACGCCGCCCTGCTCGCCGCCGCCGTGCTGGCCCTTTCGGACGAAAGCCTGGCCGAACGCCTCGACGCCTATCGCGCCCGCCAGAGCGCCGGCATCGCCGAGCGCCCCAGCCGGGACGAGGCATGAGCGCGCCCCTCCCTGCCGGCCTCGCACCCGGCGCGGTTCTCGGCATCCTCGGCGGCGGCCAGCTTGCCCGCATGATGGTGCTCGCCGCGGCCGATCTTGGGATCCGCTGCCATGTCCTGGCTCCGGATACGGATTGTCCGGCCTTCGACGTGGCCGCCCGCCACACCATTGCGGATTACGAGGACGAGGCGGCGCTGGCGCAGTTCGCCGACGGCGTCGATGTCGTGACGTATGAATTCGAGAACGTCCCGGCCGCGACGGCGGCCTTTCTGGCCGCGCGGACCTCGCTGCACCCCGGCGCGCAGGCGCTGGCCGTGACCCAGGACCGGCTGAGTGAAAAGAGCTTCATCGCCGACCTCGGGCTTGAGGTCGCGCCCTTCCGTGCGGTGGATTCACTGGAGGATCTGGAGGTCGCGATTGTCGCGATCGGCCGGCCCGCCGTCCTGAAGACGCGCCGCTTCGGTTATGACGGCAAGGGTCAGGTCAAGATCACGCTTGGGACCGACATCGCGGAAGCCTATGAGGCGATCGGGCATTTCCCTGCGATCCTCGAAGGCTTCGTGCCGTTCGTGCGCGAGGTTTCGGTGGTGGCGGCTCGCGGGTCGGACGGGGCCTTCGCCGCATTCGATGTGTGCGAAAACGAGCACCGCGACCACATCCTTGCCTTCACCCGTATCCCGGCTCGCTTGTCCGATGCAGCCTCGAAAGACGCCATCGAGGCGGCGCGGCGCATCGGCGAGGCACTGGGCTATGTCGGCGTCTTCGCGGTGGAACTGTTCGTGCTGGAAGAGGCTGGCGGCGAACGCATCGTCGTCAACGAGATCGCCCCGCGCGTCCACAATTCCGGGCACTGGACCAGCGAGGGCGCCGAGACCTCGCAATTTCACCAGCATGTCCGGGCGGTGTGCGGGTTCCCGCTCGGCTCGCCCGCACGGCGGGGCCGCGTCGAGATGGAGAACCTCATCGGCGACGCGGCGCTGCGCTGGGCCGAGATCCTGGCCGAGCCCGGCGCCCATCTTCATCTCTACGGCAAGCGCGATGTCCGGCCCGGCCGGAAGATGGGTCACGTGACCCGGGTGAGCCCCGAAACCGCCTGAAAGCAGCCGCTGCGAAAAAAGGCCGCTTTGGCCTGATTTTTAGGACTGTCGGGGCGTGGACAGCTCCTCGGAATTCTGTTATCGGCACCCACCCTTGAGCGACGCGCAGCGCGTGCCGCCGGCCCGGATTTTTGGATCAACCGCTCACTAACGGACGTTTCACGTGCAGGTTCTCGTTCGCGACAACAATGTCGACCAGGCTCTCCGCGCCCTCAAGAAAAAGATGCAGCGCGAAGGCATCTTCCGCGAGATGAAGCTGCGTGGACATTACGAGAAGCCCTCTGAGAAGAGAGCCCGCGAATCGGCCGAGGCCGTGCGCCGCGCCCGCAAGCTGCACCGCAAGAAGCTGCAGCGCGAAGGCCTGCTCCCCATGCCGGTCAAGGCGAAAGTCTCCTGATTTTGTTCGGACGACGCGTCGTCGTTCGACAAAGCTTTTAGAAAAAGCGCCTGGAGCCCGCTCCGGGCGCTGTTGCTTTTCAAGGGCCTTGCGTTTGAGCGACGCCTCCGTTCTCTAGACCACGGCGACCAAGCGCTGGACGTTAACCAAGTTTTGGCGGGTTGCAGGCGTTTGCTGAGGCAAGCGCCGTTCGGTTGGGGTAGCGCGATCACGCCGCGACGGGCTCACAAGCCCTGCTCCCTCGGGAACGCGGCAGGCACGACACGAATCGAAGGGGCTTGAGCATGATCCGAGGCAATATCTGGTTGGCCGCATCCGGCCTCGCGCTGATGTTGGGAGGCTGCGACACTGTTTCCGGCATCTCGTCGCAAGCCAATGTCGCGGTGCTGGACACCAGCACTGCCGCGGATGCCAGCGTCAATATCGGCTCGCTGAGCGAGGTCATCAGCCGCAATCCCAACGACGCCGGCGCCTATAACACGCGCGGCGCGGCTTACGCCCGCGTCGGGCGCTTCTCGGATGCGGTCTCGGACTTCACCAAGGCCGTCCAGATCGACCCGAACCTTGCGTCCGCCTACACCAATCGCGGCCTCGCCTTGCGCCAGACCGGCAAGAACGACGCGGCCATGTCCGATTTCGGTCGCTCGGTCGCGGCCAATCCCAATTATGCGCCGGCCTATATCGCGCGTGCCAATCTGCTGCGCCTGCAGGGCAATCTGCCAGCGGCGCTGGCCGACCTGAACACGGCGATCCGCCTCAATCCGGAATCGGCCGAGGCTTTCCACTCACGGGGCCTCGTCTACCAGAAGCAGGGTCAGAACCAGCAGGCCGTGACGGACTTCGATTCGGTCATCGACCGTAATCCCTATACCGCGCCGCCCTATATCGCTCGGGGCCAGAGCCTCAACGCGCTCGGCAAATACGATGCGGCGCTGGAGGACTTCACGGCCGCGCTCAACGTCGATAACCGCAGCGCCGAGGCCTGGACCGGCCGGGGCTTCGCCCAGGAAAAGCTCGGCCAGAAGACCGAAGCGCAGCAATCCTACCAGCGCGCCATCGGGCTGGACGGCAACAACGCCGATGCCCGCTCCGGGCTCTCGCGCACGGGCGGTGGCGGCGGCGGGCTGTTCAGGAGCTGAGGCGCCGAGCGGCGCTCTTCTTCTCCGAAGACGCGTCAACGAATTTCAAAGAAAAAGGCCGGCTTCCGCCGGCCTTTTTCTCGTTTGGAGCGGCGTCGGCGTCTCAGTGCGCCATCGCCTTGACGATCTCGTCGGTGACCTTCTTGGCGTCGCCGAACAACATCATCGTGTTGGGGCGGAAGAACAGCTCGTTCTCGACGCCGGCATAACCCGCCGCCATGCCGCGCTTGATGAAGATCACGGTCTTGGCCTTCTCGACGTCGAGGATCGGCATGCCGTAGATCGGCGAGGTCTTGTCGGTCTTGGCGGCCGGGTTGGTGACGTCGTTGGCCCCGATGACGAAGGCGACATCGGCCTGCCCGAATTCCGAGTTGATGTCCTCGAGCTCGAAGACCTCGTCATAGGGCACGTTGGCCTCGGCCAGCAGCACGTTCATATGGCCGGGCATGCGCCCCGCCACCGGATGAATGGCGTATTTGACCTCGACGCCTTCCTTCTTCAGCAAATCGACCATCTCGCGCAGCGTGTGCTGCGCCTGCGCCACCGCCATGCCATAGCCGGGCACGATGATGACCTTGCCGGCGTTCTTCATGATGTAGGCGGCATCGTCCGGCGAGCCCTGCTTGACCGGCCGCGCCTCGACCGCGCCGGCAGGCCCGGCCGCAGCGTCGCCGCCGAAACCGCCGAGGATGACAGAGATGAAGCTCCGGTTCATCGCCTTGCACATGATGTAGGACAGGATCGCGCCGGACGATCCGACCAGCGCGCCGGTGATGATCAGCGCCATGTTGCCGAGCGTGAAGCCGATGCCGGCGGCAGCCCAGCCGGAATAGGAGTTCAGCATCGAGACGACGACGGGCATGTCCGCCCCGCCGATCGGGATGATCAGCAGCACGCCGAGCGCGAAGGAGACCGCCACGATCAGCCAGAAGACGACATGGCTCTCGGTCTTCAGGAAGATCGCCAGCAGCACGACCAGCGCGATTGCGAGCCCGATATTGATGCCGTGGCGCTGCGGCAGCATGATCGGCTTGCCGCTCATCCGCCCGTCGAGCTTGAGGAAGGCGATGATCGAGCCGGTGAAGGTGATCGCGCCGATGGCGACGCCGAGCGCCATCTCGAACAGGCTGGAGCCGTGGATCATGCCGCCATGGCCGATGCCGAAGGCCTCCGGCGCATAGAGCGCGGCCGCCGCCACCAGCACAGCCGCAAGGCCCACCAGCGAGTGGAAGAAGGCAACGAGCTGCGGCATCTGCGTCATCTGCACGCGCTTGGCCATGACAGCGCCGATACCGCCACCGATGGCAATGCCAAGGATGACAAGCAGCCAGCCGGAGAAGCCCGCCGGCGGAAAGAACACCACCGTGGTCAGGATGGCGATCGCCATGCCGATCATGCCGTAGCGGTTGCCCTGCCGCGACGTGGTCGGATGCGACAGGCCACGCAGGGCCATGATGAACAGGACGCCGGAGACGACGTAGAGCAGGGCTGAGAGGTTGGCGGCCATGCGCTCAGCCCTTCTTCTTGTACATGGCGAGCATCCGCTCGGTGACGAGGAAGCCGCCGAAGATGTTTACCGAGGCCAGCACGAGCGCGACGAAGCCGAAGACCTTGGCCCAGATCGGGCCGTCGCCCAGCGACGGCAGCGCCTCGACACCCACCGCCAGCAGCGCACCGACGACGATGACCGAGGAGATCGCGTTGGTGACCGACATCAGCGGCGTGTGCAGCGCCGGCGTTACCGACCAGACGACGTAATAGCCGACGAAGACGGCCAGCACGAAGATGGCAAGGCGGTAGATCGTCGGGTCGATGCCGCCGGTGGCGAGGCTCGCCGCGGCAGCAGCCTGATCGGCATAGCGCTCGGCCAGCTCGGCCGCCTGCCGGGCGAGGGTCGCGGCCGCGCGAGCCTGGTCCAGGGCCTGTTCGGGTGCCGGATTAGCCATTGTTGACGCTCCCATCGACAAGCACAGGCGCAGGCTCGACCACCGCTGGGGCGGCCTTCGCTGCGAAATTCGGATGGATCACGGCGCCGTCCCGGGTCAGGGCGGTCGCCTTCACCAGTTCATCGTCCCAGTTCACGGCAATCTTCTTCTCGGTCTTGTCGATCAGCGTCTCGACGAAGGCGTAGAGGTTCTTGGCGTAAAGCGCGGACGCGGTCGCGGCGAGGCGACCGGGCACGTTGAGATGGCCGACGATCTTGACGCCGTTCGGCGTGGTAACGACCTCGCCCGGCTTGGCGAGTTCGCAATTGCCGCCGCGCTCGACCGCGAGGTCGATGATCACGGAACCCGGCTTCATGCTCTCGACCATCGCGGCGGTGATCAGCCTCGGGGCGGGACGGCCGGGGATGAGCGCGGTGGTGATGACGATGTCCTGCTTGGCGATGTGGCTGGCGGTCAGCTCGGCCTGCTTCGCCTGATATTCCCCGGACATTTCCTTGGCGTAGCCGCCGGCCGTCTGCGCCTGCTTGAACTCCTCGTCCTCCACGGCGAGGAACTTGGCGCCGAGCGATTCGACCTGTTCCTTGGTGGCAGGCCGCACATCGGTCGCGGTGACGATGGCACCCAGGCGCCTTGCCGTGGCGATGGCCTGCAGGCCGGCGACACCGACGCCCATGATGAAGATCCTGGCGGCGGGCACGGTGCCGGCCGCCGTCATCATCATCGGCAGCGCCCGGCCGTATTCGGCAGCACCGTCGATCACGGCACGGTAGCCGGAAAGGTTGGCCTGCGAGGACAATACGTCCATCACCTGCGCGCGGGTGATGCGCGGCATGAACTCCATCGCGAAGGCCGAGACATTGGCCTTGGCCAGCGCCTCGATCTGCGCTTCGTTGCCATAGGGGTCCATCGCCGCGACGACGAGCGCGCCCGAAGGCAGCCCTGCAACCTCGTCGGGCCCGGGACGGCGAACCTTTAGCACGATATCCGCGCCGGCCAGCGCATCAGCGGCACTGGGCGCAATGCTCGCACCCGCCGCTTCGTACTCCGCATCCGGAATACCAGCGTTCTTGCCGGCGCCGGCTTCGACCATCACTTCGGCCCCGAGGCCCATGAACTTGCGAACGGTTTCCGGCGTGGCGGCGACACGAGTCTCCGCCCCTTGCGTTTCGGCTGGGACAGCAATGCGCATGGTGGGGACGAGCCTTTCCGAAGCGACGGGAAGCAGATCAGTACAGCAGCAGCGCGAGCAGCATCAGCACCAGCGCGACGAGTGGAGCCCGCCAGGAGATCTTGTCCGAGGCGATGCCGACGCCGGTGCCGATCACGGCCAGGATCGTGCCGATCAGCGCCGTGCCCCAGGCATGCTTGGTGCCGCCGACGGCAAGCGCGGCGACGATCGCGATGCAGGCCACCGTGCCGACCTCGGCGAAGTGCACGAAGCCGACATAGGTCTTCTCGTGCTCGGGATAGTCCATCGCGGGGGTATCGGCGTGATGGGCGTGGTCGGCCATGAGTCTCGATCCTGAAAAAGACACAGTCGCTTTAGGCTGTAGCGCACCTGTGTCGGGCGGGCAAACGCATCTGCATGCCCGCCCACAAATCGGCGCAAACCCAATTATGAGCCGCCGATAATCGACGCCAGCCCAAATTTCAATCGATTTAATTTGCGAGAAGCGCGCCTATTTCACACTCAAGGCGACAATCCTGCCAGCGCAAGCGCGGCTGCCTGCCGCTCGGTCACGGCCTCGACCGAGAAGCCTTCGATCTCCGCTTCGAACATCCGGTGGAAATTCAGCTCCGCATCGAGATGCAGAAAGACGCCGCCGAGCCCGATCGCAGCCCGGTCCATGAACACGAACTCCCGCGGCACGGTCACCGGCCCCCTCGCCTTCAGGGCCTGATGCACCTGGAAGGCCTGCTTGCGCCCATATTCGGCCGGGCTGACATCCTCCGCGATCCGCCGAACCCGATCCTCCAGAAGCGGCCCATAAATGAAGCGCGCCCAAATGTTCAGCGTATCGACCAGCTCCTTGCTCAGCCCCTTGAAGCCCCAGGTCTCGTAGGCGTGGACGACGCGGGCATCATCGCCGGTTTGAAGGCCACGATAGAGATCGACCACGCCGCCGACGAAACTCGGCGGGAAGATGCGGATGCAGCCATAGTCCAGCAGGTTGACCCCCTGCGGCTCGCCGCCTTCCGAGAAGACCGTGTAGTTCCCCAGATGCGGATCGCCATGGATCGCGCCATGACGGCTTAAGGGGCGCCACCACGCCTTGAACATCGCGGTCGAAATCCGGTCGCGAACGGCTTGGCCATCCGTTTTGTGCGAGAGGATCGACGTGCCCTCAAGCCAGTGCATGCTGAGCAGGCGCTTGGTCGAGAGACTGTCCTCGACCGCTGGAACACGAATTTCGGGCGTTTGCGCCAGCATGGTCCGGTAGAGCGCGGCATGCTTCGCCTCGCGGCGATAATCCAACTCTTCGCGGACGCGCGCACCGATTTCCTCGACGATCTCGCTGGTGTCGATCACCGCGCCCATGCGCCGATGCAGCGAGAACAACACTTCGAGCTGCGCGATGTCGGCTTCGACTGCCGATTCCATATCCGGATATTGCAGCTTGCAGGCGAGCGCGCCGCCTTCCAGGGTCGTGGCGCGATGCACCTGGCCGAGCGAGGCGGCTGCCGCCGGCTTCAGATCGAACTCGCCGAAGCGCTCGCGCCAGCCGGCACCGAGTTCGGCCATCATCCGCCGCTTGACGAAGGCCGCGCCCATCGGCGGCGCCTGCGACTGCAGCTTCTGCAGCTCGGCGGCGTATTCCGGCGGCACGACATCCGGAATGGTGGCGACGAGCTGCGCCACCTTCATGATCGGGCCCTTCAGCCCACCAAGCGCCTTCGCCAGCGCCTCGGCATTGGAAGCGTCGCGCCCCTCCATGCCGAAAAGCCGCGCGCCGGCCATCCGCGCCGCCACCCCACCGACATTGGCGCCGACGCGGGCATAGCGCGCCGCGCGGGCGGAAAATCGGTTAGCTTCGCTGTCGCGCTCTGACATGGGATAGGGCTCTCGCTTTCAATCGAGAATGTAGGAAGCGCACGGGGCTGCAACCAGAGTCCACGACGCCGCACGACGCCGTCATTGCGAGCGCAGCGAAGCAATCCAGGGGGACTGGATCGAACGTTTCACCCGGTCTTCCTGGATTGCTTCGTCGCTACCTCCTCGCAATGACGATCTGAGGCACCTCAACCCTGGCCCTGTCCTGCCAGCAGGCAGATCCGCCGCGCCACCTCATAGGAAGCCTCGAAAGCCGGAACGGGCAGGCACTCGAAACGCGAGTGGAAGTTCAGTCCGCCGGTGAAGAAGTTCGGCGTCGGCAATCCACGCGCCGACAGCGCCGCGCCATCGGTCCCGCCGCGCATCGGAATGATTTTCGGCGCGATCTGAAGCTCGTTCAGAGCCGTCATCAGCAGATCGACCGAGCGGCGGTCATCGCCCAGGCTGTCGCTGATGTTGCCATAGGTATCGCTGACCTCCCAGCGCACCTCCCCTGTCGGATAGCGGCTGGCGATCTCCTGCCCCACCTCGCCGATCCTCCGCTTACGCGCAGCGAAAGAGGCACGGTCGAAATCGCGGATATTCGCTTTCAGCACAGCCTGCGATGCGTCAGCGCTCAGGCCGGTGAACCAGACATAGCCTTCCCGGCCTTCCGTCTGCTCCGGCGTCTGGGCCCGGTCGAAGGCGGCGACGAAATCCTGCGCCATCAGCAGCGGGTTCACCAGCACGCCCTTGGCCGACATCGGATGGGCGGTGACGCCGGTGAAGACGATCTCGGCCGCCGCCGCATTGAAGTTCTCGTAGACCACCTCGCCCAGTTCGCAGCTGTCGATCGTATAGGCGAAGTCGCAGGCGAAGCGCTTGAGATCGAGCGCCTTGGCGCCGCGCAGGCCGATCTCCTCGTCCGGCACGAAGGCGACATGGATGTCGCCATGCCTATCCTCCGGTGTCAGCCGGGAAAGCAGCGTCATCACGATCGCGACCGCCGCCTTGTTGTCGGCGCCGAGCACGCTGGTGCCGTCGCTGAAGACGACATCATGCCCCCTCCAGGGCGCGATTTCCGGATGCTCGGCCACACGCAACCAGATGTCCTTCTCCGCATTCAGGCAGAGATCCTCGCCGGCGAAGCGCAACAATTGCGGGCTGATCGCCGGTGACAGGCCGACATCGACGGTATCAAGATGGGCGATGAAGCCGATGCGCGGCGCGCCCGCCACCGTGCCGCGCTTCACCGCCGTCACGGTGGCATGCGCGTCGATGACGATGTCGTCGAGGCCGAGCACCCGCAGCTCGCCGGCGAGCTGCTCCGCCAGCGTTTGCTGGCCCGGCGTGCTCGGCAATGTCGTCGCGGAGGCATCGCTTTGGCTGTCGATCGCCACATAACGGAAAAAGCGATCCAGCAATTCATCGCGCAGGGTCATGATCAAGGATCTCCGGCGCCGCCTCGCATATTGGCCGGCGGCAACATCAACGAGCTATGCCAGTTGCGCCGGCACCGGCGCCACCTGAAACCGCAAGCGCCGTCATGCGTCCCTATCAGCATGCGTCCATGCGAGGCGCACGCGATCGCAGCATGTGGAGGATGTCATGACGGAACGTGCCGAGCAGTCGCAGGGCGCCCCTCATCCTGAAGAAATGCGCGCCAGCGTCACGCTGCGTCTAGGCGGCGACCGGGTGCTCGAAGCCGAGGCCCGGACGACCCCTGCGGGCATCGTCGCCGTCGGCGTCGCAGTGGCGGCGATCCTCGCCTCGACAGCCGTTCTCGTGAGAGCCGCGCGCCCGGGCGTGAGGTGGCTACGTTTCTAAAACAACGGCGTGGCATGGCCCGGATACCGGTCGATCGGCCGGTTCAAGCGAGCGCTTCCTTTGGCCAATTGTCGCGGATCCAGCGGGTCAGCCCCTCCTCGTCAACCTCTCCGGCCGCGAGGGCGAGGATGGCGGCGGCGGCCATCGCTGGGTCGACATCAAAGTCGATCCCATTGAGGCCGAGAAAAACCAGCATGCAGGCGAAGGCTGCCCGCTTATTGCCGTCGATAAAAGGATGGTTCCGCGCGATGCCGAAGGCATAGGTCGCCGCAAGCGCTGCAAGATCGGTTTCGCCATAGCTGAACTTGTTGGGCGCCCGCGCGAGAGCTGAATCAAGCAAGCCCGGATCGCGAATGCCCTCGGGCCCTCCGAAAATGACGAGTTGTTCGGCGTGGATGTCCAGAGCAAGCGCGACGCTGACCCATGAAGGCTCGGTCATTTGGCGAGTTCTCGATAAGTCGCAGCATATTTCTTGAACGACTTGCGAGCGATCGCCATGCCCCGCGCGTGCAGATCGTCATGGCGCTGAAGCTTGAGGCCGCCTTCCGGCTGTCTCACGACCTCGAGCTGGTCACCCTCGCTGAAACCGAGTTGGAGCAAAAGCTCCTTGGGCAGGATGAGGCCGAGGGAATTGCCGATTCGACGAATCTGTAGAACCGTGGCGTCGGATTGGGCCGCCTTCGCAATCTCGTTCATAAGCTCGCTCCCTCGTTATACCCCGAGTATAACACGCAACGCGGCTGGCGTCATGGATATTGAGTCCTTGTCACCTGACTCAGGACCTCAGCTACACTGACGCGAACGCCGAGGATAAAGCGCATCTGCCGCAGCAACCTCCACCTTGTCGGCTTTAAGATCGGGGCGAAGGGGAAGACGCCATGCTGAAGCGCTTTGCCACCTACGAAGAAACCGCCGCCCGCTTCGCCTGGGCGATCCCCGATCGCTTCAACATCGGCACCGCCTGCTCGGACGCTCACGCCGATGGGACAGGGAAACCGGCACTGATCTTCGGGGATGACGGCGGCCGGGTCTCGACGCTGTCCTTCGACGATCTTTCCCGCGCCTCGAACTGCTTCGCCAATCTGCTGGCCGCGCACGGTATCGGGCCGGGCGAGCGCGTCGGCATCCTGCTGCCGCAATCCCCGCAGACCGCGATCGCGCATCTCGGCACCTATAAGCGAGGCGCCATCGCTTTGCCGCTCTTCATCCAGTTCGGGCCCGAAGCGCTCGAGCATCGGCTTGGCCATAGCGGCGCCAGCATCCTCGTCACCGACGCCGAGAACATCGGAAAGGTCGAGGCGATCCGGGATGCGCTTCCTTATCTGCGAAAGATCCTCGTCGTCGGCGGCGCCGGCTATCTCGACTTCGAGACCGAAATGTCGAAAGCCTCCGACAGTTTCGCAGCGGCGGAAACCCGCGCCAACGACCCGGCCGTCATCATCTACACCTCCGGCACGACGGGTAAGCCGAAAGGCGCGCTGCACGCCCACCGCGTGCTGCTCGGCCATCTGCCGGGCGTGCAGATGCCGCAGGAGTTCTTTCCGCAGCCGGGCGACCTGTTCTGGACCCCGGCCGACTGGGCCTGGATTGGCGGCCTGCTCGACGTGCTGCTGCCAAGCCTTTACTGCGGCATCCCCGTGCTGGCCTCCCGCGCCCGCAAATTCGATCCCGAGGCGGCCTTCGCCTTGATGGCGCGCCACAAGGTCCGCAACGCCTTCCTGCCCCCGACCGCGTTGAAGCTGATGCGACAGGTCGGCAATCCCCGGCGCTTCGACTATGAAATGCGCTCGATCGGCACCGGCGGCGAAACGCTGGGCGCCGATATGCTCGACTGGAGCCGCGAGACCTTCGGCTTTCCCGTGAACGAGTTCTACGGACAGACGGAAGCGAACCTGCTCGTCGCCAATGGCGCGAGCCTTTTCCCCATCAGGCCGGGCTCGATGGGCCGCGCGGTGCCGGGCCATCGGGTCGCGGTCATATCGCCGGAAGGCCGCGAATTGCCGGCGGGCGAAGCGGGCCTGATCGCGGTGGCACGGCCCGACCCGGTGATGATGATCGAATACTGGAACCAGCCCGAAGCGACGGCCGCGAAGTTCATCGGCGACTGGCTGGTGACGGGCGACACCGGCACCCGTGACGAAGAGGGCTATTTCTGGTTCCAGGGCCGCGACGACGACATCATCTCGTCCGGCTCCTACCGCATCGGGCCGGGCGATATCGAGGATTGCATCATGCGCCATCCGGCCGTGCTGATGGTGGCCGTGGTGGGCGTGCCGGATCCCGTCCGCACGGAAATCGTCAAGGCCTTCGTACTGCCGAAACCGGGTATCGTCCCAAGCGCGGCCCTGGCGGCGGAAATCCAGGCGGTCGTGCGCGATCGGCTGGCGGCCTATCAGTACCCGCGCGAGGTGGAGTTCGTGACCGAACTGCCGATGACCGCGACCGGCAAGATCAGGCGGAAGGATTTGCGGGACGCAGAGGTGGCAAAGCAACGGGGCGAATGACGCGCGCCGTCATGCTCGGGCTTGACCCGAGCATCTCCTGCCGAAGGAGGCGTCAATGCCTTATCTGGCCCGAGATTCTCGGGTCTACGCTACGCTTCGCCCGAGAATGACGACCTCGATCTAGCGAGCCTCCAACACCAGCTCGAACGTCATCAGCACGGGGTTGTCGCCGCGCACCAGCCGGCCGCTCGCCAGGCCGCCGCGATAGTCCACCAGCGCGACATCGGTCGCCGCCCGCAACCCCTCGCCGCCATCGGCAATCCGCCCTTCAGTGATCGCGACCTCGGTGGCGAAATTCTCGACCACGCTGCCGTCGGCAAACCGCGCGCCGATGGTCGAGCCGACGCCGCCATGGATGACCGCCTCATGGATGCCCTGCTCGGCGCAGAAGGCTTCCAGCGCACCGCAAAGATCGATATTGGGCTTGATCCGCAGCGCATAGAACCGGCCGTTATGCGTCGCCTCGAGCATTGGTGCGGGCTTGGCCCCGAAGAGTTTGAAGTGGGTCTCGTCATCCGGCTCGCCGACGAAGGCCGCGCCGTCGAGCCCAAGGGCCGGCACCGTGATCGTCTCGGCCACCACCGTCTCCTCGGGCAGGATATGCCCGCCGCTGCGCTTTCCCGAGCCTTCCGTCCATACCGCATGAGCGTGAAAGAACGGTCCGCCGTCGCGCTGGCCGAACGTCATGGTGCCGACCTCGACGCGCGCGACGCCGCCAGGGCGAAAAGTGTCGCTGTAGAAGGCGGCATGTTCCGGCGTCTTCGACAGCGCCGGCATCACATAGGCGAAGGGCGACAGCGCAAGCCCGTCGAGCTTCGCGACGCCTGAGACGAAGCCAGCCGCGGCGAAGCTGCGCCGCACCGCCTCCAGCAAGGGCAGCCCGGCCTCCAGCGTGATCGGGAAGGGAAGCCCGTGGCACTCCGCCCACTGGATGCGCTCGGGGGTGCCGACGCCCGGTTGTTGGATGCTTCTCATCAGTCCAGCCATCATCTCAGCCCTCATCCTGAGGAGCCGCGAAGCGGCATCTCGAAGGATGCTCCAGATACCTCAGAAGCCAACTGGAACATCCTTTGAGATGCGGACTGCGTCCGCTCCTCAGGATGAAGGCTGCGGTTCGGCGAAGAGGAAACGTCACGACACCTTCCCCCCCATCCGCGCAAGCTCGCCGCGTTTCTCCAGCTCATCCTTCACCAGGCGTTTGGGCACCTTGCCGTAGCCCGATTTCGGCAGCGCCTCCCAGAACAGGAAGCGCTTGGGCATCTTGTAGCGGGCGATCTTCGGCGAGAGGAAATCGGCGATCTCGGCCTCGGTCGCACTTTGGCCAGGCCTGTTGACGCAGACCGCGATGCCGATCTCGCCCCAGACAGGATCGGGCACGCCCAGCACCGCAACCTCGGCGATGGCCGGATGGGTCAGGATCTTCTCCTCGATCTCGCGCGGATAGATGTTGGAGCCACCGGAGATGTACATGTCGGAGGCCCGGCCGGTGATGTAGACGAAGCCCTGCTCGTCCATATGGCCGAGATCGCCGGTGCGGAACCAGCCGTCGCGGAAGGACTTCGCATTGGCCTCTGGGTTGTCGTAATAGCCGGCGAAGACGGCGGGCCCGATCACGCAGATCTCGCCTTGCACGTTCGCCGCGACCTCCCGGCCCTCCTCATCCTGGATTTGCACCTGCATGCCCGTGCGCTCGAAGCCGCAGGTGCCGATGCGTGCATGCGGCCCGTCCTCGGGCTCGTGCAGCGCCGGCGGCAGCACGGTAATGTTGCCGGTGACCTCGCCCAGCCCGAAATACTGCACGATCACCTTGCCGAGCTTGGCCAGCGCCGCCTTCTGGTCCTCGCGATACATCGGCGCGCCCGCATAGATGATGTGGCGCAGGCTGGAATGATCATGGCTGTCGGCAGCAGGATGCTCGACCAGCATCTTCAGGATCGTCGGCACGGTGAAGATGTTGGTGATGCGGTGCTTTTCGATCAGCCGATAGGCCTCGTCGATATCGAAGCGCTCGCTCGACAGCAGAATCGAGGTCGCGCCCCGCGCTGACATCATCAGCTGGTGCACGCCCGCGCCGTGGGAGAGCGGCGCCACCACCAATGAGGCGTCGGCCTCTGTCGAGCCCGGCACGAGATCGCAAAGGTGGTTGGTGATGACGAAGCCCATCTGGCCATGCGTCAGCACCGCCGCCTTTGAGCGCCCGGTCGTGCCGGAGGTGAAGAAGAACCAGCACGGATCGTCGCGTTCGACCGCGACATTCCCGACTTTGGTGCCGAGACGGCGCGCGATCACCGCGCCGACCTCGTCCTCGCCGAAAGCGCCCTCGCCGATCCGCCAGGTGAACTCCGGCGCCGGGCTTGCCGCCGCGACGGTCGCCGCGTGTTCCGGGAAATCGCCATGGCAGAGGAAGGCCTTGGCACCGGAGGCGGTCGCGAGATAGGCGACCTCGTCCGGCAGCAGGCGGAAATTCGTCGGCACCCAGACCGCGCCGAGCCGGAAGGTCGCGAACATCGAGACGAACATCGCGTCGCAGTTCTTGGAATGAACGAGCAGCCGGTCGCCCTTACCGAGGCCGCGCGCCTTAAGGCCGGCGGCGAGCGCCGACACCTGCGCATCGATCTGCGCCCAATCCAGCGTCCTCTCGCCCCAGATGAAGGCCGGATGCTGCGCCAACCGCCGCGCATTCTGCGTCGCGATATGGCCGAGGTTCATCACCCGTCGCGTCATCGGCACGACGCCACCGGTCGGCGCCACAGTTGCGCTCACCATTTTCATGCACTCCTTTTCGCAAGGGGTATGATCGGGGCTCCCGCTGCCGGCGCGACCCCCCGCTTCGATCCGAACATCGTGGCAAGCAGGCCCTCGATCAGCCGCACTTCCTGTTTCAGCAACGCGCCGATCCCGGAGCGCCGCTCGGCGGTCATGCGGCTGTCGATCGCGGCGATCGACAAAGCTCCTGCGACACGCCCGTCCGGATAGCGAAACGCAGCGCCGAGGCCCCAGGAGCTTGCGACGACCCGCCCCGGGTTCACCGCGACCCCGAGTTCGCGTGTCTCAGCGATATCGTCCCGCAATGTACGCGGCCCGAATGCGGGGTAGCGCGCCTCCAGCACCGAGGCATTGGCCGCGACGATCCGGTCCACATCATCGTCAGGCAAGGCTGCTAGGATTGCGAGAGAACCCGCTCCAACCCCCAGGGGATGCTGGTCGCCCACCTGCAAGGCATGGGTCCGGACCGGATAGGTGCCCTCCTCCCGATGCAGGCAGACAGCGTAATTGTCGCGCCGAACTGTCAGGAAGCTCGTATCCTGCGTCTCGCGCGCCAGCCTCTTGAGGCCATCCATCGTCAGATCGAGCAATCCGTGGCGCCGCCCCGCAAGCACGCCGAGCACGAACGCTTCCTCGCCAAGGCAATAGCAGCGCGTCACCGGCTCCTGCTCCACCAGCCCGGCGCGCATCAGGGCCAGCAGCAGGCGCCGCGCCGTCGGCTTGTTGAGGCCGCTGGCGGCGACGATCTCGCCCAGCGGTAAGCCCTGCGCCGGCTCCCGCCCGATCAGCGACAGCAGCCCGAGCGCACGATCCACGCTCTGCGAGCCCGACAATTCTGCGGACTGACCGGCAAGGGCTGGCAAAAGACGCCTCTCCCACGAAGTCCATCATGTGGACCTTCTTCTTGGACTACGAGCCTAGTCAGCGCTGGGCTCGATTGCAATGGTGTGCGCCTCATGCCATCGTCAGTGGGTTCCACGCTCGTCTCGTTCACAGTGTGGACCGCAATCGACGCCGGCCCTTGTTCACGAGATCGGCGCGATGGGAGGAACGCGAATGACCCGGAGCGCGCTGCGCGACGACATCTGTAAAGGCGCCCGCGCCGGCGATATCGCCGAAGACGCAGCGCATTTGCGTCTCCCGCACTGACCTCCGCATCACCGCGATCATGCAACGATAAAATCTGGAGAAACGCTCATGACCCTCTCGCGCCGCACGCTGCTCAAGGCCACCGCCGCCGCTTCCGCCATCGGGACCTTCCAGATCGGGCGCGCGAACGCCCAGAGCGCCGAGTTCACCTATAAATACGCCAACAACCTGCCCGTCGCGCACCCAATGAATGTGCGGGCGACCGAGGCCATGGCCAAGATCAAGGACGAGACCAAGGGTCGCGTCGATATCCAGATCTTCCCCAACAACCAGCTCGGCTCCGACACCGATATGCTGAGCCAGGTCCGTTCCGGCGGCATCGAGTTCTTCACGCTCTCGCCGCTGATCCTGTCGACGCTGGTCGCCAATGCCTCGCTCTCCGGCATCGGCTTCGCCTTCCCGAACTATGACGCGGTCTGGAAGGCGATGGACGGCGAGCTCGGAGCTTACGTCCGCGGCCAGATCGGCAAGGCCAACCTCGTGGTCATGGACAAGATCTGGGACAACGGCTTCCGTCAGATCACCTCGTCCAGGGGCCCGATCAACACGCCCGACGACCTGAAGGGTTTCAAGATCCGCGTCCCAGTCTCGCCGCTCTGGACCTCGATGTTCTCCGCCTTCCAGTCCGCCCCGGCGAGCATCAACTTCGCCGAAACCTACAGCGCGCTGCAGACCAAGGTCGTCGACGGCCAGGAAAACCCGCTCGCGATCATCTCGACCGCCAAGCTCTTCGAGGTACAAAAGTATCTCTCGCTGACCAACCACATGTGGGACGGCTTCTGGTTTCTCGGCAACCGCCGCGCCTGGGAGAAGCTGCCGGAGGATTTGCGCGCCATCGTCTCCAAGAACATCGACGCGGCCGCCTTGCTCGAGCGTGTCGACGTCGCCAAGCTCAATGCCGGCCTCCAGGGCGATCTCCAGTCCAAGGGCATGACGATCAACGAGACTAAGGCGGAAGCCTTCCGCGACGCGCTGCGCAAGGCCGGTTTCTATGCCGACTGGAAAAAGAAATACGGCGACGAGGCCTGGACCATCCTCGAAAAGGCCGTCGGCAGCTCGCTGAGCTGACACCTTCGAACACCCATCGCGCAGCCCATAAGAGCGCGAGGAACCCTCTCCCATAGGGAGAGGGCAGGGTGAGGGGTCGGCCGTTGGGCATTGTAGCCTAGACCTGACCGCAGCTGCGGTTAAGTCATAGCGAACTGGTCAAGGGGCCGACACCTCACCCCTGCCCCTCTCCTTACAGGAGAGGGGTTTCCTGCGCCCATCGTCCCAATCATCGAAAGACCTCCTCATGCCCGGCCGCCTCGACGGCAAGATCGCCATCGTCTTCGGCGCCGGCTCCTCCGGCCCCGGCTGGGGCAACGGCAAGGCCGCGGCCGTCGCCTATGCCCGTGAGGGCGCGGCTGTTGCCTGCATCGACCTGAACCGGGATGCCGCAGACGAAACCGCGCAGATCATCGCCGGCGAAGGCGGCCGGGCGCTGGCGCACGCGGCGGACGTCACCAATCTCGCCTCGGTCGAAACCTGCGTCGCTGAAACAATGCGCGTCTTCGGCCGGCTCGACATCCTCCACAACAATGTCGGCGTCACGCATATGGGCGGCCCGGTCGAGCTCTCGGAGGCGCAGTTCGAGGCCTCGCTGCAGCTCAATCTCGGCTCGGTCTATCGCTGCGCCAAGGCCGCGATCCCGGCCATGCTGAAGGGCGGCGGCGGCGCCATCGTCAACATCTCATCGCTCGCGGCCATCCGCTGGACCGGCTACCCCTATTTTGCCTATTACGCGACGAAAGCGGCGGTGAACCAGGCGACCGTCGCGCTCGCGATGCAATACGCGAAGCAGAATATCCGCGCCAACTGCATCATGCCGGGTCTGATCGATACCCCCCTGATCTACAAGCAGATTTCGTCGCAATACGCCTCCGTCGAGGAGATGGTCGCCGCCCGCAACGCGCAGGTGCCGATGGGCAGGATGGGCACCGCCTGGGACATCGCTAACGCCGCCGTGTTCCTCGCCTCCGACGAAGCGAAATTCATCACCGGGGTCTGCCTGCCGGTCGATGGCGGCCAAAGCTGCGCGACGGGACAGCCCGGCTGAACGCGCGGAAGGCTGAGCGCACGGCGAGCTGACGCCCCATTCCCGCCGTGGAACGCTTGCTCCGCCCCGCCTTCGCTGCCAGAACGGGAAGACAACGAGAATCCGCGACGCGAACGGACATGCTATGAGCGACCTGGCGAGCGAGCTTCCGCGAGATTTCGACAATCTGCGATCGCTGATCCTCGCCAAGCGCGAGAGCCTGCCGAAGCGCATCGCCCAGATCGCGGCTTACGCGCTCGACAACCCCGACGAGATCGCGTTCGGCACGGCCGCGAGCATCGCCGTCTCCGCCGGTGTGCAGCCCTCCACTCTGATCCGCTTTTCCCAGCATCTCGGTTTCGACGGCTTCACCAGCCTGCAGGGCGTTTTTCGCGAGAGACTGCGCGAACGCAATTCGAGCTATGAGGAGCGGCTGGCGGCGCTGCGGGACGACGACGACACCGTCGCCGGCAACCACCGTATCCTCGACGGTTTCCTCACCGCCTCGCGGAAATCGCTCGATGTGATGAGCCGCAGCATCGACGAGGCGACGCTGGACCGGGCGATCGAGCTGCTGGCCGGCGCCGACACCATCTACATTCTGGCGCGCCGCCGCTCCTACCCGGTCGCGAGCTACCTGGCCTATGTGCTGGCAAAGCTCGAAGTGCGGGCCCAACTCGTCGAATCGGCTGCGGGCCTGAACGCCGAGATCACCTCCTTTGCGGGGCGTAAGGACGTGGCGCTGGTCGTCAGCTTCGCGCCCTACACCCCGACGACGATCGAGGGGGCGCGGGATCTCGTGGAGCGCGGCGTGCCCGTCGTCGCGATCACCGATAGCGCGTTTTCGCCGCTCGCCGGCTTCGCGGATATCTGGTTCGAGGTGGCAGAGGCCGATTTCGGCGGCTTCCGCACGCTGACCTCGACCATGGCGCTCGCCATGGCGCTGGCCGTGGGAGTCGGCGAAGCCCGGCGTGGCGCGCTCCCTGCCAAACGCCGCGTCCGCCCGTCAAATTGACAGGAACGAACGTTCCGCGTTGACGAAATAATGGAATTATTATTTCATGGCGGCTCAACGCGGCGCCCTTCCATCCGGACGCTGCGACCATAGCCGGGAGGACATCATGACGGGACCGCTCAGCGGATCGGCGCAGGCGCTCGACGTGATCACCATCGGCCGCGCCTCGGTCGATCTCTACGGCCAGCAGATCGGTTCGCGGCTGGAGGATGTCACCTCCTTCGCCAAATCGGTCGGGGGCTGCCCGGCGAATATCGCGATCGGCACAGCCCGGCTCGGCCTGCGTTCGGCCTTGCTCAGCCGCGTCGGCAACGAGCAGTTCGGCCGCTTCCTGCGCGAGCAGCTGGCGCGCGAAGGCGTCGATCTCGATGGGCTCAAGACCGATCCCGAGCGGCTCACCGCGCTCGCCATCCTTTCGGTCGAAAGCGACAAATCCTTCCCGCTGCTGTTCTATCGCGACAACTGCGCCGACATCGCGCTGGACGAAGGCGACATCGACCCGGCCTTCATTGCGCGGGCCCGCTCCGTGGTCGTCACCGGCACGCATTTTGCCAAGCCCAGTCCCGAAGCAGCCCAGCGCAAGGCGATGAAGCTGATGCGCGAGGCCGGCGGCAAGGTCGTGCTCGACATCGATTACCGCCCCAACCTGTGGGGTCTCGCCGGGCATGATGCGGGCGACAACCGCTACATCGCCTCGGCCGCCGTCTCCGACCGGATGAAGACCGTCCTGCCCGGCTGCGACCTGATCGTTGGCACGGAGGAGGAGGTGCTGATCGCGTCGGGCGAAAACGAGCTTTTGTCCGCCTTGAAGACGATCCGCGCGCTGAGCGCGGCGACGATCGTGCTGAAGCGCGGGCCGATGGGCTGCATCGTCTATGACGGCGCCATCCCGGGCGATCTTGAAGACGGCATCGTCGGCAAGGGCTTCCCGATCGAGGTCTACAACGTGCTCGGCGCCGGCGACGCTTTTATGTCGGGCTTCCTGCGCGGCTGGCTCGGCGGTGAGAGCCTGCAGACCGCCGCGACCTGGGCCAATGCCTGCGGCGCCTTCGCTGTCTCCCGCCTGCTCTGCGCGCCGGAAATCCCGACCTTCGCGGAGCTGCAATATTTCCTTGCGCATGGCAGCCCGCACCGGGCGCTGCGGAAGGACGAGGCGATCAACCACGTCCATTGGGCGACGACCCGGCGCCGAGACATTCCCTCGATGATGGCGCTGGCCTGCGACCACCGCTCGCAGCTGGAAGAGCTCGCGATGAGGCTTGGCGCCGAGCCGGCCCGCATCCGCGATTTCAAGGTGCTCGCGGTCAAGGCCGCCGCCCGCGTCGCCGCCGGCCGCCCAGGCTATGGCATGCTGCTCGACGAAAAGCATGGCCGCGAGGCGATGTACGAGTACGCGCGTCATTCCTTCGACTGGCTCGGCCGCCCGGTCGAGCTGCCGGGCTCGCGCCCGCTCCGGTTCGAGGTCAGCCAGGACATCGGTTCGCTGCTGCCGGAATGGCCGGTCGATCACTGCATCAAGGCGCTGTGCTTCTATCACCCCGACGATCCCGCCGAGTTGAAGCACGAGCAGCAGGAGAAGCTGCGCGGTCTGTTCGAGGCGTCCCGAAAGGTCGGTCGCGAGCTGCTGATCGAGATCATCGCCGGCAAGAACGGCCCCCTCGCAACGGATACTGTCGCGCGGGCGCTGGAGGAGCTCTATGCGCTCGGCATCAAGCCCGATTGGTGGAAGCTGGAATCGCAATCCTCGGCTGCGGCTTGGGCGGCGATCGAGAATACCATCGCAAAGCATGATCCATGGTGCCGGGGCGTTCTCCTGCTGGGGCTCGACGCGCCGGCCGAGGAACTGGAAGCGGGCTTTGCCGCAAGCACCAGTGCGCCCATCGTGAAGGGCTTCGCCGTGGGCCGCACCATCTTCATGAACGCCGCCGAGGGCTGGCTTGGGGGCACATTGTCGGATGAAGCCGCCATCGCCGACATGGCCCGGCGTTTCGAGGCGCTGACCGGCCTGTGGCTCTCCACACGCGGCCGCAAGGCGGCCTGATTCATGTTCGGTCTGGAGCCCCATCTGTCATTCCGGGGCGCGCTTCAAGCGCGAACCCGGAACCCACGACGGGATGAGACATTTCGAACCCGATTGCGACCGGATCACCAGGTCGTGGGTTCCGGGCTCTTCGCTCCGCGAAGCCCCGGAATGACAACGTCACGTCTGACAAAGAGGCGGAAGCCGACATGACCCGTACCATCCGCCTCACCATGGCGCAGGCGCTGACGCGCTATCTCGCCGCCCAGATGACCGAGATCGACGGGCAGCGCCTGCCGATTTTTGGCGGGGTCTGGGCCATTTTCGGCCATGGCAATGTCGCCGGCATCGGCGAGGCGCTCTGGCACGAGCGCGAGCGCTTGCCGACCTTCCGCGCCCATAACGAGCAGGCCATGGCACACGCGGCCATCGCTTATGCAAAGGCGAATATGCGCCGTCGCTTCATGGCCGCGACGACCTCGATAGGCCCCGGCGCGACCAACCTCGTCACCGCCGCAGCACTCGCCCACGTCAACCGCCTGCCGATCCTGCTGCTGCCGGGCGAGGTCTTCGCCAACCGCATTCCCGATCCCGTTCTCCAGCAGGTCGAAGCTTTCGGAGACGGCACGGTTACCGCCAATGACTGCTTCAAGCCGGTTTCGCGCTATTTCGACCGGATCGCCCGGCCCGAGCAGATCATCCCGGCGCTGGCCCGCGCGATGCAGGTGCTGACCGATCCGGCGGAATGCGGCCCGGTGACGCTGGCCCTGTGCCAGGACGTTCAGGCCGAAGCCTATGACTATCCGGAGAGCTTCTTCGCAGAACGGCTCTGGACACCGCGTCGCCCCCGCCCCGACCGCAGCGAGTTGAAGGCCGCAGCCGATGCGCTGAAAGCCGCCAAGAAGCCGCTCATCGTCGCCGGCGGCGGCGTGCTTTATTCCGAGGCCAGCGCCGAACTCGCCCGCTTTTCAGCCGCGACCGGCATTCCCGTCTGCGAGACGCAAGGCGGCAAATCCGCCCTGCCCGACGACAACGCCCTCAACATGGCCGCCATCGGCGTGACCGGGACGACGGCGTCAAACCGTCTCGCCGCCGAGGCCGACCTGATCCTCGCCGTCGGCACGCGCCTGCAGGATTTTACCACCGGTTCGTGGGCTTTGTTCGGCGCTTCGGCTAAGACGATCATCGGCCTCAACGTCCAGCCTTTCGATGCCGGCAAGCACCGCGCCTTGCCTGTAGTCGCCGATGCGCGCGAGGGTCTGGCGGAGCTTGCCGAGGCCATTGGTGGCTGGACCGCCCCCGAGAGCTGGACCGCCGACGCCAAGGCCGGCAAGGCGGAATGGCAGCGGGAAGCGGGACACGTCACCGCCGCCAGCAATGCCGCCCTGCCCTCGGATGCGCAAATCATCGGCGCCGTCCAGCGCGCGCTCGGCTCCGACGTCATCCTGCTGCACGCGGCCGGCGGCTTGCCCGGAGAGCTGCACAAGCTCTGGCAGGCCGGCGCGCCCGGCTCCTACCATGCCGAATATGGCTTCTCCTGCATGGGTTATGAGATCGCGGGCGGGCTGGGCGCCAAGATGGCGAAGCCCGAGAAGGAGGTTGTCGTCATGGTCGGCGACGGCTCCTATCTCATGCTCAATTCCGAGATCGCCACGTCGGTGATGCTGGGTCTCAAGCTCACCATCGTGCTGCTCGACAATCGCGGCTATGGCTGCATCAACCGGCTCCAGAACGCGACCGGCAGCCCGAGCTTCAACAACCTCCTCAAGGATGCCCGCCACGAGACACTGCCGGAGATCGACTTTGTCCAGCACGCCGCCAGCCTGGGCGCGATCGCGACGAAGGCTGCCTCCATCGCGGAGCTGGAAGCGGGCCTGGCGCAGTCCAGGGCGAACACCCGCACGACCGTCATCGTCATCGACACCGACCCGCTGGTCTCGACCGAGGCCGGCGGCGCCTGGTGGGATGTCGCGGTGCCCGAGGTCAGCGAGCGCGAACAGGTGCGAGCGGCGCGGGCGAGCTATGACGAGCTGCGCAAACAGCAGCGCGTCGGCGAGTGAGCCCATGACGTCATTACGAGGAGCGAAGAGACGAAGCAATCCAGGGGCGGCAGAACTCTACGCCCCCTGGATTGCTTCGCTTCGCTCGCAATGACGGGTGAGACAGTTATCAGGAGAGAATAGGCGAATGATCCGCATCGGCGCGAACCCTATCGGCTGGTCCAATGACGACTTGCTGGAGATCGGCGGCGATATTCCGCTCGAAACCTGTCTGAATCAGGCGCGCGAAGCCGGCTTCACCGGGATGGAACTTGGCAACAAATTCCCGCGCGAAGCAGCCAGGCTGAAGCCGATCCTCGACGCGCACGGCCACGCTCTGGTGTCCGGCTGGTACTCCACCGAATTGCTGGTCAGGGATGTGGCCGCCGAGCTGGACGCAGTAAAGGCTCATGCGACGCTGTTGCGCGATATGGGTTGCGCGGTCCTGATCGCGGCCGAAACCTCGAACGCCATTCATTCCGACATCGCCAAGCCGCTCTCGGCTCGCCCTGTTCTGGCAAAAGCCGGTTGGGATGATTTCGGTGCGCGCTACACCGGTTTCGCGGAAGCCGTGCAGGCTGAGTACGGTCTGCAACTCGTCTACCACCACCACATGGGCACGGTGGTGCAGACCGAAGCCGAGATCGACCGTTTCATGCAGGTCACCGGCGACCCGGTCGGATTGTTGCTCGACACTGGCCATGCGACCTGGGGCGGGGGCGATCCCGCCCGCATCGCCCGCCATTGGAAGCCACGCATCCACCATGTCCACTGCAAGGACATCCGCGAAGAGGTGATGTGGCGCTCCAACCGCGAGGACTGGTCCTTCCTCGAATCCGTTCTGGCCGGCGTCTACACCGTGCCGGGAGACGGCCTCATCGACTATGTCCGCGTGCTCAAAGAGCTGCAGGGTTATTCCGGCTGGATCGTGGTCGAGGCCGAGCAGGACCCGAAGAAAGCCGAGCCCGCGACGTATGCGAAGCTCGGCCACGCCAATCTCAGCCGCTTCATCACCGAGGCGGGATTAGCGTAGCGCTCGTCATTCTCGGGCGAAGCGAAGCGCAGACCCGAGAATCTCATGACGAAAGAGGCGCCTTCTCCGTCAAGAGATGCTCGGGTCGAACCCGAGCATGACGCGCAGGCATCCGATAGGAACCACCCATGTCGCATCTCAAAATCCGCCCCAACGGCACTCAAGGCCGCGTCACCCATGTCACGCCGGAGAGCGCCGGCTGGACCTATGTCGGCTTCGACCTGCACCGCCTGAAGCCGGGCGAGACCGTCTCGGCGCCAACCGGTGACCGGGAAGCCTGCCTCGTCTTCGTCACCGGCAAGGGCGAGGCGATGGCGAACGGCGCGGCTTTGGGCGAACTCGGGCAGCGCATGAGCCCCTTCGAAGGCAAGCCCTGGTCGGTCTATCTCCCCGAGGGCTCGGACTGGACGGTTACCGCCACCACCGATCTGGAACTTGCCGTCTGCACCGCGCCTGGGCTCGGCGGCGGCCTGCCTGTGCGGATCATCCGCCCGGACGATCTCGGGCAGGAAATTCGCGGCAAGGGCTCCAACACCCGCCACGTCACCAACATTCTACCGGAGAATCAGCCGGCCGATTCGCTGCTGGTCGTCGAGGTGATCACACCGGCCGGCAACACCTCGAGCTACCCGCCGCACAAGCATGATCAGGACGATCTGCCACGCGAATCCTATCTCGAGGAAACCTATTATCATCGCTTCAACCCGCCGCAGGGGTTCGGCTTCCAGCGGGTCTATACTGACGACCGCAGCCTCGATGAGGCGATGGCGATCGAGAATGGCGATGTCGTGCTGGTGCCCAAGGGCTATCACCCTTGCGCCACCTGCCACGGCTACGATCTCTATTATCTCAACGTGATGGCCGGCCCCAGGCGCACCTGGAAATTCCACAACGCGTCAGAGCACGAATGGCTGATGAAGAGCTGATTGCCTTGAGACAGGCTCAGCCCGTGCTGCATCGATAGACGGTGCCTGTGGTTTTCAGGCCCTTCCACTTGACGTCGGCCACCGTCGAAAAGACATGCGTCCCGCCGAGTTCCGCGCCCCGGATTTTCAGCCGGGCCAGCACGATGTCACGCGTCTTGTCGACCGGCACGAAGCCTTCATAGCCCGAGACTCCGTCGATTTCGCCGAGCTTGGTGCAGCTTGCGACGACCTTGTCCGCGTCGGTGACCACCACGACGCTGGTGCGCGAGGTTTGATAGGCGCAGGCGCCGAAAAACAGGGCCGGCGCCAGAATCAGGAAGCGGGGGTTCAAGGCGACACTCTCCATGTTGGACATCCATGATCGGTGCTTGGGCGACAAAGGCAAGCCCCCGCGCGCCCACCCTCTGTCGGCGACGGCCGATCTCCGTCCTGTCTGGCAAGTGCTTAACCGAAACCCGATCGATGTCTTGACCCGCCGTCGCGGCTGCATTTAAGTCCGCGCAGGCCATGGGAGGCTAAAGAGGAAAAACAATGCGTAGCATTTTGATCGTCGGGGCCTTGGCTGCCCTGCTTGCCGGCTGCCAGACCGCGCAGGAATCGATGGCTAATGCCGAGGTGGATTGCCAGGGTCAGGGCTTCCGCCCGGGCACACGCGCCTATCAGCAGTGCCGTTCCGCCAACTATACCGAGAATCGTCGCGCGTCGAACGAGGCCGGCAGCGCGGTTGCGGCCGGCGTGGCCGCTGGTGTCGTCGGTGGCGCCATCGCAGCGAGCGCCCGCCCGAGCTATTACGGCGGTGGCTATTATCGTCGCGGTTACTACGGCCCCGGCTACTGGTACTGAGTTCGACGGCTCTTAGCCCGTTCAACGAAAAGACCCTGCCGAGCGACGCTCGGCAGGGTCTTTTTTATGCGATGTGCGATGTGCGTCAGGAGGCGCGGCGCGTCCCGCGACGGCGCGTCTGCGAGCGCGGCGCCTCGTCGGACGACGCATTGGCAGCAGCCGCGCTCAGCATCGAACCGATGAAGTACACGGCGATGCCGACGCCGAGCAGCGCCGCAATCGGCTCACGTTCAGCGCGCTTGGCCAGCATCCGCCCGCCCATATCGGCGTAGTCGCGGGCACGGGACGCATACTCGCTGGCGCGGTCGGAATACTCGTCGGCATCGTTGCGATGGGCGCGGAACCACTTGCTCCCTTCCTTCATCGCACGATCGCGGGCGTCGGCGGCCTGCGAACCGTAATCCTGGAACAGGCCGCGCAGGCGACCATAGTCCGGCTGATAACGGTCCCAGCGGGAGGACGAGGTGTCGCGCATCGCGGCCCAGGCGACCAGACCGACACTGAGCGCGCCGAGACCGAAGGCCGCGAGCGGATGCCGCTCCACGGCATCAACGACCGCACGTCCGCCTTCCTTGGCCAACTCGACCGGGTCGGTTTCGTCCCAGCTCTCCTTGGCACGCTCATACTGGTCCTTGACCGTCTCGGTGGCCTTGTCGGCGATGTCGCCGGCCTTGTCGCGCAGCGTCCGCACGGTGGCGCCGGCCTCGTCGCGGGCTTCGTCCCAATCCTTGGGGACATCGGGCGGGAAGGAAGGATTGTTGATCGCCATCGCGGGACACTCCGTTCGTAGCTTGTTGCGGGCGCACCGAACGCCGATCACCGGCAATTCGGTCTTGGCGATTGAACAATCGAGTCTGCGGAGGGTTCCCTTCCTGTGACGAAAACGCGCTGTCGCATCTCGCGCCTCCGTTCTGCCGCTCGTTTCGTTTCGTCGCCGCCCAGCCACATCCGAGACATGATTCGATGGGACCAATGGCGTCATAGGGGCCAGTCAACGAGAAGGAGACGCTCATGCACGTTCAGCACCTCCAGATCGCACATCCCTTTGTGCTGTCGGATCCCGAATGGATCGCGCTCGAGAGCATCGAGGACAAGACGCGGCATTTCATCTTCGATGAGACGATGCTGTTTTCATTGAAGGATCGCGGTCTGGTCGAAACCGACGGGTCGCAGTGGCGCGTCACGAAAACCGGCCGCAAACGCCTGGTGGACCGCGACTGACATTTCGGCGGCCGGTCTGCGGCGGACGAAGACAAACCTGTTTGGGCGGCGCTGGACATCCTCTGGCGCCGTTGCCATGTCAGGGCCTGTTCATCGCAAGCGGGGCCTCATGGAAAAGCCGGTTTCCATCACGATTTCACACGATCTCGGCCGCGAAGTCGCGATCGGGCGGCTGCGGAGCGGGCTCGACCGCGTGCGCGACCGCCTGGGCATGGTGAAGATGCAGCTTGTCGAGGAGCGCTGGGAAGGCGACAGCCTACATTTCGGCGTCGCGGCCTTGGGCCAGACCGTCAATGGCCGGCTCGACGTGGCGGATGATCTGGTGCGGGTCGAGGTCGCCCTGCCCTGGCTGCTGGCCGCCTTCGCCGAAAAGGTCAAGCTCGGCGTGCAGAAGCAAGGGCAGATCCTGCTCGAAAAGCCGAAGACCTGACTCAAGCCGAAGACCTCACTCACGTATGCACGCGCGGTTCACGCGTCGCATGAAGCAGTGCGGCCTTGAAAGTCGTACGACTTTTGGTTGAATTTGCGGCAGCGAGGCCTCATGGTCGAGGCCATTCCAACCGCTTCGTTTTCCTCGTCTTTTCCAGTTTGAGAGATCCATGCACCCCGGCCCGCTGATCGCCATCATCGTTGCGGGCCTTGGCCTTGCCTTCGTCTTCGGAGCGCTTGCCCATAAATTGCGGATTTCCCCGCTGGTGGGGTACCTCGTCGCCGGCGTAGCCGTCGGCCCCTTCACGCCGGGGTTCGTCGCCGACCAGAACCTCGCCAACGAACTCGCCGAAATCGGCGTCATCCTGCTGATGTTCGGCGTCGGGCTGCATTTCTCCCTGAAGGAGCTGCTCTCCGTCAAAACCATCGCGGTGCCCGGCGCCCTGGTGCAGATCACGGTCGCAACAGCGATGGGCCTGGGTCTCGCTCTGCTGCTCGGCTGGGGTTGGATGGCCGGCCTCGTCTTCGGCCTTGCCTTGTCGGTCGCGAGCACCGTCGTGCTGTTGCGCGCGTTGCAGGAGCGGCGCCTTGTCCAGACCGAGAAGGGGCGCATCGCCGTCGGCTGGCTGATCGTCGAGGATCTCGCCATGGTGCTTGCGCTCGTCGCCCTGCCGGCGATCGCGGATGCACTCAACGGGCCGAAGCCCGGCGCGCCATCGCCGCTTTCGACGCAGTTCGATCTCGGCCTTTGGGGCGTATTGGGGCTGACATTGGCGAAGGTCCTGGCCTTCGTCGCGTTCATGCTGATCGTCGGGCGCCGCGTCATTCCCTGGGCGCTGCACTGGGTGGCGCATACCGGTTCGCGCGAACTCTTTCGCCTCGCAGTCCTGGCTCTGGCCCTGGGCGTTGCCTATGCGGCGGCGGTGCTCTTCGGCGTGTCCTTCGCGCTTGGCGCTTTCTTCGCCGGCATGATCCTCTCGGAATCGCCGCTCTCGCAGCGGGCGGCCGAGGAAACCCTGCCGCTGCGCGATGCCTTCGCCGTGCTGTTCTTCGTCTCGGTCGGCATGTTGTTCGATCCCGGCATATTGCTGCGCGCGCCCTGGCCGCTGCTGGGCACGCTGGCGATCATCCTCGTCGGCAAGTCGCTCGCCGCCTGGCTGATCGTGCGCGCCTTCGGCCGCTCCAATTCGGTGGCGCTGACCATCTCGGCGTCACTGGCGCAGATCGGCGAATTCTCCTTCATCCTCGCCGGGCTCGGGACTTCGCTCGGCATCCTGCCGGCGCAGGGGCGCGACCTTATCCTCGCCGGCGCGATCCTCTCGATCCTCCTGAATCCGGTGATGTTCGCGATCGTCGACCGTTTGAGGCTGGGCGAAGCGCCGGCGGCCAAGCCGAAACTTGACGGGGCGATCCACGATAGCGGCGCCCCGCACGCCCCTGCTCCCGCGACGCCTGAACCTGCCGCCCAGCCCGATCGGGACATCGTCCCGACCGCGCTTTCCGGCCACATCGTCGTGGTCGGCTATGGCCGCGTCGGCAGCCTGCTCGGCGCAGGGCTGCTTTCGCAAGGCGCCAAGCTGCTGGTGATCGAGGACAATCCCTCAGCCGTCGAAACGGCGAAGCGCGACGGCGCCGAACTGCTCATCGGCAATGCCGCCGACCCGGAGGTGCTGGCCGCAGCCGGTGTCGACCGCGCGATCCGGCTCTTCGTCGCGATCCCCGGCAGCTTCGAGGCCGGCCAGGTCTGCCAGCAGGCTCGCGGCGAGAACGGCCTGTTGCCGATCGTCGCCCGCGCCCATTCCGATGCCGAAGTCGAGCATCTCTCGAAATGCGGCGCGACTCTGACGATCATGGGCGAGGCCGAGATCGCCCGCGCCATGCTGTCGATGTGCCAGAACCTGCGGGAGACGGGCGAGCGTCCGGCCGCTGACGGAAACGCCGCCAGCCCTGTCACTGAAACGGCGACCGAGCCGGCCGACGACCCCGTTCAGACCGCGGCACCTGTTCGCCTGCCGAAACCGCCCACCGATACCTCGACGGCGGCCTGAAGGCTCCGCTTCATCCCCGGCTCACTCCAGGGTGAAGCGAAAACCTCAGTCGACCAGATCGAAGCGGACATCCTGCACGCCCTCATAGAGCGTCTTGCGCCCGAGCGCGTAGAGGTTCTCCAGCCCCGAGGTCAGGGTGATGAAATGGTTGCCGGAAAGCACGCCGGCCTTGCTGGCGAACTGCACCCCGCCATAGGCCAGCAGAATCTCGGTCTCGCTGACGCCGCCCGGATAGAGGATGATGTGGCCGGGCGCGGGATAGGCGGTGTTGTTCTCGTAGCCGACGCCGAAATCGAGATCACCGAGCGGCATCCAGACGCCCTCGCCGCTCCAGCGCACATGCACCATCTTGCTGACGAACGGCATCTGCTCGCGGAAGGCGGCGCACGTCTTCGGCGCGGCTTCCAGCTCGAACTTCGCGTCGAAGCGATAGGGGCCGGCGGTGACGATCAGCTTGCTCATGAAATCCCCGTTCGTTCGAAAGGCTCGCACACGCTGAATGGCATTCAGCCTCGGGCTTACGCAAGCGCGCCGCTGAAACAACTCCGATCCCGGAACGGAAAGAATGGCACGCTCAGTCGATCGCATCCTTCAGGCCGAGCGTGCCCTCTGTCCCGATCGCGTCGTAATGCCGCTGCAGCCAAAGTTTGCCGGCGGCGCGGCCCATGTCGCGCAGCTTGAGCAGGAAATCCCAATCGGAATTCATCCGCGAGGACGAGGCCAGTTCCGCCAGCGGCGACCCGCCGTCGATGCGGTGCATCAGCACGCGCTTGTATTCGTCGCGCGGCAGCTTGCCCTCGTCGATCAGCCGGTTGACGAAGCCGATCGCCCTGAGCTCGCGCAGCAGCGAGGCGTTGAAGGTGATCTCGTTCAGCCGGTCCTGGATCTCGCGCGCCTTGGTCGGCAGGTCCTCGCGCTGGAGCGGGTTAATCTGGACCAGCAGGATATCGTCGCAATGCGCCTTGTAGAACAGCGGAAACAGGGCCGGATTGCCCATATAGCCGCCGTCCCAATAAGCCTCTCCGCCAATCTCCACCGCTTGGAAAACCATCGGTAGGCAGGCCGAAGCCATGACGTGATCGGGCGTCAGCTCCTTGCCCTCGAAGATCGCGATCTTGCCGGTGCGCACGTTCGTCGCCGCGATGAAGAGCTTCACCGCATCGAGCGCACGCACCTTCTCGAAGTCGATCAGTTCGGAGACGACACCGCGCAACGGGTTGATGTTGAGGGGATTGATGTCGTAGGGGCTCGCCACCTTGGCGAACATCTCGAAGAACAGCAGCCCGGGCGGCGTGCCGTTGCTGTTGCCCCAGGCGCCGAGCATCGTGTCCAGCAGCGAGCGTTCCGAGCCGCCATATTTGCCGTCGACGCTGATCGCGCGCCAGAACTGCTCCAGCTTGGTACGTGCACCGTCCGCCCCGCCGTCGAGCCACCCCTCCGCTAGCACGACCGCGTTCATGGCGCCCGCGCTGGTGCCCGTCAGCGCCTCGATGG
Source organism: Allobosea sp. P5_A5 (assembly GCF_056400625.1). Lineage (NCBI taxonomy): Bacteria > Pseudomonadati > Pseudomonadota > Alphaproteobacteria > Hyphomicrobiales > Alloboseaceae > Allobosea > Allobosea sp. P5_A5. The sequence continues at coordinate 122,135 of NZ_JBFUKY010000007.1, forward strand.
CGAGGCGCCCGTCCTCCAGGATCGCGTCGAGCACGCCCCAGGTGAAGGCGCCGTGCGCGCCGCCGCCTTGCAACGCCAGCGACACGGTCTTTTCGGCCTTCGGCCCGGCCAACCCCTTGGCCGGATCCGGCTTGCGCGATGGACGTCGGCTCACGCTGCGGTCCAGCCGCCATCCATCGGCAAGGTCGTGCCGGTGATCGACTTGGCGGCGTCGGTGCAGAGAAACACCGCCAGCGCCGCGACCTGCTCGACCGTGACGAACTCCTTGGTCGGCTGCGCCGCCAGCAGCACGTCGTTCATGACCTGCTCCTTGGTCATGCCGCGCGCCTTCATCGTGTCCGGAATCTGCTTTTCGACCAGCGGCGTCCAGACATAGCCCGGCGCGATGGCGTTGACGGTGATGCCCTTGGTCGCGACTTCCAGCGCCACCGTCTTGGTCAGGCCGGCGATGCCGTGCTTGGCCGCGACATAGGCCGATTTATAGGGCGAGGCGACGAAGGCATGCGCCGAGGCCGTATTGATGATGCGGCCCCAGCCCTTCTCCCGCATCTTCGGCAGCGCCGCGCGGATGGTATGGAAGGCCGAGGACAGGTTGATCGCGATGATCTGGTCCCATTTCTCGATCGGGAATTCATCGATCGGCGCGACATATTGAATGCCGGCATTGTTGATCAGGATGTCGATGGCGCCGAAGGCCTTCTCGCCTTCGCCGATGAAGCCCGCGATTTCGGCGGGCTTCGTCATGTCGGCGGCCGAGAACACCACCTTCACCCCGAATTCGCCCTCCAGATCGGTGCGCAGTTTCTCGGCATCGGCCGGCGGCATGATGCCGTTGACGACGAGGTTGGCGCCCTCGGCCGCGAGTGCGCGGGCATAGGCCAACCCGATACCGGAGGTCGAGCCGGTGATGGCGGCAGCGCGGTCTTTAAGAAACATGAGCTTCGAGGCTCCTGACAATCGGGGAGGAAATGCTTAAGTTGGCGTCTGAAAGCGGCCATGAGGCGGTGGAATATCGCCGCACGTTGCCCGATGAGTCTTTGCAGCGCAACATGACGAAAATGCAGCCAAACGCGCACGCGCACGCCGGACACGACCACGCCGGGCATGGCCAGGGCGCCTGCGCCCATGCGCATGAGCACGCCCTGCACGCAGGCGAGGCCCTGGCGCGTGCGGAGCGCATCTGCCGCGAGCGCGGTCTGCGCCTGACACCGATCCGCCGGCAGGCGCTGGAGGCGCTGCATGCCGACCATAAGCCGGTCGGCGCCTATGATCTGGCCGATCGCATCTCTCCGACCGGCGGGCGACGGATCGCACCGATCACAATCTACCGGGCACTGGATTTCCTGGTCGAACAGGGCTTCGTGCATCGCCTTTCCTCCAAGAATGCCTATCTCGCCTGCCTGCACGGCCACGGTGCCGACGAGGTCGTGGCCTTCCTGATTTGCGAGGTCTGCGGCGGCGTCGATGAGGATTCCTCGCCAGCGATGAAGAAAGCCGTGGCGGCGATCGCCGAAACACGGCATTTCTCACCCGCCCACCAGATGGTCGAAATCGTTGGCCGCTGCGAGCATTGCAGCCAAGTCACCGTCTGAATAAGTCGTCTCCTGATCGAGAAGCCCGCATGAACGAGCGCGCCTTCCCAAACTTTTCGCCGGAGCGTTCCGGGGCGCTCGCGCGCCAGTTCACGGTGCCGGTCAAGGTCGGGCATGTCGCCGTCGGCGGCGGCGCCCCGATCGTCGTGCAGTCGATGACCAATACCGATACCGCCGATATCGACGGCACGGTGCGTCAGGTCGCCGCGCTCGCCAGGCAGGGCTCGGAGCTGGTCCGCATCACGGTCGATCGCGACGAAGCGGCCGCTGCGGTCCCTAGGATCCGCGAGCGGCTCGACCGCATCGGCGTCGATGTGCCGCTGGTGGGGGACTTTCATTATATCGGCCACAAGCTGCTGGCCGATCACCCGGCCTGCGCCGAGGCGCTGGCGAAATACCGCATCAACCCCGGCAATGTCGGCTTCAAGGATAAGAAGGACAGGCAGTTCAGCCAGATTGTCGAGACGGCAATCCGCTATCGCAAACCGGTCCGCATCGGCGCCAACTGGGGCTCGCTCGATCAGGAACTGCTGACCGCGCTGATGGACGATAATGCTCGTTCGGCCCAGCCGCTGGAAGCGCGCGCCATCATGCGCGAGGCGATGGTGCAGTCCGCCCTGCTGTCGGCAGAGCGGGCCGAGGAAATCGGGCTTTCGCGCGAGTTCATCATCCTCTCGGCCAAGGTTTCGGGCGTGCAGGATCTCATCACGGTCTACCGCATGCTCGCGAGCCGGTCGAACTACGCCATCCATCTCGGCCTGACTGAGGCCGGCATGGGCTCCAAGGGCATCGTCGCCTCCTCCGCAGCGCTCGGCATCCTGCTGCAGGAGGGCATCGGCGACACGATCCGCTTCTCGCTGACGCCGGAGCCCGGCGGCGACCGGACGCTCGAGGTCAAGACGGCGCAGGAACTGCTCCAGACCATGGGCTTTCGCGCCTTCGTGCCGCTCGTCGCCGCCTGCCCCGGCTGCGGACGCACCACCTCGACCGTATTCCAGGAGCTGGCGCAGGACATCCAGGGCTGGATTTCCAATTCCATGCCAGAATGGAAGACCCGCTATCCCGGCGTCGAAAACCTTAACGTCGCGGTGATGGGCTGCATCGTCAACGGACCCGGCGAATCGAAGCATGCCGACATCGGCATCTCGCTCCCCGGCACCGGCGAAACGCCGACGGCGCCCGTCTTCGTCGATGGCGAGAAGGTCACGACCCTGCGCGGCCCTGGCATTGCGGACGAGTTCAAGACCATGGTCGCGGACTACATCACGCGGCGTTACGGCGCTGGCCTGCCGCTAACCGGATGACCCGCAACCTTTGCCAGGCGCCCGCATTGTGGTAGAGGCGCCGGCCTTTCGCTGCATCGCAGCACCCGCGGAGATCCCCGATGGGGCATGAAAATCCGAATCCTTCGACCCTGCGGCCGGAGGATTCCCGTTTCGGGCTGGACGACGGTCACGGCAGCCCGGGCGGCCATCACGGCCATGGAACGGCGGGCTATGGCGCGCTGGCTCTGGGTGCGCTCGGCGTCGTCTTCGGCGACATCGGCACCAGCCCGCTCTACGCACTGCGCGAAACCATCCTGGCCGCGACCGGAGGCGATGAGCACGCCGTCGTCCCGCCATCGGTGGTGATCGGCGTCCTGTCGTTGATCCTGTGGTCGCTGGTCGTCGTCGTGACGCTGAAATATGTCGTTCTGTTGATGCGGGCCGACAATAACGGCGAAGGCGGCATCCTGACGCTGGTCGCGCTGGCCCAGCGCAGCCTCGGCCGCAACAAATCCCGCTCGGTGCTGCTGCTGGGCATGATCGGCGCCGGCTTGTTTTACGGCGACACCGTCATCACCCCGGCGATCTCGGTGCTCTCGGCGGTCGAGGGCGTGAAGCTGATCACGCCCTTGCTCGACGATTACATCCTCTGGATCTCGTCGGTGATCCTGATCGGCCTGTTCATTGTCCAAAGCCATGGCACGCAGAAGGTCGCGACCTTTTTCGGCCCGGTGATGATGCTCTGGTTCATCACGCTGGCCGCGCTCGGCCTTTATCACATCGCCGACGACCTCTCGATCTTCAAATCGGTCAATCCGTATTACGCGCTGACCTTCTTCCGGGACCATGCCGGCGTCTCGCTCGCGGTGCTGGGCTCTGTCTGTCTCGCGGTCACCGGCGCCGAGGCGCTCTATGGCGATATGGGCCATTTCGGCCGCGGCCCCATTCGCGGCGCCTGGCTTTATGTCGTGTTTCCGGCCTTGTGGCTGAACTATCTCGGCCAGGGCGCGCTCATCCTCGCCGACCCCTCCGCCATCGACAATCCCTTCTACAAACTGGCCCCGCCGGCGCTGCTGCCCGTCTTCGTCGTGCTGGCGACAGTCGCGACCATCATCGCGAGCCAGGCTGTCATCACCGGCGCGTTTTCGCTGACGCGGCAAGCGATCCAGCTCGGCATGCTGCCGCGCATGGACATCCGCCACACTTCGGAACAGACCTCGGGTCAGATCTACGTGCCGCGCGTCAACCTGATGCTGCTGGTCATCGTGCTGATCCTGGTCTGGTCGTTCCGCACCTCGTCCAGCCTCTCGCACGCCTACGGCATCTCGGTGTTTGGGACGATGGTGGTGTCGTCGATGCTGGCGGCCATCGTCATCCGCCGCCACTGGGGCTGGAGCCTCACCGCCACGACCGTCATCATCCTGCCCTTCCTCACGGTCGACGTCGCCTTCTTCGCGGCCAACATGCTGAAGCTGTTCCATGGCGGCTATGTGCCGGTGCTGCTGGCCATGGCGCTCGTCGTGGTGATGGGCACCTGGATGCGCGGCACGAAGATCCTCTTCGACAAGACTCGCAAGACCGATGTCCCGCTGCTCGAACTCGTCGGCATGCTCTCCAAGAGCCCGCCCGCACGGGTTAAGGGCATGGCGGTGTTCCTGACCAGCGACCCCGAGACCGCGCCGGCTTCGCTGCTGCACAACCTCAAGCACAACAAGGTGCTGCATGAGCGCAACGTGGTCTTGACCGTGCGCTCCGCCGACACGCCGCGCGTGGCGGAGGAAGAGCGCGTGCGCCTCGCCCGCATCACCGACGATTTCTGGCGCGTCGATATCGTCTATGGCTATATGGAAAGCCCGAACGTGCCCAAGGGGCTGGCGATGCTGCGCAAGCAGGGCTTCAAGTTCGACATTATGTCGACCTCGTTCTTCCTGTCGCGCCGCTCGATCAAGGCCTCGCCGCAATCGGGCATGCCGGTCTGGCAGGACAACCTTTATATCAGCCTGACCAAGAGCGCGACGGACGCCACGAACTTCTTCCAGATCCCGACCGGCCGCGTCGTCGAGGTCGGCACGCAGGTCACGGTCTGAGAGCCGCCGATCGTCGGCCAGTGCTGGGCAGAGACTTGAAAGCGGTTGCCTTAGAGATCGTTTGCCAAGTCGCTGCGGTGAGGCGAATGGGGGTGCTTTTCGGGAACCGGAGCGGAGCGTACTTTTGTACGTGAGCACCGGAAGCGCAGAAGAGCACCGCCAGTCGGCCGCCGCAGTAGAGTTGGCGAGCGGTCTCTCAGTCCAGCCGCGCCGAGACCGCATCCGCCGGAACGTGCCTGACCCGCTCGCGATAAAGCAGGTAAAGCCCGGAGCCGATGACGACGGCCCCGCCCGCGAAGGTCCAGCGATCGGGGAGCTGGCCGAAGACGAGCCATCCCAGCAGCACCATCCAGACCAGCTGCGAATAGATGAAGGGCGCCAGCACGGTCGCCGGCGCCAGCCGATGCGCCTTGATCAGCATCCAGTGGCCCAGCGCCCCAAAGAAGCCGGTAGCGATCAGCGAGGCCCAGACAGAGGGCGATTGCGGCCAGGTCCAGACCCAGGGCAGCGTCGGCAGCAACGCTACCGTTCCGGCAAGCCCTGAATAGACCATCGTGGTCTCGGAACTGTCCGATGCCGCCAGGACCCGCGTCGTCAGGACATAGAAGGCATAGCAAAGACAGCCCGCCACGGACAGGAAAGCGGCAGGGTGCATTCCGCCGGCACCGGGCCGCGTCACCAGAATCACGCCGAGAAAGCCGACGCCGATCGCCGCCAGCCGGCGCGGTCCCGGCCACTCGCCCAGCAGCGGCCCCGAGGCCAGCGCGACCAGCAGCGGGGTCGCGAACATGATCGAGATCGTCTCAGCCAACTGCAGATAGCGCAGCGCGAAGAAGTTCAGCACCGTCGAGCTCAGCAAAAGCAGCGAGCGCAGCAATTGCAGCCAGGGCCGCTTCGTTCGCAGAACGCCGGGATGGCTCACCGGATTGATCAGGAACGAGACCAGCACGACGCTGACGCCATAACGCGCGAACGAGACCAGCAGCGGGTCCATGCCATGCTGGCCCAGCCACTTCGCATTGGTGTCGAGCAGCGCGAAGCAGATGACAGCCGCGCACATCAGGCCGATGGCGGTCAGGCGCTGGCGGCCGGCCTCAATGGCGGAAGGATTGGAAAAGGGCAGAACGGCCTCGTCATGCTCACAGCGAATGGCACGACCAGACTTAACCGATCTGCGCGCTGTAGCCAGTTCGCCTACGCATGCGTTGCATGCGGTCAGGCGTCGCTATCGGCCTCGTCCGTGTCGAGTTCGGCGTCATCCGGCTCGGCACCCGCCTTGGAAAGCCCCTTGGCGGCCTTGCGCAGCAACTTGCGCAACTGCTTGCGCTCCTTGCCGTCGAGCCGGTCCAGAAGCTCCTCCTCGACCTCGTTCCAGAGATCGTCGAGTTCCACCGCCTTCTGCTGCCCGGCTTCGGTCAATGCCACCTGGACCAGGCGCCCGTCGCGATTGCCGCCTTCGCGCATCACCAGCCCTTGCAGGGATAGCCGGCCAATGGTTTTCGACACGGTCGGCGGCTTGACCCTCAACAACGACGCCAGTTCGCCCATCGTCATCGGCGCTGGCTGGAGCGCCTTCAGGGCCTGTTCCTGGCCTGGAAACAACCCAAGCCCGGTCAGCCGCTCGCCCATCCGCGACCTGTGCAGACGCGCCGCGACGAGCAGGGCCCGGCCGACGCTCTTTTCGATAGCCTTGGTCATGATCGATCCCTTGGCCGTCCCGGCTCGCGATCCTGCAGGATGCTTGCCAAGATGCTTGCACGGATAAGAAGACGCTTCGCCGGCTGCTGACTGGCCTGCGAACATGACAGACGCATGACATATCGATGTCGCCTGCGCGAGAGCGGCCCGTATGGCGTGTTTAACGGCCTTCCGCGTCGGCGGGTTCGCAAGCGACGGCGTATTCGGGCTTGTCCGGATGGTCCCGATCGCGCAAGAGGTCGCTGCTGCAAACGAGGGCGGGACCATGACCGGGCAGGCACGCATCATCGACGGCAAGGCAGCGGCGGCGGCGCTGCGCGCCGACATCGCTCGCGAGGTTGCCGAGATCAAGGCCCGGCGAGGCCTTACGCCTGGCCTGCATGTCGTCCTCGTCGGAGATGATGCAGCGAGCCGGGTCTATGTCGCCTCGAAGGAAAAGCTCGCGGTCGAAGTCGGCATGGCGTCCGTCGCGCACCGCCTGTCGGGGGAAACCAGCGAGGCCGATCTTCTGGCCAAGATCGCCGCGCTCAATGCCGATGATGCCGTCGACGGCATCCTCGTTCAGTTGCCGTTGCCCAAGCATATCGACACCGGCCGTATCCTCGACGCGATCGATCCCGCCAAGGACGTCGATGGGCTGCACCCGATCAACGCCGGGCGCCTCGCCGGCGGCAAGGCCGGTGGGGACCATCTGCTCGTCCCCTGCACCCCGCTCGGCTGCATGCTGCTGCTGAAACAGACGCTGGGCAGCCTGTCGGGCCTGGATGCCGTCGTGATCGGCCGTTCCGAGCTTGTGGGCCGCCCCGTAGCGCAGCTCCTGCTCCAGGCCGACTGCACCGTGACCATCGCCCATTCGCGGACCCGCGACCTCCCGGCCGTCGTGAGGCGTGCCGATATCGTCATCGCGGCGGTCGGCCGGCCCTCGATGATCAAGGGCGACTGGATCAAGCCAGGCGCGACCGTGATCGATGTCGGGATCAACCGCATGCCCAATGGCAAGCTCGCCGGCGACGTCGACTTCACTGACGCGGTGGAGGTCGCCGGCGCGATCACCCCCGTACCCGGCGGTGTCGGTCCGATGACGATCGCCTGCCTGCTGCGCAACACGCTGACGGCGTTCAAGGCGCGGCGGGGCTGACGCTCTTTAGATCTCCAAGACAAGCGAGCCCGGAATCTTGATAAAAGCGAAGCTGCGCTTTTGAGGACGGAGGAGAGCGCGCAGACGCGCCCTCTCCGAAGCCCCGCCGCAGATCACATATGGATCTGGCGCTTCTCGACGGCCATGGCCGCTTCCTTCACCGCCTCGGCCAGCGTCGGATGCGCGTGGCAGGTGCGGGCGAGGTCCTCCGAGGAGCCGCCGAACTCCATCAGCACCGTCACCTCGGCGATCAGGTCGCCGGCACGCGGGCCGATGATGTGGCAGCCGAGCACGCGGTCGGTCTTGGCATCGGCCAGGAACTTCACGAAGCCGTCGGTCTGGCGCATCGCGCGGGCGCGACCATTCGCGGTGAACGGGAACTTGCCGACCTTGTACTCGACACCCGCCGCCTTCAGCTCCTCCTCGGTCTTGCCGACCGAGGCGACTTCGGGGCCGGTATAGACCACGCCGGGGATCGCGTCGTAGTTCACATGGCCGTGCTTGCCGGCGATGATCTCGGCCACCGCGACGCCTTCGTCCTCGGCCTTGTGCGCCAGCATCGGCCCGCGCACCACGTCGCCGATGGCGTAGACGCCCGCGACATTGGTCTTGAAATGATCGTCGATGACGACGCGGCCCTTCTCGGTCGCGATGCCCGCCTTGTCCAGGCCGAGGCCATCGGTGTTCGGCCTGCGACCGATCGCGACCAGCACGATCTCGGCGCTCAGCGTCTTGGCCTCGCCGCCTGCCGAAGGCTCGACAGTCACGGTCGCGCCGCCAGCGGCAGTCTCGACCTTAGTAACCTTCGAGCCCAACATGAAGGTGAAGCCCTGCTTCTCCAGAATCCGCTGGAACTGCTTGGCGACCTCGCCGTCCATCCCAGGCAGGATGCGATCGAGATATTCTACCACGGTAACCTTGGCACCGAGCCGGCTCCAGACCGAGCCGATCTCGAGCCCGATAACGCCGGCGCCGACCACGACGAGTTCCTTCGGGACGGCCCCGATCTCGAGCGCGCCGGTCGAGGTCACGACGGTCTTCTCGTCGATCGTCACGCCCGGCAGCGGCGCCGATTCAGAACCTGTCGCGATGACGATGTTCTTGGCGTCGAGCTCCTGCGTCTTGCCGTCCTCGGACGTCACGACGACCTTGCCGGCGGCCGGGATAGAGGCCGTGCCGTGGAAAGCCTCGATCTTGTTCTTCTTGAACAGGAAGGCAACGCCGTTGACGTTGGCGTCCACCGTCTCCTGTTTGTGGGCCATCATCGCTGTCAGATCGAGCTTGGGCTCGACCACGACGCCGAGCTTGCCGAAGCTGTGCGCGGCTTCCCCGAACATTTCGGAGGCATAAAGCAGCGCCTTGGAGGGGATGCAGCCGACATTCAGGCAGGTGCCGCCATGGGTCTTGCGCTTCTCGACCACCGCGACCTTGAGGCCGAGCTGGGCGGCACGGATAGCGCAGACATAGCCGCCGGGGCCGGTGCCGATGACGACGAGATCGTAGGACATGGGGTTCTTCCGGTAAGGATCGGGTATCGAGGCAATGCCTCAGGCATAGGCGAAGAGCATCATCACGAGCCCGACGACCGACAGTATCCAGACGCCGGTGCGAAGGACGGGAATGCCGGCCGCGTAGATCGGCACGTAGATGACACGCGCAGCCAGCCAGAGCTGCGCGCCGGTGACGCCAAGACCGCTGGCCTTGTTGGTGACGATAAGCCCGAGCGCCAGGGCGACAAAGGCGGGGTAGGTCTCAAGCAGGTTGGCCAAGGCCCGCGTCAGGCGGCCCGAAAGAAGCGTCGGCGGCGTGTTGCCGCCGTCGCGTGGCCGCATCGCCTCGGACATGCCGACCGCCGCGGTGACGGTGCTGGCTTGCGCGCAGACCTGGGCCAGCAGAAGAACGACGCTCCAACCGAGAAGGCCGGTCAATGTTGTGAAGGCCATGATCGTCGTCTCCCGCTGTCAGCGCAGAATTGCGCCCGTCAGAGGTCCAGCACGAGCCGCGCCGGATCCTCCAGGCCTTCCTTCAGGCGCACAAGGAAGGTCACGGCTTCCTTGCCGTCGATGATGCGGTGGTCGTAGCTGACCGCGAGATACATCATCGGCCGCGCTTCGATCTTGCCGTTCACGACCATCGGCCGCTCCTGGATCTTATGCATGCCCAGGATCGCCGATTGGGGCGCGTTCAGGATCGGTGTCGACATCAGCGAGCCGTAGACGCCGCCGTTCGAAATCGTGAAGGTGCCGCCCTGCATCTCCTCGATCTTGAGCTGGCCGTCGCGCGCCTTCTTGCCGTAGGCGCCGATCGCCTTCTCGACGCCGGCGATGGAGAGCTGGTCGGCGTCGCGCACCACCGGAACCACGAGGCCCTTGTCGGTGCCGACGGCGACGCCGATGTGGTAGTAGTTCTTGTAGATGATGTCGGTGCCGTCGATCTCGGCGTTGACGCTCGGGATCTCCTTCAGCGCCTGTACGGCGGCCTTCACGAAGAAGCCCATGAAGCCGAGCTTCACGCCGTGCTTCTTCTCGAAGGCGTCCTTGTACTGCGTGCGCAGCGCCATGACGTTGGTCATGTCCACCTCGTTGAAGGTGGTCAGCATGGCGGCGCTGGACTGCGCCTCCTTCAGGCGACGCGCGATCGTCTGGCGCAGCTTCGTCATCCTGACGCGCTCTTCGCGCGCGCCGTCATCGGCGGGCGACGGTGCGCGCACCTGGACAGGCGCGGGTGCTGCGGCCGGCGGCGCAGTACCGCCGGTCGCGATCGCGGCCAGCATGTCGCCCTTGGTGACGCGGCCATCCTTGCCGGACGCCGCAACCTTCGAGGGATCGACGCCGCTCTCGGCAGCGATCCGCGACACGGCCGGGCCGGAATCGGCGGCCTTGACCGCCGGCTGCGGCGAACCCACGATCTCGGCCGTCTTCTTTTCGGCCTCGGCGACCGTGCCGGAGCCGGACTTGCCGGAGGCCTGCGCGACCGCGGTCTCATCCTTTTTCGGCGCCGGAGCAGCGGCAGCGGCCCCGCTGCCTTCGCCGATCGAGCCGAGCAATGCGTTAACGCCGACCGTCTCGCCTTCCTTGGCGACGATCTCGCCAAGCACGCCGGCGGACGGCGCGTTGACCTCCAGCGTCACCTTGTCGGTCTCGAGTTCGACCAGCGGCTCATCGGCCTTCACGGCCTCGCCGGGCTTCTTGAACCATTTGCCGATGGTGGCCTCGGTGACGGATTCGCCGAGGGTGGGTACGCGGATTTCGGTCGCCATGTCGGGCCTCTTCTAATTCGGGTCTCTTGGAGGTCGTCCCGGGCATCGCCGAAGCGCAGGCCCGGGAGCCGGTCCGGAACGGGTCAGGCCGCGAAGGCCTCGTCGAGGAAGGCGTTGAGCTGGGCGACGTGCTTCGACATCAAACCCGTCGCGGTCGCGGCAGAAGCCGGACGGCCGACATAGCGCGGCCGCTTCGACTTGACGCCGGCATGACCCAGCACCCACTCCAGATAAGGCTCGACGAAGGTCCAGGACCCCATGTTCTTGGGCTCCTCTTGGCACCAGGCGACATCGGCGCCCTTGAAGCGCGACAGCTCCTGCGCCAGCGTCTTGAGCGGGAACGGGTAAAGCTGCTCGACGCGCATCAGGTAGACATCGTCGATGCCACGCTTCTCGCGCTCTTCCAGCAGGTCGTAATAGACCTTGCCCGAGCACAGCACGACGCGGCGGATTTTCGCGTCCTTCGCCAGCTTGATGGTCGACTTGCCGCGCTCGGCATCGTCGTTCAGCACGCGGTGGAAGGTCGAGCCCTCCGCCAGATCGGCCAGGTCGGAGACGCAGCGCTTGTGGCGCAGCAGCGACTTCGGCGTCATCAGGATCAGCGGCTTGCGGAAGTCCCGCTTCAGCTGCCGGCGCAGGATGTGGAAGTAGCTCGCGGGCGTCGAGCAGTTCGCCACCTGCATGTTGTCCTCGGCGCACATCTGCAGGAAGCGCTCGAGACGGGCCGAGGAGTGCTCAGGACCCTGGCCCTCATAGCCGTGCGGCAACAGGCAGACGAGGCCGGACATGCGCAGCCACTTGCGTTCGCCCGACGAGATGAACTGGTCGAACACGACCTGCGCGCCATTGGCGAAGTCGCCGAACTGGGCTTCCCAACAGGTCAGCGCATTCGGCTCCGACAGGGTGTAGCCGTACTCGAAGCCCAGCACCGCTTCTTCCGAGAGCATCGAGTTGATGACCTCGAAGCGTCCCTGGTCCTCGCGGATATGGTTCAGCGAGGTGTGGCGGGCTTCCGTCTCCTGGTCGATCAGCACAGAGTGGCGCTGCGAGAAGGTGCCACGCTCGCAATCCTGCCCCGAAAGGCGCACGGGATTGCCGTCGAGCAGCAGCGAACCGAAAGCAAGCGCTTCGGCGGTCGCCCAGTCGATGCCCTGGCCGCTCTCGACCGCCTTCTTGCGGTTGTCGAGGAAACGCTGGATCGTCTTGTGGGCGTTGAACCCGGCCGGAACCGCCGTGATCTTCTCGGCGATTTCTTTCAGCGTCTCGGCAAGGACGCCGGTGGCGCCCCGGCGCGGATCGTCCTCGTCGGCGCGGATCGCCTTCATGCCGGCCCAGCGGCCATCGAGCCAATCGGCCTTGTTCGGCTTGAACGACTGCCCGGCGTCGAACTCGATCTCGAGCTTGGCCTTCCAGGCCGCGCGGGCGTCGTCGAGCTCGGCGGCGCTGATCACGCCTTCCGCTTCGAGCTTGGCGGCATAGAGCTCCAGCGTCGTCTTGTGGCCGCGGATCTTGCGATACATCAGTGGCTGGGTGAAGCCCGGCTCGTCGCCCTCGTTATGGCCGAAGCGGCGATAGCAGAACATGTCGACCACGACCGGCTTGTGGAACTTCTGCCGGAACTCGATCGCGATCTTGGCGGCAAACACCACCGCTTCCGGATCGTCGCCATTCACATGGAAGACCGGCGCCTCGACCATCTTCGCCACATCGGACGGATAGGGCGAGGAGCGCGAATAACGCGGATAGGTGGTGAAGCCGATCTGATTGTTGATGATGAAGTGGATCGAGCCGCCGGTGCGGTGTCCCTTCAGGCCCGACAGGCCGAGGCACTCCGCCACGACGCCCTGGCCGGCGAAGGCCGCGTCGCCATGCAACAGCAGCGGCAGCACCTTGGAGCGCTCGACGACATCGCCGAACTGGTCCTGCTTGGCGCGCACTTTGCCAAGCACCACGGGATCGACGATCTCGAGATGCGATGGGTTGGCCGTCAGCGAGAGGTGGACCGTGTTGCCGTCGAACTCGCGGTCGGACGAGGCACCGAGATGGTACTTCACGTCGCCCGAGCCCTCGACGTCATCAGGCGCGTAGGAGCCGCCCTTGAACTCGTGGAACAGCGCCCGGTGCGGCTTGCCGAGTACTTGCGTCAGAACGTTGAGGCGGCCGCGATGCGACATGCCGAAGACGATGTCGCGCACGCCGAGCGCGCCGCCACGTTTGATGATCTGCTCCAGCGCCGGGACCAGACCCTCGGCGCCATCGAGGCCGAAGCGCTTGGTGCCGGTGAACTTGAGATCGAGGAACTTCTCGAAGCCCTCGGCCTCGACGAGCTTGTTGAGGATCGCCTTCTTGCCTTCCTTGGTGAAGGCGATTTCCTTGTCCGGCCCCTCGATGCGCTCCTGCAGCCAGGCCTTCTGCTCGGGGTCGGAAATGTGCATGAACTCGACGCCGACCGTGCCGCAATAGGTCCGCTGCAGGATCGCGACCATCTCGCGAACGGTGGCGAACTCCATGCCGAGCACGTTGTCGATGAAGATCTTGCGGTCGAGATCGGCCTCCGAAAAACCGAAGGCGGCTGGCGCCAGCTCGTCGGAATCGTCGCGGCTCTCGATGCCGAGCGGATCGAGCTTGGCGTGCAGATGCCCGCGCATGCGATAAGCGCGGATCAGCATGATGGCGCGCACGGAATCGCGCGTCGCCTGCTGCACGTCGGAGGCCGAAAGGGTCGCACCCGCCGCCTTCGCCTTGGCACCGAGCTTATCGGAAACCGCCTTCTCGACCTGGGCCCAGTTTCCGTCCAGCGCCGAGATCAGCTCGCCATTGGCGGTTATCGGCCAGTTCGGCTTCTTCCAGGAGGCGCCCTTGGCGTTCTCCAGCACGGACTGCTTGTCGTCCTGCAACGCGCCGAAGAAGCTCCGCCACTGCTCGTCGACCGAATTCGGATCGGTCTCGTAGCGGGCGTAAAGGTCCTCTATATAGGCCGCGTTTCCGCCGTAGAGGAAACCGGTCTGCGCGAGAGCCTCGTTATTGTCCTGGCGAGCCATGATGCTCCTGCCTTCCTTCGCCGCTTGCTCAGGCCCGGACCCTTGCCCGGACCTCCTTCAACCTGCCGTCATGCTCGGGCTTGACCCGAGCATCTCTTGCCAGTGTTGCCATCGCCTCCTCCGGGACGAGATAGTCGGGTCAAGCCCGACCATGACGCTCTGGAGAAGCGGCAGCGCCTCAGCCCTTCAACACTTCGACCAAGGTCTTTCCAAGGCGCGCCGGCGAGGGCGAGACCCGGATGCCAGCCGCTTCCATCGCCGCGATCTTGTCTTCCGCGCCGCCCTTGCCGCCCGAGATGATCGCGCCCGCATGGCCCATGCGGCGTCCCGGAGGAGCCGTGCGGCCGGCGATGAAGCCGACCATCGGCTTCTTGCGGCCACGCTTCGCCTCGTCCTTGATGAACTGCGCTGCGTCTTCCTCGGCCGAACCGCCGATCTCGCCGATCATGACGATCGAGGTGGTCTTCTCGTCCGCCAGGAACATCTCGAGCATGTCGATGAACTCGGTGCCCTTGACCGGGTCGCCGCCGATGCCGACGGCCGTGGTCTGGCCGAGGCCCTCGTTCGTGGTCTGGAACACCGCCTCATAGGTCAGCGTACCCGAGCGCGAGACGATGCCGACGGAACCGGGCTTGAAGATGTTGGCCGGCATGATGCCGATCTTGCATTCGCCCGCCGTGACGACGCCGGGGCAGTTCGGCCCGATCAGGCGCGACTTGGAGCCGGCCAGCGAGCGCTTGACGCGCACCATGTCGAGCACCGGAATGCCCTCGGTGATGCAGATGATCAGCGGGATTTCGGCGTCGATCGCCTCGCAGATCGCGTCGGCAGCGCCCGGCGGCGGCACGTAGACGACCGAGGCATCGCCGCCGGTCTTGTGCTTGGCTTCGGCGACCGTGTCGAAGACCGGCAGGCCGAGATGCAGGCTGCCGCCCTTGCCCGGCGAGGTGCCGCCGACCATGATCGTGCCATAGGCGATGGCCTGCTCGGAGTGGAAGGTCCCGTTCTTGCCGGTGAAGCCCTGGCAGATGACCTTGGTGTTCTTGTCGATCAGGATGGACATGTCTGCTCCTCAGGCCTGCTTGACCGCGGCGACGATCTTCTGCGCCGCATCGTCGAGGTCGTCGGCGGGAATGACGTTGAGGCCGGATTCGCGGATGATGGTCTTGCCTTCCTCGACATTGGTACCTTCGAGGCGCACCACCAGCGGAACCTGAAGGCCGACCGCCTTCACCGCCGCGATGACGCCGCGCGCGATGACGTCGCACTTCATGATGCCGCCGAAGATGTTGACGAGGATGCCCTTCACCTTCGGGTCGGCGGTGATGATCTTGAACGCCGCCGTCACCTTCTCTTCCGAGGCGCCGCCGCCGACATCGAGGAAGTTCGCCGGGCTTTCACCGTAGAGCTGGATGATGTCCAGCGTCGCCATGGCGAGGCCGGCGCCGTTGACCATGCAGCCGATCGTGCCGTCGAGCGCGATATAGGCGAGGTCGTACTTCGAGGCCTCGATCTCCTTCTCGTCTTCCTCCGTCGTGTCGCGCAGCGCGACGATCTCGGGATGACGATAGAGCGAATTCGAGTCGAACGAGATCTTGGCGTCCAGGCACTTGATCTGACCCTGCGTGGTCACGATCAGGGGGTTGATCTCCAGCATGTCCATGTCCTTGGCCACGAACGCGCTGTAGATCTGCGCGAGCACCGTGCCGGCCTGCTTGCCGAGATCGCCCGACAGCCCGAGGATGCGCGCCATGGCACGGCCGTGATGCGGCATGATGCCGGTCGCCGGATCGACCGAGAAGGTCTCGATCTTCTCGGGCGTGTCGTGAGCGACGGCCTCGATGTCCATGCCGCCTTCGGTCGAGATGACGAAAGCGATGCGCGAGGTCTCGCGATCGACCAGCGCCGAGAGGTAGAACTCCTTCTCGATGTCCGAGCCGTCCTCGATATAGAGGCGGTTGACCTGCTTGCCGGTCTCGCCGGTCTGCGCGGTCACCAGCGTATTGCCGAGCATTTCCTTGGCGTGGCTCTCGACCTCCTCGACCGACTTGGCCAGGCGCACGCCGCCCTTGGCGTCGGGACCGAGTTCCTTGAACTTGCCCTTGCCGCGACCGCCGGCATGGATCTGGCTCTTCACGACATAAAGCGGGCCGGGCAGCTTCTTGGCGGCCTCGACGGCTTCCGCCACCGTGAGCGCCGGGAAACCGGCAGAGACGGGCGCGCCGAACTCCTTGAGGAGCGCCTTGCCCTGGTATTCGTGGATGTTCATATGCTCGGTTTCCCTGGCAGCGAAGAGAATGGCGAAAGACGGCGATCGCGCAGGCGACCGCCGTCGTGTTGAAGATCAGGCCAGCGAGGAGTCGACCGACTTGCAGGCATCGATCAGCGTCTGGACCGACGCGACCGACTTCGCGAGCATGTCCTTCTCGGCACCGTTGAGGCGGATCTTGACGACGCGCTCGACGCCCTTGGCGCCGATCACCACCGGCACGCCGAGGAACATGTCCTTTACGCCGTACTGGCTCTTGAGATAGGCCGCAGCCGGCAGGACGCGCTTCTGGTCCTTGAGATAGCTCTCGGCCATCGCGATCGCGGATGCGGCCGGAGCGTAGAAGGCCGAGCCGGTCTTGAGCAGGTTGACGATCTCGCCGCCGCCCTTGCGCGTCCGGTCGACGATGGCGTCGACGCGCTCCTGCGTCGTCCACTTCATCTTGATGAGGTCCGGCAGCGGGATGCCGGCGACGCCCGAATAGCGAACCAGCGGCACCATGTCGTCGCCATGGCCGCCGAGCACGAAGGCCGAAACGTCCTTGACCGAAACCTGGAATTCCTCGGCGAGGAAATAGCGGAAGCGGGCGGAGTCGAGGACACCGGCCATGCCGCAGATCATGTTCGGCTTGATGCCGGAGAACTTCTGCAGGGCCCAGACCATCGCGTCGAGCGGGTTGGTGATGCAGATCACGAAGGCCTTGGGAGCATATTGCTTGATGCCTTCGCCGACCGCCTTCATCACCTTGAGGTTGATGCCGATCAGGTCGTCGCGGCTCATGCCAGGCTTCCGCGGCACGCCGGCGGTGACGATGATCACATCCGCGCCCTTGATGTCCTCATAGGTATTGGTGCCGCGATAGCCGGCATCGAAACCGTCCACCGGGGAGGATTCGGCGATGTCGAGGCCTTTGCCCTGCGGAATGCCGTCGGCGATGTCGAACAACACGACGTCGCCCAGTTCCTTGAGGCCCGCGAGATGGGCGAGCGTGCCGCCGATCTGGCCGGAACCGATGAGGGCGATCTTCTTACGGGCCATGGCCGTATCCTTCATGTTCGGGGCCATGGGAGACATGGCCAGGCGAGAGGCCGGCGGGCCGGCGAACCGTGCGTTGCTTTGGCCCAGACCGGGCTTTTGCCGCAACCCTTGCCGAAAAAGCGGCTTTTCCGGGGCAATGCCTATGTTTGCCTCAATGACAAAAGCGACTCTTGATTTTTCAAGGACTTGCAGAAGGCGCCGACTGGCTCACCCCGTTAAAAACCCGCAAAACACCATAATTACAATATACAGATTCTGTAAATCGTAACATGATTTTCAGACGATGCCGCTTCCGATCACCCTCAGGATCACACGGATCAGCGTTGCCAGCCGCGTATCGACGGAGGCCTGCGGGACATCGCCTTCCAACGCCAGGGAAGCGGGATGGATAAAGCGATGCGTCGCATCGATCACGAAGGCGATCGCCCGGTCCCGGTCGCGGGGCTCGAACACGCCGGTGGCGATTCCCTCGTCCACGACGCGCTCGAACAGGGTGCGAACCCGCGTGCGGTTGCGCCGGCTGATCGCATGCCGCTTGGCGACCGCAAGCGACAACGCCGCGAACAGATGCGGCTCCTCGTGCAGCAGATCGCGATTGGCTTTGGCGAGGCCGAGGATCAGCCGCTCAAGCTTGTCGTCGGCGGGGTCGGGCCCATCGGCGATATCGGCGAGCTTGCGCTCGGTCGCCTTGAGCCAGACATCGACCACCGCGTCGACCAGCGCCGCGCGCGAGGGAAAGTAGCGGTAAACGTTCGCGTGCGTCATTCCCGCCTCTTCGGCGACGGCGACGACGGTGAACCGCTTCAGGCCGAACTGGCGCAGATGCTCGCTGGCGACCGTGAGGATGCGGGTCTCGCTCGGCTCGCGCTGCGGCATCGGTCAGGTTTCCACCAGCCCGGTCGTGTCGCCGCTCGCCGTCGAATCCGGCCGGCCATGCGGTTTGGCCAGATAGTCCTCCGAGCGCATTTCGATCAGCCGCGAGACGGTGCGATCGAACTCGAAGGCCTCGCGCCCGCGGCTGGCATGATAGAGTTCATGCGGTTCGGCAGCGGCCGACGCGACGAGCTTCACATGATGCTCGTAGAGCGTATCGATCAGGATGATGAAGCGCTTGGCTTCGTTGCGCCGGTCGAAGTCGAGGACGGGGATGTCGTCGAGCACCAGCGTGTGGAAGCGCTGCGCCAGCGCGATGTAGTCGGAGGCGCCGTAAGCCTGTGCGCAGAGGTCGGCGAAGCTCGCCCGCGCCACGCTGCCCGCAGCCTGCGGAAGGACGAGCTCGTGCCCCTGCACGCTCAGCACCGTCCGTTTGCCTTCGGCCGTGCCCGATAGTGCCTTGAAGGCGGCATCGAGCGCGGCTTTCGCCTTCTCGTCGGCAGGCACATGATAGACCGGCGCCCCTCCGAGCTTCTCCAGCCGGAAATCCGTGCGGGCATCGAGCTTCAGCACCTCGACCCTGGTCTGAAGCAGCTCGATGAAAGGCAGGAACAGCGCCCGGTTGAGGCCGCCCTCGTAAAGCCGCGACGGCTCGACATTCGAGGTCGCGACGACGACGACGCCAGCCGAAAACAGCGCCGTGAACAGGCGCCCGAGGATCATCGCGTCAGCAATGTCGGTGACGGTGAACTCGTCGAAACAGAGCAGATAGGCCTCATCGGCCAGATCGGCCGCAACCGGCGCGATCGGGTCGGCATCCCTAACCTCGCCGCTCTTGATTTTCTGGCGGTAGACGCCGATGCGGCGATGCACATCCGCCAGGAATTCGTGGAAATGGACCCGGCGCTTGCGTCGCACCGGCGCGCCCTCGAAGAACAGGTCCATCAGCATGGTCTTGCCGCGCCCGACCGAGCCCCAGATATAGAGCCCCTTCGGTGCCTCTGCCGTGTCCGATTTGCGGCCGAAAAGCCAGCCCAGCGCGCTGCCCTTGCGGGCCAGCCGGCGCGCTGCGAGCGTCTCGCCCAGCGACTGAAGCCTCTTCACCACAGCGACCTGCGCCGGATCGCGCTCGATGGCGCCGGCCTCGACAAGGGCGGTGTAGCGGTCGGTGAGCGAGGCGGTCATGATGTAAGAGGCAGCGTCGTCCGGAGAAAGGCCTTTCTGGGTTACGGCAGCGCTGCCGCGTGGGCAAGGGCGCGGCCGGACGAAGCCATCAAGCACCCGTCATTGCGAGCGAAGCGAAGCAATCCAGGGGCGGCAGCGCTCGACGCCCCCCTAGATTGCTTCGTCGCTCCGCTCCTCGCAATGACGGTTGTGCCAGCGCTTTACTCGCCCTTATTAAGCGAAATCGGCTTCAGCGGATTGTCGACCAGCCCGTACTTGGCAATCAGCGCATCATAGCCGCCATTGGCCTGCAGCTTGTCGAGCGCACCCTTGACCGCGTCGCGCAATTGCGTGCCCTCAGCCGTCTTCGCCAGCGGCGTGCCGACCAGCGTCATCGTGAAGGGCTTGCCGAGCGGGATATAGGTGTTCGGCTCCAGCTTCTGGAAATGGGCCATCGTCTCGCTGCCCTGCACCGCCGCCTGCAAGCGCTGCGTCTTGAGCTGCGTGCGCGCATCGACCGAGCCCTCGGTGCCGACGACGTTGATCGCGGGCTTGCCCTTGGCGACGCAGTTGGCCTGGCTCCACTCGCCGATCTGGACCGGCCAGTTGGTCGAGCGGCTGGCGCCGACCGTCTTGCCGCAGAGGTCTTCCGGAGTCTTGATCTGATCCTTGAACGGCGTGACCGTGTAGAACTGCGCGCCCGAAACCAGATAATCGACGAAATCGACCTGCTCACGCCTCGCCGGAAGGTCGCTCATGCCCGCCATCGCCATATCGACGCGGCCGGTCTGGATCGAGGGCAGCATCTGTGCGAAGGCCGTCTCCTGCCACTCGACCTTGAGGCCAAGTTCTTTGCCGATCGCTTCGCCCAGTTCGATGTCGAAGCCGGAAAGCTGGTTGGTCGCCGGGTCCTTGAAGGCGATCGGCGGATAGTTCGGCTGCGTCGCGATGACGAGCTTGCCGGCGGTCTTGATGCGTTCCGGCAGGGCCTGCGCCTGGGCGGCGAGCGTGGTCGCGGCAAGCAGCGCCGCCGTCAATGTCATGCGAAGCATCTGGTTTTCTCCCTCGGTTGTTTGAAAGCGTATCTTCTGCGTACCAGCCCCACCGTGATTGCGAGCGTCAGACAAGCAATCCAGGGGACGTAGAGCTCTGCCGCCTCTGGATTGCTTCGTCGCTATGCTCCTCGCAATGACGACAAAGCGGATCGAACCTTCAGCGAAATCACTTGAGCACGGCGGCGATGAAGTCACGGGTGCGCGTCTGCGTCGGTGCCACCAGCACGGTCTGCGGCGGCCCCTGCTCGACGATCTCGCCCTTGTCCATGAAAACCACGTCGCTTGCCACCTCGCGCGCGAAGCCGAGCTCATGCGTGACGACGATCATGGTCATGCCCGACGCCGCGAGATCGTGCATCACAGTCAAAACCTCGCCGACCAGTTCGGGGTCCAGCGCAGAGGTCGGCTCGTCGAACAGCATCAGCTTGGGCTTCATCGCCAGCGCACGCGCAATCGCGATGCGCTGCTGCTGGCCGCCGGACAGTTCGCTCGGATAGGAATCGCGCTTCTCGGCGAGGCCGACCCGCTCCAGCAGCGCCATCGCCTCGGCGACGATCTGCTTGCGCGGCTGCTTCAACACCGTCAGCGGCCCCTCGATGATGTTCTGCAGGGCCGTCATGTGGTTGAACAGGTTGAAGCGCTGGAACACCATGCCGGTGGCGAGCCGCTGACGCGCGATCTCGACATCGCTGAGTTCATGCAGCTCCTCGCCGGCGCGGCGATATCCGATCAGTTCGCCATCGACGGCGATCGCACCCTTGTCGATCTTCTCGAGCTGGTTGATGCAGCGCAGCAGCGTCGATTTGCCCGAGCCGGACGGCCCGATGATGCACTGCACGGAGCCGGGCGCGACCGAAAGCGAAACGTCGTTCAACGCCTTCAGCTCGCCGAAGAACTTGCTGACATGGGCGATCGTGACGATCGCAGGCGCGCCAGTCACTATTTCAACCGCGCTCATGCTGCCTCCCGCGGCACGGCGGCGCGTTTGGCGGGACGGCGCGTGCCCCGGCCCTTGGAGTAATAGCGTTCGAGGAAATACTGGCCGATCTGCAGCAGCGTCACAACGATCAGGTACCAGCCGGCGGCGACGATCAGCAATTCGATGACGCGGGCATTGGCGTAATAGATCGTCTGCGCGTTGCGCAGGATTTCCGAATACTGGATCACGCTGGCGACAGAGGTCAGCTTCACCATGCTGATCACCTCGTTGCCGACCGGCGGGATGATGACGCGCATCGCCTGCGGCAGCATGATCCGGCGCAGCGTCGTCAGCCGCGTCATGCCGATCGCCTTGGCGGCTTCGGTCTGGCCGGTATCGACGGAGAGGATGCCGCCGCGCACGACCTCAGCCGTATAGGCGCCCTGGTTCATGCCGAGCCCAAGCAGGGTCGCCATGAACGGCCCGATGATGTCGATGGTGCGCCACGAAAAAAGGCCGGGGATACCGATAGTCGGGAAGACCAGCGCGAGGTTGAACCAGATCAGCAGTTGCAGCAGCAGCGGCGTGCCCCGGAAAAACCAGATGTAGAACAGCGCCACCCCACGCAGCACGGGATTGGGCGACATGTACATAACCGCGAAGACGACGCCGAGCACGACGCCGAGCGCCATCGCACAGACCGTCATGATCAGCGTATTGCCCAAGCCTGAGAGGATCGCCGGCGCGGTGAAGAACTGCGCGACGACCGGCCAGGCGATGTCGCCCTTGGCGAAGGCGAAGCCCATCCACACCAGCACGGCGATGATGAGCACAGCCGCGATCCAGCGCCCGTAAAAACGCCGCGGCACGATCCGGAGGCCAGCGACACGCGCCAGCTCCTCGCCGCCGACATGCGAGACCGCTCCGCTCATCGCAACGCCCCTTCCCCGCACCAGCCCTCGAAGGCGGCAAGCTTTTCGCGGAACCGGCCGATCTGCGCGACGACCTGTGCCGGAGCGGTGCCGCCATGACCGCTGCGGGCCGCAACAGCCGCGTCGAGCGTCAGGCAGTCCAGCACGCCGGCATCCAGCCGTGGATCGACGGCCCGGAGATCGACAGCGTCGAGCCTTTCAAGATCGCGCCCCATTTCCTCGCAATAGCGCACCAGCGCCCCCGTGATCTCATGCGCCTCGGCGAAGGGAATTCCCTTGCGCGCGAGATAGTCCGCGACCTCCGTCGCCAGCGTGAAGCCCAGCCCGGCTTGCGCCCGCATCGGCGCGGTATGCACCTCCATGCTGGCGATCAGCCCGGCGAAGGCCGGCAGCACCTGCTCCAGCACGTCCACCGCGTCGAAAGCCGTCCGCTTATCCTCCGCCAGATCGCGGTTATAGGAAAGCGGCAGCCCCTTCAACGCTCCCAGCATCGTCACCACGTCGCCGGCCAGCCGCGAGGCGCGCCCACGCGCAATTTCCGCGATGTCCGGGTTCTTCTTCTGCGGCATGATCGAGGACCCGGTGGCGAAACCGTCGTCCAGCGTGACCCAGCTGAACTGGCGCGAGGTCCACAGTGTCACCTCCTCGGCGAGCCGCGAGAGGTTGGTCAGTGTCAGCGCCGCGACGAACAGGAATTCCGCGACATGGTCGCGCGCCGCCACCGCATCGACCGAATTCTCGAAGGGCGCATCATAGCCGAGCGCCGTGGCGCTCAGTTCCGGGTTCAGCGTGATCGCCGAACCCGCAAAGGCCGCCGCGCCCAAAGGCGACTGCCCGGCGCGCTTTTCCCAGTCCGCGAGACGCGAGGCATCGCGCAGCAGCACCTGCCCATGCGCCATCAGCCAATGCCCGAACGTCGCCGGCTGGGCGTTCTGCAAATGGGTGAAGCCCGGACAGATGCTTGCCGCATGCTGCTCCGCTTGGTCGGCGATTGCAGTCAGCAGATCCGCGAGCATCCCTCCGAGCGGGCGTGACGTCTGCCGCAGATAGAGCTTGAGATTATTCGCCGCCTGGTCGTTGCGAGAGCGCCCTGCCCGCAGCTTCGAGCCGATGACACCGGTGCGCTCGGTCAGCACGCGCTCGATGAAGGTGTGGACATCCTCGTCCCCAGCGCTCGGCGCAATCCGGCCCGCAGCAAAATCAGCCGCGATCGCATCGAGTGCCTCAAGGATCGTCTCGCGCTCTGCCGCATCCAGCAGACCCGCTCGGGCCAGTTCAGCCGCATGCGCCTTGCTCCCGGCGATGTCCTGCGGCACCAGCCGGGCATGCTCGCCGGCCGCGCTCGACAGCTTCATCAGCCGCGGGTCCGGCGGCTTGCGGAACCGGCCACCCCAAAGACGCGTCGTCTGGTTCATGCTGCCGGCTCCTGCCCCTCGGGCAGAATGACCTCTTGACCGGCGAGCCAGCAAACGAAACCATCTCCCGGCCCTAGTCGCAAAAGGAATACCCTATGGCCGCAGGCCGGCCACCTCCTTCATCGACCGCACTGCGAGCCTTCGCAACCGTTGCCCGCCTCGGCTCGACGGCGCGGGCCGCCGTTGAGGTCAACCTGACGCAAAGCGCGGTTTCCAAGCAGATTCTGTCGCTGGAACAGCACCTCGGCGTGATGCTGTTCGACCGAAACCCACTGGGGCTGAAGCTGACCGAGGCCGGCGCGATCTACCTGCCTTACGCGCAAGCCGCGCTGGAGCAGATGGGTCGCGGCGCGATGCGGCTGACCGAGCGCGCCGCCATCGCCCGGCCGATCCGCCTGCATATGGTCGCGGTCGCCGGCGAGCGCTGGCTGATGGAGCGTTTTCCCGCCTTCGCCCAGGCTCATCCCGGCATCGACGTGCAGTTCACCAACTATGTCAGCGAGAGCGAGAGTGAAGAGCCGGATATCGAGATCAACCACGGCACGCCGCCCTGGCCGGACCGGCAGGCACACTACCTCTTCGGCCGCGACGTGGCGCTGGTCGCAGCGCCGGAACTGATCGAGCGCATGGGCGGCTTCAGGCGGCCCGGCGACATCCAGAAGATGACGCTCCTGCAGCACTTCCAGATGCCGACCTTCTGGGCCGAGTTCACCGAGGCCCATGGCCTGCGCGGTGCCGTGCCGGCCCATACCGTCCGCTACGGCTATTATTCGGTGATCACGCGGGCGGCCGTCGCGGGACTTGGCGTCGCGCTGGCCCCGCGCTGCTATGTCGCCGAGGAACTGGCTTCAGGCGCATTGGTCAACCCGCTCGACCTCGGCTTCGCCAGCGCGATCGGCTGCTGGCTGACCTTGAAGCGCGACGCGCCGAAACGGTCGGGGCTCGACGAATTGCTGGCCTGGCTCTTGTCGGAAGCAGCGACCTTCGACGCCGGCACCCGCGCCTGAGGTGCCGGGCCTCCACAGGGATCAGCCGCGCGCGAACGTCTCGTCGAAGGCATAGCCCGCGCCGCGCACCGTGCGCAGCGGGTCTTTCATGTCGGTGGGGGTGATCGCCTTGCGCAGCCGCCCGACATGCACATCGACGGTACGCTCGTCGATATAGACGTCCCGCCCCCAGACGGCATCGAGCAACTGGGCGCGCGAATAGACCCGGCCCGGCGCCTGCATCAAAAATTCGAGCAGGCGGAACTCGGTCGGCCCGAGATGCAGCTCGCTGCCGGCGCGGCGCACGCGGCGCGTCGTCCGGTCGAGTTCGAGATCACCCGCCTGCAGCAGCCCGGCGACATGCCCCGGCTTCGCCCGGCGCAAGAGAGCCTGGATGCGTGCGATCAACTCTGGCAGCGAGAACGGCTTGACGACGTAATCATCGGCACCCGTCGCGAGGCCCCGCACGCGCTCGGTCTCCTCGCCACGCGCGGTCAGCATGATGATCGGCACGCGCTCGGTGTCGCGGCGCGAGCGAAGGCGGCGGCACAGCTCGATGCCGGAAAGACCGGGCAGCATCCAGTCGAGAAGCACGAGGTCCGGCGTCGAGTCGCGCAGATGCAGCTCCGCATCGTCGCCCCGCGCCACGCTGTCGACCTCGAAGCCCTCGGCTTCGAGATTATAGCGCAGGAGCAGGGTGAGCGGCTCTTCGTCCTCGACGATCAGGATGCGTGCGGCCATGGCTGGTTCCGTTCTTGGCGTTCAGCGGGCTCTCCCCGTCATGCTTAGCCCTGGGGCGAGCATCCACGTCTCGAACACCACGCTCGCCGAAGGAAGATGTGGATGGTCGGCGAAGAGCCGACATGACGGGGGCCGACCATGACGGGTGCAGACCCCGCCGGGCGATCTGCGTCAGCTTTCCACCGGCTCGAGCGAAATATTCGTGGTGTCGAGCTTCGGCCGGTTCGTATCGAGCGAGTCGCCGGTGATCAGATAGTGGATGGTCTCGGCGATGTTGGTGGTGTGGTCGCCGATGCGCTCGATGTTCTTGGCGCAGAACAGAAGATGCGTGCAGAAGGTGATGTTGCGCGGGTCTTCCATCATATAGGTCAGGAGTTCGCGGAACAGCGAGGTGTAGAGCGCGTCGATCTCGTCGTCGCGGCGCCAGACCTCCAGCGCCTTCTGCTCGTTGCCGGCGGCATAGGCGTCGAGCACGTCCTTGAGCTGGGCCTGCACCAGCCGGCTGATGTGCTCGAGGCCGACGACGGCGCGGTGCGGCGGCTGGAACTGGCCGGCGATGGCCACTGCGCGCTTGGCGATGTTCTTGGCGAGATCGCCGACGCGCTCGATGTCGGCGGCGATGCGGATGGCCGAGATCAGCTCGCGCAGGTCGTTGGCGAGCGGCTGGCGGCGCGCGATGGTCAGCACCGCCTTCTCCTCGACCTCGCGCTGGAGATTGTCCAGGCGCTGGTCGGCGCTGATGATCTTCTGGGCGAGCGCGGTGTCGCGGCGCACCAGCGCCACGGTCGAGTCGCCGAGCATGCGCTCCGCCATCCCGCCCATTTCGGCGAGGCTGCGGCGGATGCCTTCAAGGTCGGTATCGTAGGAACGAACGATGTGGTCGGTCATGTGGTGCTCCTCCGGCGCATCGGCCCGAAAAGTGGAAACCGGTTTTCGGGCAAGCCGATACGAAACAAAATCGCCGCTCAGCCGAACCGGCCGGTGACGTAGTCCTGCGTCTGCTTTTTGGCCGGGTTCATGAAGATCGTGTTCGTCGGCGCGAACTCGATCACCTCACCCAGATACATGAAGGCGGTGTACTGCGAGATGCGGGCCGCCTGCTGCATGTTGTGCGTCACGATGGCGATCGTGAAATCGCTCTTCAGCTGCTCCAGCAGATCCTCGATCTTGCCGGTCGAGATCGGGTCGAGCGCCGAGGTCGGCTCGTCGAACAGGATCACCTCTGGCTTCTGCGCGATGGTGCGCGCGATGCACAGGCGTTGCTGCTGGCCGCCCGAGAGGCCCATGCCGGAGCTCCGGAGCTTGTCCTTGACCTCGTCCCACAGCGCGGCGCGGCGCAGCGCGCCCTCGACGCGATCGTCGAGCTCGGATTTCGGCGGCTTCTCGTACAGGCGGATGCCAAAGGCGACGTTGTCGTAGATCGACATCGGGAACGGCGTCGGCTTCTGGAACACCATGCCGACACGCGAGCGCAGTTCGTTGACGTCGACGTCGTTGGAGATGACGTTGCGCCCGTCGAGCATGACCTCGCCGGTCGCCTTCTGTTCGGGATAGAGCGAATAGATCCGGTTGAAGATGCGCAGCAGGGTCGACTTGCCGCAGCCCGACGGGCCGATCAGCGCCGTGACGTGCCGGTCGCGGAAGTCGAGGCTGATGTTCTTCAGCGCCTTGTGCTCGCCGTAGTAGAAATCGAGGTTCTTCACCGCGATCCGGACGGGAGCAGCGGCGTCGAGCGTCTGCGGGGAAAGTTCAAGGGTCGAGAGCATCGACTGAGGTCCCTCAGGGTCGGGGCGATAATGCGGTTTCAGTTCTCACTTACCGCCGGCGACGATACGCCGGGCGATGAGCGAAAGGATGAGGATGGACATGGTGATGATCAGCGACCCCGCCCAAGCGAGCTGCTGCCAGTTTTCATAGGGCGCGGAGGCGAATTGGTAGATCGTGACCGGCAGATTGGCGATGCCGCCTGCCAGGCTGGGCGAAAACCAGGAATTGTTGTTTAGCGCGGTGAAGATCAGCGGCGCCGTCTCCCCGGCGATGCGGGCGAGCGCCAGCAGGATGCCGGTGACCATGCCCGATTTCGCGGCGCGCCAGGTCACGGCGGTGATCACCACGGAGGGCGGTGCGCCCAGCGCCGAGCCAGCCTCCCGCAACGGGCCGGGCACCAGGCTCAGCATGTCTTCCGTGGTGCGCACGATGACCGGGATCGCGATGATGCCGAGCGCCACGCCGCCGGCCCAGCCGGAATAGCCCCGGAAGGGCTCGACCAGGATGACGTAGACGAACAGGCCGATCAGGATCGAGGGCGCCGAAAGCAGGATGTCGTTGATGAAGCGGATGATGTTGGCGAGCTTCGAGCTGCGGCCGTACTCCGCCAGCCAGGTGCCGGCCAGCACGCCGACCGGCGTCGCGACCGCGATGCCGAGGAAGGTCAGCACGATCGAGCCCACGATCGCGTTGGCGAGACCGCCGCCCTCGGAGCCCGGACCCGGCGTGACATGCGTGAAGGTCGCGAGCGAGAGCCCGCCGATGCCCTTCACGATCAGCATGCCGAGGATCCAGAACAGCACGAAGATGGCGATGAAGGTGAAGCTCGTCGCGATGATCTTCATCGCGCTGTCGGCCGTGCGGCGGGCCGGGCGCACGCGGCCCCACGGGATGTGGGAGGAGGTTGCCGGGGCGGAGGCGGTGCTCATGCTCATCTCAGGTCCCAGCCTCAGAACTTCTTGACGCGGGCGACAAGCAGCCGCGCGATGACAAGGACGACAAAGGTGACGAAGAACAGGATGCAGCCCAGCGCGATCAACGAATTGAGCTGCAGGCCCATTGCCTCGTTGAACTCGTTGGCGATACGCGAGGCGATGGTCGAGCCGGGATCGAGGATCGAGGCCGAAAGCCGGTTGGCGTTTCCGACCACGAAAGTGACCGCCATCGTCTCTCCGAGCGCGCGCCCCAGACCCAGCATGATCGCGCCGATGATCGAGACCCCGGCCTGCGGCACCAGCACATGGCGCACGACCTCCCAGGTCGTGGCGCCAATGCCGTAGGCGCTTTCGCGCAGCACGGAGGGGATCTGCTCCAGCATGTCGCGGGTGATCGAGGCGATGAAGGGCACGATCATGAAGGCCAGGATGATGCCGGCCGTGAAGATGCCGAGGCCCGACGGCGAGCGCGAGTAGAAGATCGTGCCGATGACCGGCATACCCTCGACGACGTTCGACAGCGGGATCTGCACATATTGCGCGAAAAGCGGCGCGAAGACGAAGAGCCCCCACATGCCGTAGATGATCGAGGGAACGGCGGCGAGCAGCTCGATCGCGGTCGCGACCGGCTTCTTGAACCAGGCCGGCGCCAGCTGCGTCAGGAAAATCGCGATACCGAGCGAAAGCGGCACGCCGATCAGAAGCGCGATCAGCGCGGTCGAGAGCGTGCCGACGATCGCCGGCCAGGCGCCGTACTGATCGTTCTGCGTATCCCAGACACTGGATGTGATGAAGCCGAAGCCGAACTCGCGGAAGGCGGGCCAGCCGCCGATCACCATCGAGAGCATGATGCCGGCCAACAGCACCAGCACCAGCAGCGCGGCAAGGAAGCTGGCATGGCGGAAAACGAGATCGAACGTCGCCTTCGGCGCCTTGCGGATCGCGGGTCCTGTGCCGGGAAGGCTTGTCATGTCGGTCACTGCGGTCATCCGCGAGGCTCCGGCGGGCCCCTATCCCATAACGAGAGAGGGGTAAGTTAAAGGTTCAATGTCGGCCCGCCACGTCATGCTCGGGCTTGTCCCGAGCATCCACGTCTTGAACACGACATTCGACCAGCGAAGACGTGGATGGTCGGCACAAGGCCGACCATGACGGCGAGAGGCTTCAATTGCGCCTCGGTGTCTAACCTATCCAGAGATCGGCAGGCGATCAGAAGATCGGCTTACCGGAATTGTCGGTCACGCCCTTCCAGGCAGCCCGGACGTCGTCCTTCAGCTTGGTCGGCAGCGGCACGTAGTCCATGTCGGTCGCCAGCTTGTCGCCGCTCTTGTAGGCCCACTCGAAGAACTTCAGCGCAGCCTGCACGTCGGCGGCGTTGTCCGGCTTGGCATGGACGAGGATGAAGGTCGCCGAGGTGATTGGCCAGGCATCCTTGCCCTTCTGGTTGTTCAGCGAGATGCCGAAGCCGGGCTGTTCCTTCCAGTCGGCGGTGGCGGCAGCCGCCTGGAACGCCTCGATCGTCGGCATCGGGAAGTTGCCATCGGCGTTCTTCACGAGCGCATAGGAGAGCTTGTTCTGCTTGGCGTAGGCGTATTCGACGTAGCCGATCGAGTTCGCGACCTGCTTCACCGAAGCCGAGACGCCCTCATTGCCCTTTCCGCCGATACCGACCGGCCACTGCACCGACTGGTTGTTGCCGATCTTGGTCTTCCACTCCGGCGAAACCTTGGAGAGGTAATCGGTGAACACGAAGGTCGTGCCCGAGCCGTCGGAACGATAGACCGGGTTGATGTTGGCGTCGGGCAGCTTCAGATCGCCGTTGAGCGCGACGATCTTGGGGTCGTTCCACTTCTTGATCTCGCCCATGTAGATCCCAGCGACGATCTCGCCCGAGAGCTTGAGCTTGCCGGGCTCGATGCCGACGATGTTCACGGCCGGCACGACACCGCCCATCACGGTCGGGAACTGGACGAGGCCGTCCTTGGTCAGCTCTTCGCCCTTGAGCGGGGCATCGGTGGCGCCGAAGGCGACGGTCTTCGCCTTGATCTGGCGGATACCACCACCCGAGCCGATCGACTGGTAGTTCAGGCCCGTGCCGGTCTCTTTCTGGTAGGCCTCGGCCCATTTGGAATAGATCGGGAACGGGAAGGTCGCGCCGGCGCCGGTGATGTCGGCAGCCTGGGCGGGACCGGCGATCCCGGCGGCTACGGCCGCGAGAACGAGAATTTTGCGCATTGAGATGTCCTCACTGGGTCTCTGCTTCAGCGACCCTGTCAGAACACCCTCCATATGACAGCCACATGACATTTCGTCACGAAAGCTGTCATGAAAGCCCGATGCAACCCAAAGTCAGCCGCCGCGATGCGCGTGGAAACGCGGCATGATCGCCTTGAAGGTCGCGCCTTCACCCGGCTTGCTCTCGATCGTCAGCCGGCCGCGATGGCGCAGCACGATGTGCTTTACGATCGCCAGACCGAGGCCCGTGCCGCCCGCCTCCCGGCTGGCCGCGGTGTCGACGCGGTAGAAGCGCTCGGTCAGCCGCGGCAGATGCTCGGGGGCGATGCCAGGTCCGTCGTCGCGTACGCCGACGCTGGCCTCGTCGTCCTGCGCCACGACGGTGATCGAAACCTCGCCGCCGCGCTTTCCATATTTGATCGCGTTCTCGACGAGGTTTTCCATCAACCGCAGCAATTCGTCCCGGTCGCCCGGCACCTGCACCGGCCCGGACGGGACTGCGAGTTTCAGTGAAACGTCGCGCTCGCGCGCCATCAGCGTCAGCGAATCCACGATCTCGCGCGAGATGCCGGCAAGATCGACCGGCGTATCGGGCGCGACATGCGCCCGTTGCTCGATGCGCGAAAGCGACAGCAGGTCGTCGACGAGCCGCGCCATGCGCAGGCCCTGGTCGCGCATGATGCCGAGGAAGCGTTCGCGCGCCTTTTCGTCGTTGCGGGCGGGCCCTTGCAGGGTCTCGACGAAGCCGAGCAGCGACGCCAGCGGCGTGCGCAGCTCATGGCTGGCATTGGCGACGAAATCGACCCGCATCCGTTCGATGACGCGCTGCTCGCTGAGGTCCTGGAATGTCAGCAGCGTCGCGTGCCGCCGTCCGTTGCCGGAGAAGGCCGCGATATGGATGCGGAAGGTGCGCTCGACAGGCACACGCTCGATCAGCTCGATGATCTCGCGCCCGCCGCGTCGCGAGACCTGTTCGATTGCCTCGATCAGGTCGGGGTCGCGCAGCACCAGCGCGAGCAGCTTGCCGATCTCCAGCCCCGGAATCAGCGCCCGGATGGCCGGGCTCAGCGCTTGCGCCACCCCCTGTTCGTCGAGGAGCACGACCGGCGCGCCGATGGCATCGATCAGGCTGCGCGCGGTCGCGGGAGGAAGAACGGCGATGTCGATCATTGAAACGCCCGGAGCTGCCGCCTGTTGTCGGCCCGGCTCTTCCTGCGCATATGCACCGAGGGCGTCAATTCCCTTTGGTGAGACAGCCGGCTAGGCTTATGGCCGACGCGGCTGGATTGCGGACGACGAGGTAAAACCATGAAAAAGAAGAATTCAGGCTCGGAGATGAAGGACACGATCCGGATTTCCTCCGAGGCCGAGCCGGCCATGGACGCCGCCGCCAAGAGCCAGAAGATCAAACCGACAAAAGCGCAGAAATCCAGGGCCGCGAAGAACGGAGGCTTCGACATCGAGGCCGATACGCTGCCGGAAGCGATCGTCGACGCCGCCTATCACAGCGGCCACTATCCTTATGGCAAGCGGATGAAGCGCAAGCGCTACGAGCGCGAGATGGAGCCGCTGCAGATCGAGCTGCAGAAGCTATCCCGCTGGGCCGCCAAGCAAGGCGAGCGCATCGTCATCGTCTTCGAAGGCCGCGACGGCGCGGGCAAGGGCGGCACCATCGCCCGCTTCACCCAGCACCTCAATCCGCGCGAGGCCCGCATCGTCGCCTTGTCCAAGCCGTCGGACACCGAGAAGGGGCAATGGTATTTTCAGCGCTATGCCGCGCGCATGCCGGCAGCAGGCGAGATCGTGTTCTTCGACCGCTCCTGGTACAACCGCGCCGGCGTCGAGCGGGTCATGGGCTTTTGCAGCCCGGAGCAGACCGAAGCCTTTCTCCGCGAGGCGCCGGTCTTCGAGGGCATGCTGGTGCGCGACGGCGTCCGCGTCATCAAGCTCTTCCTCACCATCGGCCGCGAGATGCAGATGCAGCGTCTGCACGCCCGCTGGCATGATCCCCTGAAGCGCTGGAAGCTCTCGCCGATCGACTTCGAGGCGATCCCGCGCTTCGACGACTATTCCCATGCCTTCGATGAGATGCTGGCGCGCAGTTCGAGCGAGGCGCCGTGGCACGTCGTCCGCAGCAACGATAAGCTTCGGGCCCGGCTCGAGGCGATCCGCCATGTGCTTCTGTCGGTGCCCTATGCGGACAAGGACGAGAAGGCGATCGGCTCGCTCGACGACGAGATCGTCGTCACGGTGAGCCGCTATCTCGCCAAGGGCGGCGAGCCGGAGAGCTGAAAGAGCTGGATCGGTTTCGACCCGACCAAACCGTCATTGCGAGCGCAGCGAAGCAATCCAGGGAGACCAGGCTGACCGGCCAACCCAATTCTGGGTTGCTTCGTCGCTACGCTCCTCGCAATGACGGCCCAGCCGGCCTCAGGGACCCATCAGCAGGTTCGGCAGCCAGGTCGTCAGCGGCGGCCAGAGCGTGATCATCGCCAGCACGACCAGCAGCGGCACGAGCCAGGGCAGGATCGCCCGGGACATCGTCTCGAACGAGACGTTGGCGATGCGCGTGACCACGAACAGCACGACGCCGATCGGCGGATGGATCGTCCCCAGGATCAGGTTCAGGATCATGATGATGCCGAACTGAACCGGGTCGATGCCGAAGCTGTTCGCCGCCGGCACCAGAATCGGGATCAGGATCAGCATCGCCGCCAGCGCCTCCATGAAGCAGCCGACGATGAGCAGGATCAGGTTGCAGACCAGAAGGAAGACCAGCGGGTCCTTGATCGTCTCGACGATCAGCGGCGTCAGCGTCTGCGGCACCCGCGAGATCGACATGCACCAGCCGAGCGCGCCCGCCGCCATCACCAGCACCGTGACGAGGCCCGTCGTTTCCACCGTCTCGATCAGGATCGGGCCGATCTGCTTCAGCTCAAGCGTCCGGTAGACGAAGAAGCCGAGGAACAACGCGTAGATGCAGGCCACTGCCGCGGCCTCGGTCGGTGTGAAGGCGCCGGAAAACATGCCGCCCAGGATCAGCGGCGGCGTCATCAGGGCGAAGAAGCCCTTGAAGAAGGTCCGGCCGATCTCGCGGAAGCCCTTGAAAGGCTCCTTCCGGAAGCCCTGCCGCTTGGCGATCATCGCGACCATCACCATCAGGGACAGCCCCATCAGGATGCCCGGCACGATCCCGCCGATGAACAGCCGGCCAATCGAGACATCCGCCGTCACGCCATAGATCACCATCGGCAGCGAAGGCGGAATGATCGGGCCGATCGTCGCCGCCGCCGCCGTAATGGCGGCCGCGGTTTCAGGCCGGTAACCGGCTTTCTTCATTGCCCTGATCTCGATCGCGCCGGAGCCGGCGGCATCCGCCACCGCCGAGCCGACCATGCCGGCGAAGATCATGCTAG
This sequence comes from Allobosea sp. P5_A5, assembly GCF_056400625.1. Taxonomy (NCBI): domain Bacteria; kingdom Pseudomonadati; phylum Pseudomonadota; class Alphaproteobacteria; order Hyphomicrobiales; family Alloboseaceae; genus Allobosea; species Allobosea sp. P5_A5. The sequence goes on from NZ_JBFUKY010000007.1 coordinate 155,960, forward strand.
TCAGGATCGAGGCATGGGCATAGCCGCCGCGCACCCAGCCGATCACCGCCGTAGCGAAGGCGACGATGCGGTCGGTAATGCGCGCCGCGCCCAGAATACTGCCCATCAGGATGAAGAGCGGCGCCGCGACGATCGGGAAGGAGTTCATCGCCTGCGCCATCTTCTGCGGCACGATGGTGGCCGAGAGGTCACCGATCAGCACGAAGGCGAAGGCGGCCAGCCCCATCGAGGCGAACAGCGGAAACCCAGCGAGGATCGACAGCAGCCAGACGCCGGCGATCTGGAAGATCAGCGTGGTCATTCCACGATCTCCTGCACCGGCGTCTCCGCCTGCAGCGTGACCTGCGGCGGCACGCTCCACAACCGAGCGCTTTCGATCAGTTCCGCTGCGCCCTGAAGCGCGGTGACGAGCCCCGCCAGCAGCATCGGCGCGTAGAGCAGCCCCATCGAGAGCGGCACCGTGGTCGCCTCGAGGTCCCAGTTCACGGCGACCAGATGGACGCTGTAGCTCAGGATCATCAGCCCGAACGCGACCATGGCGAGCTGCATCACGATCTCGGCCGTCCGCCAGGCGCGCGGCGGCAGCAGATCATGGAAGAAGCGGATGCGGATATGGGCGCGCTTGCGGCTCGCCAGTATCCAGCCGTTCACCGCGAGCCAGAGCATCAGGAAGCGGGACATCTCGTCGGTCCAGATCAGAGGCTCCCCGAAGGCCCGCGTCACGATACCAAGCGTCACGACGACGAGGAGCACGACGATGAGGATGGCGGCGAGCCCTTCCATCGTCCGGTCGAAAACACGGGTCCAGATCATGCGGATCGTCTCTCGTTCGACGGCGGCCGAACTCCAGCCTTCATCCTGAGGAGCGCTTCGCAGAAGCGCGTCTCGAAGGTGGTCCAGCTGGTTCCGGAGCCTCCTGAAGCATCCTTAGAGACGCCGCTCGCGGCTCCTCAGGATGAGGGCTGTTCCAGTCAGGGCATCAAAGCGTCTGGATGCGGTCCCAGAGGCCCTTGCCCCATTTGCTTTCGAACTTGGCGGGCAGGCTCGCGAGCACCGGCTTCCGGAACGCCTCCTGATCGGGCTTGAGCACGGTCATGCCGGCCTTGCCGAGGCTCTCGGCCAGCCCCTTTTCCTGCTCCAGGATTTCGTTGTCCTGCCAGGCGGCGGCCTTGTCGACCGCCGCGACGATGACGGTCCGGTCGGCCTCGGGCAGCTTCGACCACGTCGCCTCGTTCACAATGACGAGGCGCGGCGTGATGATGTGAGCCGTCAGCACGAGGTATTTCTGCACTTCGGCGAGCTTGGCCGAGGCGATGGTCGGCAGCGGGTTCTCCTGCCCGTCGACCGCGCCCTGCGACAAGGCCAGATAAAGCTCGGAGAAATTCAGCGGCGTCGGCCGTGCGCCCCAGGCCTCGGCCATCGCGCGGAAGGTATCGACCTCCGGCACGCGCAGCTTGAAGCCCTTCATGTCCTCGACCGAATTGATCGGCTTCTTGCCGCTGGTGAGGTGGCGCACTCCGTAATAGTTCACGCCGATCATCCGCATGCCGCGCTTGGCGACGAGCACCGCGTTGAGCTCGTCCATCAGCGGGGATTTCAGCGCCCGGATCATATGGGCGGCGTCCTTCCAGATGTAGGGCGCCTCGATGATCGAGATTTGCGGTACGAACTGACCGAGTTGCGCGGCGCCCTCCGTCACCATGGTCAATGCGCCGCTGGCGACCGATTCCACCATGTCGCGCGAGGAGCCGAGCTGGCCGTTCGGGAAGGACTGCACATCGATCCGACCGCCGGTCTTCTCCTTGATCTCGGCCGCGGCCCTGACCGCGCTTTGCGGCGAGGGATGCGTCGCCGGCTGGCCGTCGGCCCAGCGCAGGACGAGCTGCTGAGCCCGCAGGATCGAGGGCATCGCGATCGCGGCTGAGCCTGCTGCCGCAGCAGTGAGGATCTCGCGTCTGGTCTTCGTCGTCATGGCGTCCCCTCCAAGGAACCGGCCCGATTTCGGGCTCGTCGGTCAGCCGCTCTTGCGGCGCATTTTCAATACTGCATCGCCCTCGCGCGGGCGTTCCCGATATGGATGCTCATCTCATCGGCCGCGCGCACAGGGTCGCGGCTTTCGATCGCGGTGATGATCTTCAGATGGTCGCGCATCACCGGCACCAGGATGTGGTTCTGGATGCGCGTCTCGTATTGCCGGATCAGCCGGATCTTCAACCAGGTGACGCGGAAGGATTGGCTGACGATGTCGTTCTCCAGATGGTCGATGATCGCCTCGTGCATCAGGCGGTCGACATCCTCCGCGTCCTCGATCAGGCTCTCGTCGCCGCCGGCCTCGGCGCGCGCGATGATGGCCTCATGCCGGGCGCGCTGCCCGGCGATCTCCTCGTCGGTGGCGCTCGCGGTGTAGAGCGCCGTCGCCTCCCGCTCGAGGAAGAGCCGGAACTGGAAAGCGTTGCGGATCAGGTTGAGATCGACATGGGCGACCTGCATGCCCCGTTGCGGCACCGTCTTGATCAGCCCTTCCGCTTCCAGTCGCGGCACCAGCTCGCGGATCGCGCCCAGCGGAAACCCCGTCATCGCGACGAGTTCGCGCTGGGTGACGAACTGGCCGGGCTTGATCTCGCGCGCCAGCAGCCGCTCGGTGAAGGAGGCATAGGCGCGCTCCCTCAGCTTCAGCGGCTCAGCCTCGCGCGGTTCAAGCTCCGGCTGGTTCAAGTGTCGCTCCTCAAGCGGCTTTGGCCTGCGTGATCGAATCGAAGGCTGCGAACAGCCGCTTGCGGGCGGGCTCGTCCAGCGCCTGCAGCGGCGCGCGCATCGGCCCGAAACCGCTGTCGCCATGGACATGGCCGGTCAGCGCCTTCACCGACGCGATCACCGGCCCCGAGCAGATCTCGTCGACCAGCGCGTTGACGACCGGGCTGTCCTTGCCCTCGTAGACCATCGGCCGCAGCAGGTGCGGGATCAGGTTGGCGACGCCGCAGATCGACCCCTGCGCGCCGTTGCGGACCGCTTGCGCGAGCTGGCGCTCGTCGCCGACGAGGATGGCGAGTTCGCCATGCGCCTTCAGCAGCGCCTCGGTGTTGGCATAGCTGCCCGACGAATCCTTCACACCGCTGATGACGCCCGGGAAGGCCTTCTTCAACCGCTGGACGAGGTCCACGCTGATATCGACTGCCGTCACCGAAGGGATATGGTAGAGAATTATGCCGCGCGCGGAGGCGCCGAGCTTTTCGATGAACTGGACGAACCAGGCATAAAGCCCGTCATCGCTTACGCCCTTGAAGTAGAAGGGCGGCGCGACCAGCAACCCCTTCGCGCCGGCGTCCAGCGCGACCCGCGCCTGCTCGATCGCCTCATGCAGCGAGGAGGCGGCGATGCCGGCATAGATTTGCTTCGAAGGATCGATGCCCGCGCCCATCAGCGCGCCCATCATCGCCGTGCGCGCCGGCAGGCCGAGCGCCGCGCCCTCCCCGGTCGTGCCGTAGAGCGTGACCGAGTCGCAGCCATGGGCCAGAACATGTTTGGCGTGATGCACGAGGCGCGGCAGGTCGACGCCGCCACCCTCCCGCATCGGAGTGGTCATGGCACAGGAGAGGCCGAAGCGGTTGGGCGAGATGGCCATCGGAGAAAACTTTCGGGGCTGAGTCGTGACTGACATGTCGGTTTAGGCAGGACAGCCCCGGCGGATCATCCCGCCAGAGCCGCTATAGGAATTCTGCTAGCCGTCCTTGAGACCGCCTGCGGACAGACCGGCAACGATCTGGCGTTGGGCGAGGATGGTGACGATCAGAACCGGCGCCGTCACCAGCAGGGCCGCGGCCGCCAGCGGGCCCCAGGATATCTGCTCGAAGGTCAGCGAGTTGTAGACGGCCGAAGGCAGCGTGCGGCTGCCCTTGCCGCCCAGCACCACCGAGAAGATGAAGTTGTTCCAGGAGAAGATGAAGGCGAGGATGCCGCCGATGACGATGCCGGGCTTGGCCAAGGGCAGCGCGACATGCAGAAACGCTTGCCAGCTCGTCGCCCCGTCGATGCGCGAGGCGTCCTCCAGCTCCATCGGAATGTTCTCGAAATAGCCGATCATGATCCAGACGATGATCGGGATGGTGATGACGAGATGGGTGATGACCAGCGCCGTAATCGAACCCACCAATCCCGCGATCTGAAACAACAGGAACAGCGGGATGAGATAGGACAGGGCCGGCGTCATCCGCGCCACCAAAATCAGGACGGCGAATTTATGCGCCTTGCCGCGCGCGATGCCGTAACCGGCCGGCACGCCGACCAGCAGCCCGATCAGAACCGCCCCGCCCGTGACGAGAATCGAGTTCCAAAGATAGAGCCCGAAATTGTTCTTGGCGAACACGTCGACATAGTTCGCCAGCGTCGGCGGACTCGGGATGAAGACGGGCGGGAAGGCAGTGTTGTCGAGTTCGTTCTTCAGCGACAGCGAGATCATCCAGAGGAAGACCAGCACCGCAGGCGACACCAGCACGAAAACGGAGAGCCAGAAGCCGAATTTCTTGGCGATGCGCTTCATGCCGAAACTTCCCCCGTCATTGCGAGGAGCGAAGCGACGAAGCAATCCAGGAGGACTGGGCTGATCACCGCATGCGCCCGGCCGGATGTCTCACCCGGTCCCACTGGATTGCTTCGCTGCGCTCGCAATGACGGCTGAGTGCGTCGGGCGTCCATCACGCGTTCCACTTCGACTTCTGCCGCGCATAGAGCAACAGCAGCGAGAGCATGATGATGATGATGAAGAAGATTACCACGACGGCCGAGGCATAGCCGATCTTGTAGAACTGGAAGGCCTGCAGATAGAGGAAGATGTTCATCGTCTCCGAGGCTGTTCCCGGACCGCCCTGCGTGATGACGAAGATCGTGTCGAAGGCCTTCAGCGCATCGATGGTGCGGATGACGATCGCGACCATGATGAACGGCCAGACCAGCGGCAGCGTGATGTGCCGGAACATGTGCCAGTCGCTGGCGCCGTCGATCAGCGCCGATTCATAGGGCTCCTTCGGCAGGCCGGCGAGCCCGCCGAGCACGATCAGCATGACCAGCGGCGTCCAGTGCCAGACCTCGACCATGACCAGCGTCGGGATGACCGTGCCGGGATCATAGACCCAGGCCGAAGGCCCAATGCCGACCAGCGACAGCAGATAGTTCAGTACCCCGAGCTGCGGATGGAACATCATCGTCCAGACCAGCGCCACCGCGACCGGCGTCGCCATCATCGGCATGATGAAGATCGTCCGCAGGATGCCGCGTGCCGGAAATTCGCGATGGAACACCAGCGCCGCCGCCGTGCCGAACAGGATCGGCAGCACCACCGCGAGTACGGTGAAATAGGCCGTATGCCCTAGCGTCTCGAGGAAACGCTGATCCTTCGCCAGGTCCAGGAAATTGCCGAGGCCGACGAATTCGATCCCGCCACCGATCTTCCAGTCCTGCGTGGACATGAACAACGTGAACAGCCACGGGAACACGATCACAGTGGCGATGACCAGCACGGCCGGCAATGAGAACAGCCAGTAACGCGGCGTGAAATCGGCCGAGACCTTGGCCGGCGACGGCGCCGTGCCGCTCATGCTTGCTGGAAGAGAGGTGCTGGTCATACGTTCTGCTTTACCCGGAACCGATCGTCATGCTCGCCCTTGTGGCGAGCATGCACGCCTTGAACACGACACTCGACCAGCGAAGACGTGGATGGTCGGGACAGGCCCGACCATGACGCTTGCTGGACGACCGTCCGCTCAGCCCTGCTCGCTCTTGACGAGCACAGGCGCGAAGGTCTCGGTCGCCTTCTTGAGTTCAGCCGCGACATCGCCGCCGCCGATCGCATTGGTCAGCGCCACGCCGAAGACGTCGCGGAACTCGGTCACCGGCACGATCTGCGGCAGGCCGGCGCGCGCGATCTTCGCCGAGCCCAACAGGCACTCGAAATACTGCTTGCCGAACTTCGAGGCCTGGATCGTCTCCGTGTCGAGATAGGCCGAAGAGCGGCCGGGCGCGCCGGCGCCGCTCTTCAACATCGCGATCTGGTTCTTCTTGTTGGTCATGAACTGGATGTAGAGCCAGGCCGCTTCCTTCTTGGCGGAGCCGCGCGAGATGCCCATGCCGTCGGCGAACATGCCGGCGTAATGCGCCTTCGGCCCGGGCGGGGCGATGCCGTAGCCGACCTTGCCGACGATGCGCGACTTGGTCGGGTCCTCCAGCGGGGTCGCGAAGCCGATGCCATCGAGCCACATCGCGGCGCGGCCCTGCATGAAGGTCGTCTGGCACTCGTTCCAGTTGAAGCCGACGGAGCCGAGCGGACCGGTCTCCTTGTTGAGCTTCCGGTAGAGGTCAGCCGCCCAGATCGCCTCCGGCGTATCGGTCGCCAGCTTGCCCTCGGGGGTGACCGTCTCCATGCCCTGCCCCAGCATCAGCGAGGTCCAGACCGGGACGTTGGCGTTCTTCAGGCCGCGCGAGACGAAGCCGGCGATGCCCTTGGCGGGGTCATGCAGCTTCTGCGCGACGGTGAACATCTCGTCCATCGACTTGGGATAGGCCACGCCCTTCGCGTCGAAGAGCTCCTTGTTGTAGTAGACCACCCAGTAGTCGACGAAGAACGGGATCGTATCGAGCGATCCGTCCGCCTGCCGCGCATAGGCGACGGGGCCTGCGCCGAAATCGGCGAAGTCGAAATCGGGCGCCGTCAGCGAAGCGTTCTTGATCAGCGGGTCGAGGTTCTCGAACCACTTGCCCTTGCCGGCCATGCGCTTCTGCACATGCAGCGAGATGCCGCTGACGTCGAAGGAGGGCTTGCCCGCAGCGAATTCGATCACCGCCTTCTGGCGCTGCTGCTGCTCCGGAACCTGCTCCGAAGACACCTTGATGCCGGTGAGTTCGGTGAACTCCTTCTCGGCCTGCTGCATCAGGTCGGAGCGCGGGTTCTTCACCAGGAGCGCGTCGATCGATTGGCCCGAAAACTTCTTCCAGTCGAAAGCGCCCTGTGCCTGCGCCTTGCGCAGCACCAGCGGCGAGGCGATCGCAGCGGCGCCGCCTGCCAAAAGAACACGACGGGTCGGCTTGAGAAGGTGATCGGTCATCGGCGTCCTCCCACGGACATGAAATGCGGCCCTGATACGAGCCGCTTGATCCTGCGCCCTTGGCGGGCTTTGCTGCGCAGCGCGGCACTGACTCTGGGTCAGGTCGGCTGCGATCGGACTGGACGCTAATCCCGTTTCACGCCGGTTGCAAGCTGACATGTTGGCGTGCAGACAGTGTATCGGTGGGCCGCCAACCGGCGGTTGCAAGGCCGGAGAAGAACCTGTGACCGACGCCATCCGGGAAACGATCCGCATCGATTCCCATCAGCATCTCTGGCAGATCGATCGCGGCGATTACGGCTGGCTGACCTCCGATCTCGCACCACTCTACCGCGACTTCACCGCAGCCGATCTTGCTCCTCTCCTCGCAGCTGCCGCAATCGATGCAACCATCCTCGTGCAGGCCGCGCCCACGGAAGCCGAAACGCGCTTTCTCCTGACGACAGCGGCCGAAACGCCCTTCGTGGCCGGTGTCGTCGGATGGTGCGACTTCGAGGCGCCGGACGCCGAGGTTTGCATCGCCTGCCTCGCGGCCGACCCGCTTCTCGTCGGCCTCAGGCCGATGGTGCATGACATTCCCGATCCGCACTGGCTCGCCCGGCCCGATCTCGCACCAGCCTTCGCCGCGATGAACCGGCACGGCCTCGTCTTCGACGCGCTGGTCAAGCCGCCGCATATCCCCGCGCTGCTCGACCTGCTTGACCGCGAGACCGAGCTTGCGGTGGTGATCGACCACGGCGCCAAACCTGATCTCACCGGCACCGACCTCACCGCCTGGCATGAAGGCATCACCCGGCTCGCGGCGCGGCCGAACACGGTCTGCAAGCTCTCCGGCCTCGTCACCGAAGCCGCTCCCGACTGGACCATCGCAACGCTGCGCCCTGCCTTTGACCATCTGCTCGCCTGCTTCGGACCCGACCGCCTGCTCTGGGGCAGCGATTGGCCCGTCGTGACCTTGCGCGCCCCTTACGCCCGATGGCTGGAAACCACCGAGCGCCTGACCGAAACCTTGTCGGTCGACGAAAAAACCGCGATCTTCGGCGGCAACGCCGCGAGGGTCTATCTGCGTCAGCGTGGCCGAAATCTGTCGAAGACGCTCAGCGACCGTTCATCTTCACCGTCCTAGCTTCCGTCCGCTGCCCGACCGCCCGGAATGACCCGTCCGGCCGTATGCACACCGACAGGCACCCCATCTTGGGGGAGGACCACTATGAAACAGACCCATTTCGCGCTCGCTGCCGGCATCTTCGCGCTTGCCGGCGGGTTCATCGTACAGGGCTCGACGCCAGCGCTCGCGCTGACGATGAAGGAATGTTCGACCAAGTATCAGTCCGCCAAGACCGGCAATACGCTGAACGGCCAGAACTGGAACGACTTCCGCAAGGCCCAGTGCGGCGACACCGCTGCCGCCACCCCCGCAGCGACCCCGGCTGCGGCGCCTGCCGCGGCTGCGCCGGCCCCCGCCAACCCGATGAAGCCCGCGCCGACCACCGCCGCAGCCCCCGCCGCGCCCAAGCCGATGGCTGCAGCCCCGATGGCCCCGGCCGGCAACGCCGTCTTCCCGGCCAAGGTCGACCCGAAATATTCGCAGCTCTCGGCCGGCAAGCAGCGCTTCAAGACCTGCGACGACCAGTACAACGTCAATAAGGCCGCCAACGGCAATGGCGGGTTGAAGTGGATCCAGAAGGGCGGCGGCTATTACAGCCAGTGCAACGCCAAGCTGAAGGGCGCCTGAGCGACCCGACTTTTCTCGAGCCCGGCAGGTCGCCGGGCTCGGCCTCAGCTTCAGCTTCCCTTGGCGATGGCCTGCTTCAGCCGCGCCACCGCCTCGCTCGCGCCGGCCTTCACCGAGACATCCTGCTTCTCGTTCTCGCGCTCGATCATCTCGATCAGCGCCTCCGGCGTGATCGCCTCCCGCGCAGCGGTCAGCTTCAGCACGGCATTGGCGACGATGTTCGGCCAGAACGCCGCCCCGCCCTTGGCCAGGCCCTTGGCCTTGCGCCCCTCGAATTCACGGGTGAGCTGTTCGGGGGTCTTCTGGGCCATCGGAAATTCCGCTGCGTTCGGGCGAGTCGGGGCTCGATTAGCATATCGCGACGGTTGGTGCGTCTGCTCGCTTTAGCTTGGCGCTCCTTGGAAACGCGTGTCATCCCGGACGGAGCGAAGCGGAGATCCGGGATCCATGCCGGAACCGTTCCGGAATGGATCCCGGGTCAAGCCCGGGACGACGGCGCGTTTCCGAGACAAATCGGCATGCCCTCACCCCTCCAGCCAGGACTTCATCACCCGCCAGAAGGTGAAGCGCTGCTTGCTGGAGACCAGCGTGTGCGCCGCGCCCGGCACGATGGTGAGCTGCTTGTCGCCATTGGGCAGCTTCTTGAAGAAGTCGCAGATGTCGTCCATCGAGGCGATGCCGTCGAACTCGCCGCTGATCATCAGCACCGGCGCGGTCACCTTGTCGGGATGGACGATCGGCAGGTTCGCCGTCATGTCGAGATAGGTGCCGGCGGGCACGCTGTCGCCGAAGGGCAGCTCGGCCTTGATGAAGGCGTCGATCACGTCTTGGTCGGTGGTGTTGGGCTTGTCGCGGGTGAAGATGCTGGTCAGCATGCCGGCATCGCGCGGGCGCCGCGCATGGGTGCGGAAATACTCCGCCTGCTCGGCGCGCTTGCCGAGCGTGCCCGAGCCCTGGCCGGTATAGGTGAAGGCCTGCAGCACCAGCCGCCCGACACGGTCGGGCCGCGCCATCGCATAGCCGCCGACGCGCAGCGCGCCCGAGCTTTCCCCCATCATGTGCATGCGCTCCTGGCCGGTCTCCTTGCGCACGAGATCGCCCGCCGCGATCAAATCGGCGACGCCGCTGGCGATGTCGGAATTGCCCGCCGTGCGGGTCGAGTTGCCATAGCCCTCATGGTCCATGGTCCAGACATCGTAGCCCCAGCGCGCCGCGACGTTCATCATCGAGACGTCGTCGCGGCCGGGAATGGTGAGGTCGTAGGTCGGCCGGCCCGAGGCCGATGAACCGTGCACGAAGAACAGCACCGGCAAGGGCTTGGCCGGATCGGGCGGGCCGACGCGCTTGCGATAGACCGCGAGCTCGACGCCGGGCGCCTTCGTGACCTTGTAATCGGCGCTCCAGATCGGCACCGGCTCGGCCGCTTGCGCGCTGCCCGCACCGAGCGCGGGAACGGCGGCCGCCAACGCGGCGCCCTTCATCAATGTCCGACGGTGAAGCATGGTCGACCCTCCCGGAGCCCTTTTGTGATTGGCGTCACAGTAGGAGGCGCAAGGCTGGCGTCACAAGCCGGAAGGCGCGCGCGCCCCCTGCCCGGAGATCACCCCTGCGTGATCGTCCATGCCTGATGGCCCCGGCCGCGCGGGTGCGGCGAGGTTCGAGAGCGAGGGGCAGCGGAGCGCCGCGAGGCGCGGGGGTTAGAGGCCGCATCCATTGAGCCAGGACGCGGCGCGGGCAGATTGAGCCACTGCCCGCACGCCCCGTGGCGCTCCGCTTCAGGCGATTTTAAAGTTCCGGGCCGCGCTTATAAGGAAGGCGTCGCATCGTGATCATCGTCCGCCCGGCTTGAGGCCAAGGCCACTGGCACCGAACCGGAAGGGGCTGATCCCTCGCCGGCCCGATACGGCCCTGGTCCCTTAGCCGCGCTCGCGAAACCCGAAACGCGTCGCATCCCGTCCAGCGAGCTCCTCGCACAGGGATCGTAATGTCCCCAGGGCGGTGCCCCGAAACCTCCCGGGAGCGGATCGTGACTCCACCCGCAGGCGCCGACCCCACCCCGCCAACGGCACACCTCCGGATGGCTGCCCCTCGGGGATGAGGTGGGTCAAGGATAGGGGTGTGGTGGGAGGCGGGGATAAGTTTCGAGCGCTGGCCTCCTCACCCAGATGGGAGACCGCGTGCCATGGATTATTCGACTGCCAAGAGTTCAAGCAGCTCATCGCCGCTGCACAGCGCTTCAAGGCCGCTTCATCCTATCGCTGAACGACGTGACCGAGATGCGCTAGCTGTTCGCCTGGGCCACGATCGAGACGGTCGAGCTGACGTATCAGGCTGGCGGTGCTGACAAAACCAGGCGCGTCCACAAGGTGATTATCACTTAGTTATGCTGGCGCATCGCAGTAGGATGCCGTGCTGAGCCACAGGAGGCCGACCATGGCTGAGACCGACATTGAATGGACAGATGCGACCTGGAACCCCGTCGCCGGGTGTTCAATCGTTTCTGCTGGCTGCACGCACTGCTACGCCATGGAGATGGCACGTCGGCTGGACGCGATGGGAATCGAGAAATACAGCGGTTTGGTCCGAAAGAGCGGCAACCGCACGATTTGGAACGGCGTCGTGCGAGAGGATCAAGCCGCGCTGGCTATTCCGGCGAGATGGTCACGGCCACGGAAGATCTTCGTGAACTCGATGAGCGATCTGTTTCACGAGGCGGTCTCGGAAAGTTTCATCGCACAGGTCTGGGAGGTGATGGAAAATACGCCTCGCCATCATTATCAGATACTGACCAAGCGGCCCGATCGTATGGCCCAAGTGCTTCAGAGCTGGGGTAGGGAGCCCTTACAGAATGTCTGGCTCGGCACGAGCGTAGAGAATGCGGGAGCAGCCGGTCGCATAGACATGCTCCGAGCGGTGCCCGCGAGCATACGCTTCATCTCGTTCGAGCCGTTGATAGGATCCGTCGGCGATGTCGACCTTAGAGAGATCGACTGGGCGATCGTCGGCGGTGAGAGCGGTCGATTTGCGCGACCAATCCGGGAGGCGTGGATCGACGAGATCCACGCTCAATGCACCGTCGCCGGCACCGCTTTCTTCTTCAAGCAATGGGGAACCTGGGGAAAAGACAACAAAAAGAGGTCCAAGAAGGCGAACGGGCGCGAATATCGCGGAAAGTTATGGGACGAAATGCCGAGCACTGAGCAGCGGGTGTAGGGCCATAGGCCCTTTTGGGGGTCGGCCATGGTGAAAGTTCAATACAAGTGGTCTGCTGGGGCCAGCCTTGGCGAGCACTCCCGGCGAAAACACAAGATCCTCCGAGAATACCTTCGGGCATACCTGACGGTGCGCTGCTCCCTGCCGCGCGAGCGATTTCGGATCGCGATCGTCGATGGCTTCGCCGGCGGAGGGCGATACGACGATGGAGCTTTGGGGTCTCCGCTGATCATTATTGAGGAGCTGCTGCTAGCTTCACAGGCGCTGAATGCTGAGCGGGCGGGCCAAGGGGCTCGTGCTCTGGAGTTCGAGTGCCTACTCATTCTTAATGAAGCCGATCCCGAGGCTCTCCAGTTGCTCCGTGAGCTGTGCGAACCGCGCCTCGCGGCAATAAAGGAGGAGGCTCCCCGGCTACACATCTCACCTCGCTATCTCAACACGGAGTTCGAGGCTGCATATCCAGAGATAAAGGCTCTGATCGCTGCTGGACGCTATCGGAACGCGATCTTCAATCTCGACCAGTACGGATATGCACAAGTCGCGCGGGCTACGATGCAGGACATCATGGCATCGACCCAATCGGCCGAGATCATCTACACATTCGCCATTCAGAGCCTGCTGACGTTCCTAAGCAAGACAGATCCCGCAGTTTTGAAGCAGCAGCTTAGTCCTTTTGGGCTTGGCGAGAGTGTCCCTGCGGATCTCGATGGCCTCGTCAGCAAGCGGGATTGGCTGGGGGCCGCGGAGCGCCTGGTCTTCTCGACTTTTCGGAGCATCGCCGGATTCAGCAGTCCCTTCTCTATCAACAACCCGGAGGGCTGGCGCTACTGGCTCGTTCATTTCGCCAACAGTTACCGAGCGCGGCAGGTGTACAACAACGTTCTGCATCAAAACGCGTCCTACCAAGCCCATTTCGGCCGTTCTGGCCTGAACATGCTGGCATATGACCCTGGCCAGCATGGTGGCCTGCTGTATCTTTTTGAGAAGCAGGACCGGGCAGTTGCCCACGAGCAATTGCTGACGGACATACCCCGGTTTGTGACCGACTTCGGTGACATGATGTCAGTCGGCGAGTTCTACGAGGCCGTCTACAACGCCACCGCGGCCCATTCTGACGATATCCACGAGGCGATGATCGGGAGCGGCGAGCTTCACGTGATGACCGCTGAAGGTGGAGAGAGGCGCAGAGCCAGCACGATCACCATCACCGACACCTTGAAGCTCCGCCATCAGAGAAGCCTTTTCCCGATGTTCTTCAGCGGTAGCGCAACCCTCCCGAAGGACTGAGCACGGCCTGTCGAAAACCCTACCTGTTGCCATTTGATTGTTCGCGCGCTGCCATTTGAAAGTTCGCGCTACATGAGCTGCTCCCGCTTGACTCACGCCACCTCCCCATCCTACCCCCATCGACGGGACACGACCCCCCAACGGGTCGCGCCCATCTGTAAGGATGGAGACATCGATGGTGAATACGGTTCCGGCCACGCGTCCGCGCGTGCCGCATTTCTCGTCCGGCCCTTGCGCCAAGCGCCCCGGCTGGGCTCTCAAAAATCTTGGCGGGGCACCACTCGGCCGCTCGCATCGTGCGAAGGTCGGCAAGGACAAGCTCAAGCTCGCGATCGACCTGACGCGCGAGGTTTTGCAGGTCCCGGCCGATTACCGCATCGGCATCGTGCCCGCCTCCGACACCGGCGCCGTCGAGATGGCGATGTGGTCCATGCTGGGCGCGCGCGGCGTCGACATGGTCAGCTGGGAGAGCTTTGGCGCCGGCTGGGTCACCGATGTCGTCAAGCAGCTCAAGCTCCAGGATGTCCGCACTTTTGAGGCTGAATATGGCGAGCTGCCGAACCTGAAGAAGGTCGACGCTAAGACCCGCGACGTCGTCTTCACCTGGAACGGCACCACCTCCGGCGTGCGCGTCGCGGATGCCGACTGGATCGCGGATGACCGTGAGGGACTGACGATCTGCGACGCCACCTCCGCTGCCTTCGCGCAGAAGCTCGACTGGCCCAAGCTCGATGTCGTCACCTTCTCCTGGCAGAAGGTGCTCGGCGGCGAGGCCGCTCATGGCATGATCGTGCTCTCTCCCCGCGCGGTCGAGCGGCTGCTGACCTACAAGCCGGCCTGGCCGCTGCCGAAGATCTTCCGCATGACGTCGGGCGGCAAGTTGATCGAGGGCATCTTCCAGGGCGAGACGATCAACACCCCCTCCATGCTGGCGGTCGAGGATTATCTCGATGCGCTGAACTGGGCCAAGAAGGTCGGCGGGCTCGACGGGCTGGTGAGGCGGGCTGACGCCAACGCCCGCGTCGTCGCCAAATTCGTACGCGAGACTGACGGCATCGAGTTCCTCGCCGTGAAGCCGAAGACGCGGTCGAACACCTCGGTCTGCCTGAAGTTCACCGACCGGGCGGTGACGGCGCTTGCGCCCGATGCACAGGCTGCCTTCGCCAAGCAGGTGGCGAGCATCATCGAGAAGGCCGGCGCCGGCTACGACCTCGGCCATTACCGTGACGCCCCTCCGGGCCTGCGCATCTGGTGCGGCGCGACCGTGCAGGCGCGCGACCTCAAGGCGCTGATGCCGTGGGTGGCCTACGCTTTTGCCGAGGCGAAGGCTTCGCTGGGCAAGAAGGCGGCCTGACAAGGACGTCATGGTCGGGCTTGACCCGACCATCTCTTCCAGGGTGGGCGCCACCCTGCGCCTTCGCGTCCCGAGATGGCCGGGTCAAGCCCGGCCATGACGCTCTCTTTTCCCCTTTTCAGCGCAGAGCGCCTTCGCGCCGCGCCAGCCGGAGCTCCCCATGTCCGCCCCTCGCGTTCTGATTTCCGACGCCCTCTCGCCCGCCGCCGTGCAGATCTTTCGGGATCGCGGCATCGACGTGACCTTCGATCCCAATCTCGGCAAGGACAAGGACAAGCTCGCGGCCATCATCGGCGAGTATGACGGCCTCGCCATCCGCTCCGCCACCAAGGCCACCGCCAAGCTGCTGGAGGCCGCGACCAAGCTGAAGGTCATCGGCCGCGCCGGCATCGGCGTCGACAATGTCGATATCCCGGCCGCCACCGCGCGCGGCGTGATCGTGATGAACACGCCCTTCGGCAACTCGATCACCACCGCAGAGCACGCCATCGCGATGATGTTCGCGCTCGCCCGGCAGATCCCCGCGGCGGATGCCTCCACCCAGGCCGGGAAGTGGGAGAAGAACCGCTTCATGGGCGTCGAGATCACAGCCAAGACCTTGGGGCTGATCGGCGCCGGCAATATCGGCTCGATCGTCGCCGAGCGCGCCATCGGCCTGAAGATGCGCGTCATCGCCTATGACCCTTACCTCTCGCCCGAACGCGCGGTCGCGCTCGGCGTCGAGAAGGTCGAGCTCGACGAACTGCTGAAGCGCGCCGATTTCATCACGCTGCACGTCCCGATGACAGAGAAGACGAAAAATATCCTTTCTGCCGAAAGCCTGGCCCAGACCAAGAAGGGCGTGCGCATCATCAATTGCGCGCGCGGCGGGCTGGTCGACGAGGCGGCGCTGGCGGCGCTGATCAAATCCGGCCATGTCGCCGGCGCGGCCTTCGACGTGTTTTCGCAGGAGCCGGCCGAAACGAACCCGCTCTTCGGCCTCGACAACGTCGTCTGCACGCCGCATCTCGGCGCCGCCACCAACGAGGCGCAGGAGAACGTCGCACTGCAGGTCGCCGAGCAGATGAGCGACTATCTGCTGAAGGGCGCGATCACCAACGCCGTCAACTTCCCCTCGGTCACTGCGGAAGAAGCCCCGCGCGTCAAACCCTTCGTCGATCTCGCGGAGAAGCTCGGCTCCTTCCTCGGCCAGCTCACGGAGGCCCCGGTCAAGGGCATCCGCATCGAGTATGAAGGCGCGGTCGCGAGCCTGAACCTCAAGGCGATCTCGGCTGCCGCCATCACCGGCGTGCTCAGGCCCTTCCTGCCCGAGATCAACATGGTCAATTCGGCCATGGTCGCGAAGGAAAAGGGCATCGTCGTCGAGGAATTGACCCGCGAGATCGCCGGCAATCTCGAAAGCCTGATCCGCATCGTCGTCGATGCCGAGGACATGCCGCGCCACGCCGCCGGCACCGTCTTCCAGGACGGCAAGCCGCGCATCGTCGAAATCCGCGACATCCCGGTCGATGCCGAGTTCGCGCCGCACATGCTCTATGTCCGCAACGCCGACAAGCCGGGCTTCATCGGCGCCTTCGGCTCGGCTCTCGGCAATGCCGGCGTCAACGTCGCGACCTTCGCGCTCGGCCGCGACAAGCCGGGCGGCGACGCGATCTGTTATGTCGCGCTCGACGAGGCGATCTCCGACGAACTGCTCGACAAGATCCACGCCATACCGATGGTGAAGCGGGCGCGCCGGCTGAAATTCTGACTCGCTCAGGTTGCGCCGCAGCCCCGCCGCAATTCTGATCCCCTGTGGCGCACCACAGGGGATTTTCATGTCGCGCTTCCGTTTCACGCTCATCGCTCTCAGCCTGATCGCCGCCTCGCCGGCTTTCGCAGATTGGGACAAGGCAGCGCTCGACAAGGGCGTCGCCAAGATCGAGCGCCGCGCCAAGGGCCGGCTCGGCGTAGCCCTGCTCGACCTGAAGGACCACAAGCTCTGGTCGTATCGCGGCAGCGAGAGCTTCCCGATGCAGAGCGTCTTCAAGTTGCCCCTCGCGGTCGCCGTGCTGCAGCAGGTCGAGGCTGGCAAGCTCAAGCTCGACCAGCCGATCACCGTCACCCGCAAGGACATCTCGCTGTTCCACAGCCCGCTCGCCAAGCAGTTCAAGGGCGAGAGCGCGAGCTATCCTCTGCGCGAGCTGATCCAGCTGGCAGCGGGCCTGAGCGACAACACCGCCGCCGACCGGCTGATGCGGGAGATCGGCGGACCGCAGGTGGTGACGGCGATGCTGCGAGGTGGCGGCATCGAGGGCTTGTCGGTCGATCGTTACGAGCGCCAGTTCCAGCCTGAGATTTACGGGCTGAAGGGCTTCGGCTGGGACGAGGTGGTCGACGAGCCGCGTTTCCGGGCTGAACTCAAAGCGCTGAAGCCCAATTTGCGCCTGGCCGCGCTCGCCACCGCGCTGAAGGACAAGCGCGATGCCTCGACACCGGACGCCAGCGCCCGCTTTCTCGAAGGCTTCGCCCAGGGAACGTGGCTGCGCGACCCCGCGAACACCGCCTTTCTGACGAAGATCATCACCGAAAGCCCGATCGGCGCCGACCGCATCAAGGCCGGCCTGCCCGCTGGTTCGACGCTGGCCCATCGCACCGGCGCGGGGCTGACGACAGACGGCGTGAACCACGCCACCAACGACATCGGCATCGCCGCACTGCCGGATGGAAAGCGCTTCGTGATCGTCACCTATCTCGCAGGCTCGCGCGTCGATGCGCGGGAACGCGAAGCGGCATTAGCCGAGGTAGCGAAGCTGGCGGTAGCCGCGCAGCGTTGAAAAAACGCCGTCTGTTGCGGTTCCTTCCCTTGCGTTCGCTTGCATGCTCTCGCAATCTGACGCAGCGGGAGGCGACATGGGCAGTTCGGCGGGCAGCGCGGTCGAAGAGACATCTTCGTCCCTCTTTGGCGATGTTCGCCTCAACGACAATGCCGTCGTCGGCATGTGGTATTGGGACGTCCTCAACAACCGGCTCTACGCGGACGCCGGTATGGCCGATCTGTTCGGCGTCGACCGGGACGACGCGATGCACGGCGTCGAAGTCGATGCCTTCGTGAACGGCATTTACGCTGAGGATCGCGAGCGCGTCGCCATCGAGGTCGCGCGCTGCACTGAACTCGCGATCGACTTTCGCTATGAGTACCGATTGGCCGAGGACGATGGAGAACGTCGTCTCGCGGCTTTCGCGCGCTGCCACCGCACGCCTGATGGTCGGGCCAGCCATTATGTCGGGGTCGCGCTCGACGTCACGGAAATGCGAAGCGAGGACACCGTAACGGCTGCGGCACAAGTCGCCGACCATCTCATGAGGGCGTATCGGATCGCGACGGCGGGCAACGATGAAGAGCTCAAGCGCGAACTGAAGAAGACGCTGTTCCTGATCGGCTCGCGCCTCGCGATCGAGGCTGGCATCGTGCCGGGATAGCGATCTCGCGGTGAAGGCGGGGCGCTCGAAGCGGGAGGCTGGCTTAGCGCCCCAGCCTTTCCGCGATGAAAATGCCGCCGAGCACGAGGGCAAGCGCCACGGCGTGATAGAGCCCGAAGGGTTCGCCCAGGATCAGCACGGCGAGAATCGGCGCGAAGACGGGAACGAGATTGACGAAGACCCCTGCCCGTCCGGGCCCAATGATCTCGATCGCGCGAATGAAAAGCAGTTGCGACAGGATCGAGGGACCGATGACGGTGAAGGCCAGGATCGCCCAGCCGGCCGGGGTCGGCGCGTGGAAGCGGCCGAGCGCGATCTCGGCCGCGAAGAGCGGTAGGGAGACGACGCAGGCGAAGCATGCGATCGCGCTGAAGAAGACCAGTCCCGGGATAGCCGGGCGGTTGCGCACGCCGACCGTGTAACCGGCATAAAGGATGCACGCGACGATCATCATCAGGTCGCCCGCCGCGAAGCGAAACCCGGTCAGGACATGGATGTCACCGCGGCTCGCCGTCACCGCCACGCCCAGGAGCGTAACCATCACGCCCAGCGCCTGCATGGCCGTGATCGGTGTGCGATAGGCGAAGAAGGCGCCGATCAGGACGAAGACCGGGATCGCGCCTTGCAGGATGCCTATATTGATGGCGGAAGTCGAATAGGCCGCCAGATACATCAGCGTGTTGAAGGCGGTGAAACCGGTAATGCCCAGAAGGGCCATGAAAGCCCAGCGCGCCTTGATCTGCGGCCAGTACAGCGCGATCTCGCACCGCAGCAGGATCGGCATTACCAGACAGACGGCGACCCAGCGCAGGCTCGTCAGCGCCATCGGCGTGATGTTGCCCACGGCCAGCCGGCTGGCGACGGCGTTGCCGCCCCAGATCAGCGTCGTCACCACCAAAAGCAGGTAGGCATTGCCCCAGAGGCGTCGGGTCAGGCTCGGCGTCGATGTCGGGTCTGGGTGCACGCTGTCGGCCTGTCGCAATGGCATGTCCTCTGCCATAGCCTTGGGCGCGCCGCCTCTCCTATGAGCACCGGCGCACACCCGCCCGTCGCCCGATGCATCCCCAGCGGACCTCCAACGAAGAAAGCCTGCCCATGATCGAGACCGGCCATCGCGCGCTGCGCCTGCTCTTCGTCGACGGCAATACGCGCGCGCAGCGCGAGGCCCACGCGGCAGGCTATGGCGGCGTGAGCCCGGCTGAATCCTATGCGGCAGAGATGACGGTCATCGTTCCGGAGATCATTTCCGACATCTGCCTGCCGGCCGACGAAGGCGCCAATCTGCCCGATGGCGCCGGCCTGCAATCCTATGACGGCATCGTCCTCACCGGCTCGGCCCTGCATATCTATGATCTGGAACCGGCCGTGACCCGGCAGATCGAGCTGATGCGGGCGATCTATGCCAGCGGAACGCCCTGCTTCGGTTCTTGCTGGGGCATCCAGATCGGCTCGGTCGCGGCGGGGGGAACCGTCATCGCCAATCCGAACGGCCGCGAGGTCGGCTTTGCCCGCCGCATCGCCCGCACCGAAGCCGGCCGCAATCATGCGATGCTGGCCGGGCGCCCGGCCAGCTACGACGCACCGGCGATCCATCTCGACACCGTGGCGCTGCCGCCGCACGGCACCACCATTCTTGCCTCCAACGCCTACAGCCAGGTCCAGGCCGCCGAGATCCGGCACGATGGTGGGGTGTTTTGGGGCGTGCAGTATCACCCCGAATTTCCGTTGCGCCAGGTCGCCTCGATCCTCGGTCGCATGGTCCCGATCCTGATCGCCGAGGGCTTTCGCAAGGACGAGGCCGCGGCGATGACCTGGCTCGAGAATTTGCGCACGCTCGATCGGGACCGCGACCGCTGCGACCTCGCCTGGGCCCATGGGCTCGACCGCGAGGTGCTGGAGGATGCAAGGCGCGTCACCGAACTGCGCAATTTCCTGGAGCATCGCGTCAAGCCGCAGGCCAGCGCACGCGGGCGTGCCTGACCTAGCGATCTTCCGCCGAACAATCAGATGTGCAGTCGCGAAGGCAGGCCAACCCTAGCAAAGCATTGCCGAAATTTAATGATGATCGCGCTCGCAATTCAGGAACCCTAAGCTCACGGGAACGTTACCTCGCCAGCTGGGGCATCTTGGATTTGGAGTTTTACGATGCGCAACATGATCATCGCTATTGCGTCTGCCGCTGTTCTTACGACCGCCGCCCATGCGCAGACCGCAACCACGAGCACAGCGATGAAGCAGATCTATGTTGCCGCGAAGCCGACCGACGTTCTCAGCAGCAACCTGATCAACCTGAACGTCACCAACGCGGCGAAGGACAAGATCGGCGAGATCAAGGACATCGTGGTTTCGAACGGCCAGGTCACCGGCTACATCCTTTCCGTCGGCGGCTTTCTCGGCATGGGCGAGCACTACGTCATCGTCTCACCGGCTGCGCTGAAGGTGAACTATTCGGAGAACGACAAGAAGTGGTCGGCTCTGATGGAAACCACCAAGGATGCGCTGAAGGCGGCGCCGCAGTTCAAGTATGAAGGCCGTTGGTCCAAGTAAGCTCTGCGGGCAAGTAAGCCCTGCGGAAATGCCTTGGGCGACGATGTTCCAAGCCGTCGCCTGATCGCAGTTTCGTCATCGCAGACATCACAGGCGGCTCCGCTTCGGCGGGGCCGTTTTCGCGTGCGCGCTCAAACTTTCGTCGAAGGCTGGAACTCCCGACACCTGTCACGGATTGGTTCTGCAATCTCTGCGTGTACAACCGGAGGCTGCTATGGACGAGATGCTCTTCGTGACGGTGGGAATGGTCGTGGTGGCGACCGTCGCCTGGTATGCCTCGCAGCGCTGGAATCTCTAGCGATATCCCTGAGATTGCGGACCCTGTCGGGCTTTGCCATGCGTCCCGCATGACGGCCGTCCTGCACAGACAGACGGAACCCGCCGGGCGGACTAAAGCGCCATCTCGACTTCCCGGTTTCGCCCGAGATCGTTCATCCAGATCCGATATTTCGGCTGCGCAGCGAGTTGCAGCCCGTAGTGGCGGCGCAACGCAGCCGTCAGCCGCCCGGAGCGGCCAAGCTGCTCATCTGCAAACCCCACCATCACAGAATTCGGCCAGGCCTGAGGCCTAACGTCGCGCAGGCGCGCAAACAGCGCGTCCTCGTCCTCCTCGGGGTCAGCCTGCGCCATCAGCGTCAGCATCGCCGCCGTGGATCGCGAGATGCCCATATGACAGTGAACCAGCAGATGGCCGCTGGCCCGCCCGGTCGCCGTCTCGCGCAGGCCCTCGCCGAAGCGCAGGATCTCCACGACATGCTCCGGGGCGGGCATGATCTGGCCCGGTCGCGGATCGATGATGTCGTGGAACCGCAAGGTGACGCGATGGTGCTCGCCATAGCTTCCGAAGGCCTCGATCTCTCCACGGTCCGGATCGAGGACGGAGAGCACATGCGTGACTTCGCGCGCGCTGTTGCCCGGCAATTCGTCGATGCCGCAGATCGTCAGGGTCGAGATGGCGAGCGTCTTCATCGGCTCGCCCCTTATTCCGCCGCCATCGCCCGCAGGCCTCCCCCGAGCTCCTCCTCGACCAGACCGACCCAGTAGCGCGTGCCGGCCGGGATGATCGCGTCGTTGAAATCGTAGAGCGGCGTGTGCAGACCGGTGAAGGAACCGTCCGGGTTGACGCCGTTGCCGATGCGCATGAAGGCGCCGGGGCGCACCAGCATCATCTCGGCGAAATCCTCGCCACCGGTGCCGGGCCTGAGCTGGCCGTTGACATGCTCCGCCCCGGCCGCCGCCGTCGCAGCCGCGACCGCGACCCTGACCTGCTCGGCCTCGTTCACCAGAGGACTGGTCCCACGATGATAAGAAGGCTCGGCCTGGCAGCCCCAGGCCTGCGCTGTCGCCAGAGCAAGCTCGGCAATGCGCCGCTCCACCGTGTCGCGCACCTCGAGCGAATAGGTCCGCGCCGTGCCGCCGATGATGAGCTCGGAGGGAATGACATTGGAGGCGGCGACATCGCCGCCATGGATGTAGCCGACGCTGATCACGGCCGTGTCGAGCGGGGCGACGTTGCGCCCGACGATGCCCTGCAGGCCGAGCACGAAATGCGYCTGCGCATAGGTGATGTCGGTCGAGCGATGTGGTTGCGAGCCACCATGGCCGCCGACGCCGCGAAATGTCACCTTCCACGAATCGGCAGCCGCCAGGAATGGCCCGACCGCGGTGCCGAAGCTCCCCGTCGGCATGCCCGGCGTATTGTGAAGCCCGTAGATCGCATCGCAGGGAAAGCGCTCGAACAGCCCGTCGGCAAGCATGGCGTTGGCTCCGCCACGACCTTCCTCGGCCGGCTGGAAGATCAGGTTCACGGTCCCAGTGAAGTCGCGATTCTCGGCCAGGTAGCGCGCCGCCGAAAGCAGCATGGTGGTGTGCCCGTCATGGCCGCAGGCATGCATCCGGCCGTTTGTCTTCGAGGAATAGGGGAGATTGGTCGTCTCCTCCAGCGCCAGGCAGTCCATGTCGGCACGAAGCCCGATCGCCCGATCGCCCGGCTGATTACCGCGGATGACCCCGACAACGCCGGTCTGGCCGATGTTCTCGGTGACCTCGACGCCCCATTCGCGCAGCTTGTCGGCCACGAGCCTGGCCGTACGCACCTCTTCCAGCCCGAGCTCGGGATGGGCGTGGATGTCGCGGCGGATCGCGGTGAAATCGGCGTGGTGACGTTCGAGCCAGGAGTCGAGCTTGGTCATGATGGCGAGTTCCCCTTGGGCTTCGGGCCGGCGGCCGTGATCCGTTGCCCTTCCGCTGCGATCTTAGCCCATAGCGCCGATTGCGGCAGGATTACCGTGCGGATCGCGCAGAGCAGCCATGCTCGGTGGTTTCGGTAGGCTGCGCGCGCTGTGCGGAACCGCGCCCGCCAGCCGCGAAAACTTGACCTTCCCGCCGCGTTGGCTCATGAGGGCTTGCAAGGACCTGCCCCGAAACCCCGGCCTTGCGCCGGGGTTTTTCGTTTGCGCGGGCCGCTTGCATGGCAATGCGGTTGAACAGCAGGGACACCTCGCTCATGGCGAATGTTGTGGTGGTCGGCGCCCAGTGGGGCGACGAGGGCAAGGGCAAGATCGTCGACTGGCTGTCGAGCCAGGCCGATGTCGTCGTCAGGTTCCAGGGCGGGCACAATGCCGGCCACACGCTCGTCATCGACGGCAACGTCTACAAGCTCTCGCTCCTGCCCTCGGGCATCGTCCGCCCCGGCAAGCTCTCGGTCATCGGCAACGGCGTCGTGGTCGATCCCTGGCATCTGGTCGAGGAGATCGCCAAGCTGCGCGGCCAGGGCGTCGCGATCACGCCCGACAATCTGCGCATCGCCGACAACGCAACCCTGATTCTGCCGCTGCACCGCGAGCTCGACCATTTCCGCGAGACCTCGAACGCCGGCATGAAGATCGGCACCACCAAGCGTGGCATCGGTCCGGCCTATGAGGACAAGGTCGGCCGCCGCGCCATCCGCGTCGTCGATCTCAAGGACGAGGCGCTGCTGGAGGCCAAGATCGAGCGGCTGCTCGCTCACCACAATGCGCTGCGCCGGGGCTTGGGCATCGCCGAAGTGGACGGGGCCGAGCTGCTCGGCCAACTCAAGGCGATCGCGCCCGAGATCCTGCCCTTCACCGAGGCCGTCTGGCTGCTGCTCGACCAGCAGCGCCGTGCCGGAAAGCGCATCCTGTTCGAAGGCGCGCAAGGCGCCCTGCTCGACGTCGACCACGGCACCTATCCCTTCGTCACCTCCTCCAACATCGTCGCCGGCCAGGCTGCGACCGGCTCAGGGCTAGGACCGTCGGCGGTCGGCTATGTGCTGGGCATCGCCAAGGCCTACACCACCCGCGTCGGCGAGGGTCCGTTTCCGACAGAACTCTTCGACGAGATCGGCGAGCTGATCGGCACCAAGGGCAAGGAATTCGGTGTCGTCACCGGCCGCAAGCGCCGCTGCGGCTGGTTCGACGCCTGCCTCGTGCGCCAGACGGTCAAGACCTCCGGCATCGACGGCATCGCCCTGACCAAGCTCGACATTCTCGATGGCTTTAAGGAGATCAAGGTCTGCGTCGGCTACCGGCTGAACGGCGAGATCATCGAGCATCTTCCCGCCGGCCAGAGCGACCAGGCCCGCGTCGAGCCGGTCTATGAGACGATCGAAGGCTGGGAAGGCTCCACCGCCAACGCCCGCTCCTGGGCGGACCTGCCGGCGCAAGCGATCAAATATGTTCGTCGCATCGAGGAGCTGATCGGCGCGACCGTCGCCGTGCTGTCGACCAGCCCGGAGCGCGACGACACCATCCTCGTGCATAATCCTTTCGAGGGCTGACCTTTCTTTTGAAGGCTGCCTTGCCTCTCGAAGGTTGACCTGCCCTTTGAAAGCGACCTCGACCCTCGAAGGCTGAACCGGCCTTCGAGGGTTGACGCCACCTCCCCCACGGGACAAGTGAGGCCAATGGCCGACTTCTATCCGATCCTGTCGCGTGCCGTCGCCGGGCTGTCCGACAACACCCCCGAGGCGCGACGTGCGCTTTACGAGCGGGCGAAGACGGCGCTCGTCAATCAGTTGCGTGGGCTCGATCCGCCTCTCGGCGAAGCCGAGATCATGCGCGAGCGCCTTGCTCTCGACGAGGCGATGGCCCGCATCGAGGCCGATCACGACGAAACCGCGACGCCGGCCCCTGCGGCACGCGGACCGGTCATCCGGCCGGTCGAACCCGTCGCCACACCGGCATCCGCCTTCTCTCTTCCCGAGCCGCGCCGGCAGCCTGAATTCGCGCCGCTCCCCGCAGCGGGGCCGGCCGACGACCTGCCCCTGCCGGAGCCGGCCGAGCCGCAGCCGGTCAGGCCGCGGATCATGCCGCCGCGCGAATCCCGCGTGAAGCCCGGCCATATCCGAACCGTGGTGGTCGGCGTCGTCGTCGCGATCGCGGTCGCCGCGATTGCCGCGACCGCGATCTATGTCCACCGGCTGCGGCCGCAGGAGGCCCAGCGTCAGAGCGCGCAGACCGCGACCCAGAACCAGCCTGCCCAGCCCGAGGGCAACGGCAAGATCGGCGACCGTTTCGGCGAGCAGGCCGGCTCCGGCCAAAGCCGTGCGACGGGCGGCAGCGCGCCCGGCACGCCGGTGCCGCAGCCCGGCGGCGAGATCGCTGTCGCGCAGCGCGCCATCCTCTACGTCGAATCGCCCGAGAACCCGCAGCAACCGCAGACCATCCAGGGCCGTGTCTTCTGGCGGCTCGACAGCGAGAGCGCGGGCGAGGGTCGTCCGGTCGAGACCATCGTGCGGGCCAGCGTCGAGATTCCCGAATTTCGCCTGAACCTCGATTTCACCATCCGGCGCAACACCGACTCCGCCTTCCCCGCCTCGCATATCATCGGCATGCGCTTCACCAGCACGGGCGATCCGACGACACAGAGCGTCAAGGAGGTCGGCGTGCCGCAGTTCAAGACCGAGGAGGGCGAGCGCGGCGCGCCGCTTTCGGCGATCAATTCGGCGCTTGGCGACGGGCTGTTCGTGGCTGCGATGTCGAACGTCCCGATCGAGGTCGAGCGTAACACCGACCTGATCCTGAACCGCAGCTGGATCGACATCCCAGTCCTGCTGACCTCCGGGCGGCGCGGGATCATCACCTTCGAAAAGGGTGTCTCCGGCAGCCAGACGCTCGCCGACGCCTTCGGGCGCTGGCAGCAATAGGTCGCGCCGCAACGCCAGGCACATCTTCTCCGGACACGCGAAGGCAGGCGCGGGGAACCCCTCTCCTAAAGGAGAGGGGCAGGGGTGAGGTGTAGGCCGCTGGACCAGCAAAGCGCAGCGACCAGCTCACGGCAACAAGGGTGAGGGCCGACCCCTCACCCTGCCCTCTCCCTTTGGGAGAGGGTTCCTCGCGCCCTTCTCTAGCTCTGCCTGCTCAGCTCCGCCTCGTCGCCGCAAATCGCGCTGCAGCCCTCAGCACATCCGCCTCCGGCCCGAAGCCCGAAAGCGCCCTGATCGCGGCCTCGCTCAGCCGGTCGCGCTCGCGCTTGGCGCCGTCGAGGCCCAGCGCGCCGATCAACGTCGCCTTGCCCTTGTCCTCGTCCTTCGCCGTGGCCTTGCCCATCTGAGCGGCGTCGGCCTCGACGTCGAGGATGTCGTCGGCGATCTGGAAGGTCGCCCCCAGCGCCCGGCCATAGGCTCCGAGCGCCGCCAGCGCCGGCCCATCCGCTCCGCCGAGGCGCGCGCCGATCTCGACGCTCGCCGCCAGCAAGGCGCCGGTCTTCATCGCCTGCAACTGCCGGATGTCAGTCTCGTTCAGCTCTTGCCGCTGCGCCTCGAACCGCCCTTCGGCGGCGAGATCGAGCATCTGCCCGCCGACCATGCCGCCGAGCCCGGAGGCTCGCGCGAGGCAGCGGACCAGCGAAACCCTGATCTCGCCGGACACATGGGTCGCAGGGTCGGCCAGCACCTCGAAAGCGAGCGTCAGCAGCGCGTCCCCGGCCAGAATCGCGGTCGCCTCGTCGAAGGCTTTGTGAACGGTCGGCCGCCCCCGACGCAAATCGTCGTCGTCCATCGCCGGCAGATCGTCATGCACCAGCGAATAGCAATGCAGCAGCTCGACGGCCGCGCCCGCCCGCAGGGCGCCGGCGTCGGAGACACCGAACAGCCGCGCTGTTTCCACCGTCAGAAACGGCCGCAGCCTCTTGCCCCCCGCCAGCGCGCCATGCCGCATCGCGGCCAGCAGACGGCCGGGCCGAGCCATCTCGCCCTCGACTGGGGCCGTGCCGAGCAACGTCTCCAGCAGGCGCTCGATCGCGGCGGCGGTCCTCGCCAGTCTGGCCTCGAGCTCGCCCTCGCGAGCTGCGGTCGGAACGGAACTCATGCGGCCTGCCTCGCGTTCGCTGCCGAGGGGCCTTGCCGGACGTCAAGCGCAGCGTCAAGTTGTCCGCTCGAATGGCCAGACGCTTCGGAGACGGCTTGAGCGTGACGGCTGAACGGCAGGAAAGACGAGTCGGCGGGAAAGCCGGGGCCGCCCGGTGAGGCGCGCTGTCGCGTGGTTCCTGCGCATCGTTGTCGGTCTGGTGCTGTTGTTCGCGCTGACCTTCGCGCTTTATGCCGTCGTGCCGGTTCCCTCGACGCTCATGCTCGGCCGCTGGCTCACCTTTCGGCCGGTGGAGCGGCAATGGGTGCCCTTGAGCGAGATCTCGCCCAACCTGACACGGGCTGTCATCGCCTCCGAGGACCAGCGCTATTGCAGCCATGACGGCGTCGACTGGATCGAGCTCAACGCGGTCATGGACGACGAAGACGGGCCAAGCCGCGGCGCCTCGACCTTGACCATGCAGACCGCGAAGAACGTCTTCCTCTGGCCCGGCCGCTCCTATCTTCGCAAGGGGCTGGAAATCCCGCTGGCGATGGCGATCGACCTCGCCTGGGGCAAGCGGCGCGTTATCGAAATCTATCTCAACGTCGCCGAATGGGGCGAGGGCCTCTATGGCGCGGAGGCTGCGGCGCAGCGCTATTTCGGCAAGCCTGCGGCCCGCCTGTCGCCGGCCGAGGCGGCGAGGCTAGCGGGCGCCCTGCCCAACCCGATCCTGCGCGACCCCGCCAAGCCCAACGGGGCGCTGCGATCGGCCACCGGCCGGGTCCAGCGCCGCGTCGGCCAGCTTGGTCCTCTCGGCGACTGCGCCATCCCCGGTTGATGGCCTTCGCCGCCAAGAAATCGGGATTCCGCACTAGCCATCCCCGGCACGAGCGTGTAAGGGCAACGCCTCAAGAGATTTAGATCCGTCGCCGTGGCGGTGGCGTGGCTTTGCAAGGCCGCGCATCCTGACGGCGGCACGATGGAGAGTGCAATGGCCGTTCCGAAGAAGAAGACGTCGCCGTCCAAGCGCGGCATGCGCCGCTCGGCCGACGCGCTGAAGCAGCCCACCTATATCGAAGACAAGAACTCCGGCGAACTGCGCCGCCCGCACCATGTCGACATGAAGAGCGGCATGTATCGCGGCCGCCAGGTGCTGAAAGTCAAGGCCGAGGCCTGATCCACCGCAGGCCTTTAGGCCAGATGGCGATCGTTATGACAAAACCGGCCTCGCGGCCGGTTTTTCTTTGCCGATTCGATGGAGCGCTCCGACCTGAGCCGCCCCTCAGCGGCGGCCGGTCGTCCCGGTCCAGCGCATCAACCGCGCGGTCGCACGGTAGCGCGAAACGGCGGTTTGCGGGGTCTCCAGGCCTCGCCGTGCGAAACTGCCGATGCCCGCCTGGGCCGCAGCAGCCTGCAACAGCACGAGCGCCGGCCCGCTATCGGCACAGCGTCTCGATTCGGCGTCGTCCCTGGCCTCGGACATGTCTCACTCCGGCACAAACGCGAGATGGAGCGATCCCCGGTGCAAACGGCTCGCCAAGTTAACGAGACGTTAAGCAAAATGATCCCACTCTCGCAAACCCCCCGAACATGGGCAGTGCGGGATGCGCCAGAACCGGCGCCACACGAGCTGTCTGACTGAGGCTGCTCGCGATGCCCTCCCCGTCGCTCTTCTCCTTCCGGAACGGCAGCACGCTGGACCCCCGCGGGCTGCTGTCCTCAATCGGAGAGGTCGTCTACTCCTGGGACATCCAGCAGGACGCCCTGAGCTGGGGCCCCAATGCCACGACGGTGCTCGGCCGCCTGCCCGAAAAGGCGATGCAGCGCGGCATCGGCTTTGCGGCTCTCGTGGAACCCGGCAGCGGCCCCAGCCGCTACGATGCGATCTTCGGTTCGAGCGAGCACGACCAGGGCGAGGGCGTGATCTACCGCACGCGCTATGCCGTCGATCTCGCCGGCCGCAAGATGTGGGCGGAGGATACCGGACGCTGGTTCGCCGGCAGCGACGGCCGGCCTTCCTGCGCGCGCGGCGTGCTGCGCCTCGAGCGCGCGGCCCGTGCCGAGGAGCTGAACGTCTCCGGCCCCGACCTCTGCGACCGCCCGGCCTTGGTCGACCAGATCCACGCGACCCTGCAGGACCATCTGCCGCAGGAGCGTCCGGTCGTCGTGCTGGTCGCCGCGATCGACGAACTGGCCCGCCTGAACGACGATTTCGGCCACGAGGCCACCGACGAGATCATCGGTACCGTGCATGAGCGGCTGCGGTCGGTGACGCGCCGGCGCGACCATCTCGTGCGCTATGCCGGCAACAGCTTCGCCATCCTGCTCGCCGGCTGCCCGCGCGAGCAGATCGAGGCCGCCGCCAAGCGCTTCACCAAGGTCGTCGCCGAATCGGCCATCGAGACCGGACGCGGCATCGCGCTGGTGCGGCTGCGCGTCGGCGCCGCGCTCGCGCCCGAGCTGACCAGCCATGCCGGCGAATTGCTCACGGCGGCGGAGGCCGCCCTGGCATCGGCACGGGCCGGCGCGATCGACGATGCCGTCATCGCCAAGCCGCAGCGCCGCCGGCAGGACAAGGTCGAAAACGACAATCTCGATGTCCAGGCCGTCGCGGCGCTGAACGAGCGGCGCGTGCGCCTGGCCCTACAGCCGGTTGTCCGGTCCGGCTCGCGCGAGATCGCCTTTCACGAGGCGCTGCTGCGCGTCGGCCAGCCCCAGGCCGGGCTCTACTTCGCCTCCGCCGAACTGGTCCCGCTGCTGGAGCGGCGCGGCCTGGTCCGCCTGTTCGACCACCGCGTGCTGGAACTCGCGCTTGAGCGCATGGTTGCAGACCCCGCTCTGTCCCTATCGGTCAATGTTTCGCCGCGCTCGCTCGTCGATCCCGAGTGGCTGGACGCGTTCATGGCCTGCACCGGCGCGGCCGGCAGCGCGGCGACGCGCCTCATCGTCGAGGTGACCGAGACCGCCACGATCGAGAACCCGGCCAAGGTCGCCAAGCTGCTCGGCCGCATCAAGAGCCGGGGGGCGCGCATCGCCATCGACGATTTCGGCGCGGGCCATACCTCGCTGAAGCATCTGCGCGCTTTCCCGATCGACCTGCTCAAGATCGACGGAGCCTTCACCCAGAATCTGCGCCGTTCCACCGACGACCGCTTTTATGTGCGGACGCTGATCGACCTCGCCGGCCATCTCGGTGTCGAGACCGTCGCCGAATGGGTCGACGACGAGTGGCAGGCGATGATGCTGCGCGACTGGGGTGTGACCTATCTCCAGGGCCATCTTGTCGGGCGTGCCGAACTTGATGCGCCGGTCGTCGCCGCGCCGCCGGTGGCCTTGCGCGCCGCCGGCTGAGGGCGCTTATCGCCCCGAGCCGGCTGCCGCTTATTCACTTCGGGCGGGCGATCTTGTCCAGCCGCTCGCGCATTTCGCTGAGCTCGCGCTTGAGATCGCCGATATCGTCGGCCTTGGCCGGCGGGGCAGCGCCCCCCTCCTGTTTCGCCTTTGCTGCGGCTGTCGCCGCGAAGGGGTTGAACAGGCGAAAGGCCTCGGTAAAGATCTGCATGTTGGCCTGGGTCTGCGCCTGCAAGGCGTCCATCGCCGGCACGCCAAAGGGCTGCCCGCCGAAGGCCTTGCCCATCTGCTCGCGCATCTTGGTCTGCTCCTGCGCGAAATTCTGGATCGAGAATTCGAGGTATCGCGGCACCAGCGCCTGCATGCTGTCGCCATAGAAGCGGATCAGCTGGCGCAGGAAGGCGATCGGAAGCAGGTTCTGGCCGTCCTTGGCCTCTTCGTCGAAGATGATCTGCGCCAGCACGGAGCGGGTGATGTCCTCGCCGGATTTGGCGTCATAGACGACAAAATCCTCGCCGGTGCGCACGAGGGCCGCGAGATCTTCCAGCGTGACGTAGGAGCTCGTTCCGGTGTGATAGAGCCGCCGATTGGCGTATTTCTTGATGACGGTCGGTTCTTTGTCGCTGGCCATCTTATCCTGCTCGACGTTGATCCGTCCCGTCCGGCCATGACCGATACGGTGTACGGAACGTTCTCCCCAACCAGAACGATATCCTCTCGGTGCTGCGCCGCAAGCGTTTTGAGCGTGCGGCGCAAAAACGCGCCTGAATTGCGGCAAATCGAAAATCTTAGCCTCGTCCGCCGTCGCGGGTGCGATCCAGGACCTTCCGATGGGGCAGCATGGCTGACTTGACGGGGCGGCGGAGGCCTTCGAAGGTGGCGGAGAACGGCTGGCGTCGGCGGGAGCGGCGAACGGCCAACAACAGCGAGGAACTCTCTCATGGCAGATTCAGATATCGTGATCGTCGGCGCCGCGCGCACGGCGGTCGGCGCCTTCAATGGCGCTTTCGCCAACACGCCGGCCCACGAGCTCGGCGCCGCCGCGATCAAGGAAGCGCTGAGCCGCGCCAAGGTCGACCCCGCCGATGTCGACGAACTCATCATGGGCCAGGTCCTGACTGCCGGTCAGGGCCAGAACCCCGCCCGGCAGGCCGCCATGGCCGCCGGCATCCCGCAGGAAGCTACTGCCTGGGGGCTGAACCAGCTCTGCGGCTCGGGCCTGCGCGCGGTCGCGCTCGGCCTGCAGCAGATCGCCAATGGCGATGCCGACATCATCGTCGCCGGGGGGCAGGAATCGATGTCGATGTCCCAGCACGCCGCGCATCTGCGCAACGGCACCAAGATGGGCGACACCAAGTTCATCGACACGATGATCAAGGACGGTCTTTGGGACGCCTTCCACGGCTACCACATGGGCACGACGGCCGAGAACGTCGCGACGAAGTGGCAGATCAGCCGGCAGGAGCAGGACGAGTTCGCCACCCGGTCGCAGAACAAGGCGGAGGCCGCGCAGAAGGCCGGCCGCTTCAAGGAGGAGATCGTCCCCTTCACGGTCTCGACCCGCAAGGGCGACATCATCGTCGATCAGGACGAATACCCCCGCCACGGCGCCACCACCGAGGCGATGGCCAAGCTCAAGCCCGCCTTCTCCAAGGAGGGCACCGTGACCGCCGGCAACGCCTCGGGCATCAATGACGGCGCGGCCGCGTTGGTGATCATGAGCGCCAAGGAGGCCGCCAAGCGCGGCCTGAAGCCACTGGCGACGATCAGGGGCTGGGCCACCGCCGGCGTCGATCCCGCCATCATGGGCACGGGTCCGATCCCGGCGACCCGAAAGGCGCTGGAGAAGGCCGGCTGGAAGGTCTCCGACCTCGATCTGGTCGAGGCCAACGAGGCTTTCGCGGCGCAGGCGATCGCGGTCAACAAGGACCTCGGCTGGAACACCGACATCGTCAACGTCAATGGCGGCGCCATCGCCATCGGCCACCCGATCGGCGCGTCCGGCGCCCGCGTGCTGGTGACGCTGCTGCACGAGATGGAAAAGCGCGACGCCAAGAAGGGCCTCGCCACGCTCTGCATCGGCGGCGGCATGGGCGTCGCCATGGCGCTGGAACGCGCCTGAGCGAAGCCGGCTCGCCCTGAGATCCGACGCCCCGGCTCGAACCGGGGCGTTTTCTAACCGCCAAGAAAATCTGCGAGAGGGAACCGTTATGACGAAGGTTGCACTGGTCACGGGGGGCACGCGCGGCATCGGCGCGGCGATCAGCAAGGCGTTGCAGGAGGCCGGACACAAGGTCGCCGCGAGCTATGCCGGCAACGACGAGGCGGCCGCCAAGTTCAAGGCCGAGACCGGCATCCCGGTCTTCAAATGGGATGTCGGCAACTACGACGCCTGCACTGCGGGCATCGCCAAGGTCGAGGCCGAACTGGGCCCGGTCGACATCCTTATCAACAATGCCGGCATCACCCGCGACGGCTTCTTCCACAAGATGACGAAGGAGCATTGGTCGGATGTGATCCGCACCAACCTCGATTCGCTGTTCAACATGACGCGCCCGGTGATCGAGGGCATGCGCGCCCGCAGCTTCGGCCGCATCGTGGTGATCTCCTCGATCAACGGCTCGAAAGGCCAGATGGGCCAGGTGAACTATTCCGCCGCCAAGGCCGGCGACATCGGCTTCGTCAAGGCGCTGGCGCAGGAGAACGCCAACAAGGGCATCACGGTGAACGCGATCACGCCGGGCTATATCGGCACGGACATGGTCTCCGCGATGCCGGAAGCCGCGCTCCAGCGCGTCGTCGCAGGTATCCCGGCCGGCCGCCTCGGCAAGCCCGAGGAAATCGCCCAGATGGTGGTCTGGCTCGCCTCCGAGCACGGCTCCTTCGCCACCGGCGCGACCTTCGCCATCAATGGCGGTCAATACATGCACTGAGCCCTTCGCGGCTCGACAGGCGGCTTTACCGTCATTGCGAGAAGCGAAGCGACGAAGCAATCCAGGGGCGGCAGAGCGCTACGCCCCCTGGATTGCTTCGCTTTGCTCGCAATGACGGAAGAGCCGATAAACTGCCTTCAGACCCGCTTGCCGCCGCTCGGCAGCAGGAAAGTCAGCAGCCCCAGCACCGGTAGCCAGGCGCAAAGCTTGAACACGGCGATGATGCCGATCTGATCGGCCAGCGCGCCGAGCGCTGCCGCCGCCACCCCGCCGAGCCCGAACGACAGCCCGTAGAACAACCCTCCGACGAGCCCGATACGGTGCGGCACGAGGTCGATCGCGTAGATCAGGATCGCCGAAAACGCGCTCGCCATGATGAAGCTGACGATGATACTCAGCACGCCGGTCCAGAATAGGTCGGCATAGGGCAGCATCAGCGCGAAGGGCAGCGAACCCAGGATCGATAGCCAGATCACCCGGTCCCGGCCGATCCGATCGCCGATCATGCCGCCGAGGATGACGCCGACGGCACCGACGACGAGATAGAGGAACAGCATGATTTGCGAGAGCTGCACATCGACGCCGAAACGCTCGATCAGATAGAAGGTATAGTAGGAGGTGAAGGCAGCGGTGTAGCCGTTCTTCGAGGTCAGCAGCACGATCAGCACCGCCATCGCCAGGATGATCCGCCCCTTGGGCAGGCCATGGCTGGCCACCTCCTCGATATGGCCTTTGGAGCCTGCCTGCTCGCGCCGCATCGCGGCATAGCGGGAGCCGATCCAGCCCATCAGCCCCATCGCCAGCAGCACGACTCCCGAGAACCATGACAGGCTCTCCTGCCCGCGAGGCATCACCACCGCCGCCGCCAGCAGCGGGCCGACCGCATAGCCAACATGGCCGCCGACCTGGAAAACGCCCTGCGCCAGCCCCTGCCGCCCAGCGGCGGCATGGCGCGCCATGCGCGTCGCCTCCGGATGGAACACCGCCGAGCCGAGCCCGATCAGGCCGGCCGACAGCAGGACAACTGCATAGCTGTGGGCGAAGGACAGCAGCAGAAGCCCGGCCAGTGTCGAACACATGCCGGCGACCATCGCATAAGGCCAGGGCCGCTTGTCGGTGACGAAGCCGAGCAGCGGCTGCAGCAGCGAGGACGTCACCTGAAACGCCAGCGTGATGAAGCCGATCTGCATGAAATCGAGCCGATAGGTTTCCTTGATCAGCGGATACAGCGCCGGGATCATCGACTGGACGAGGTCGTTCAGCAGATGGGCGAGGCTCAGCGCGGCCAGAACCGGCATCAAGGGGCGGCGGGCGATCGTCTGCAGCGGAATCGTGGTCATGCGCGACGCATGGGCCGCCGCCGCCCTCGGGTCAACGCCGCGACGAGCATGGCCCCCATGGCCGGAAAGCCGTGCTGCGCTGCGCAAACGGGCCACGCGGGGCCTCGCCGCTGGTCATCGCCCGAAAAGCTGGTTATCGCGACCGGACACAAACAAGAGCGACCATGACCTCCCGGACCGCGACCCTCATCGGCTTCTGTGCCATCCTGCTCTGGTCGACGCTGGCGCTTTTCACCGCGATGTCCGGTCGCGTACCGCCCTTCCAGCTCGTCGGCATGACGTTTCTGGTCGGGGGCCTGCTGATTCTGGCGATCGCGGCGGCGCGCGGACAGCTCGCACGCATCCGGCCCACGCCGGCCTCGCTCGCGCTGGGCATCTACGGACTCTTCGGCGACTCGGCGCTCTATTATGCGGCGGTGAAGACAGCGCCCGCCGCCGAGGCGAACCTGATCCATTATCTCTGGCCGTTGCTGATCGTGCTGTTCGCCGCCTTGCTGCCCGGAGCGGGGCTGAAGCTGCGCCATCTCGCTGGGGCGACGATCGGCCTGGTCGCGACGCTCCTGCTGGTCTCCGGGGGGCTCAGTGCGGGAGCGGGGCTGGCCCCCGGCCATATCTTCGCGGCACTCGGCGCCTTCGTCTGGGCGAGCTATTCGGTCGCCTCACGCCGCTTCGCCGCCGTGCCGTCCGAAAGCCTGTGCATGACGATGCTGGGCTGCGCCGTGCTGGCGTTTCTCTGTCATGCGGCGTTCGAGACGACCTTGTGGGCACCGACCGTCACCGAATGGATCGGCATCCTCGGCCTCGGCCTGGGCTCGATCGGGCTGGCCTTCGTGGTCTGGGACATCGGCATGAAGCAGGGCGATGTCGCCCTGCTCGGCGTCGCCTCCTATGCGGCGCCGGTGCTCTCGACACTGGTGCTCGTGCTCTTCGGCTACGCGCAGGCAAGCTGGCTGCTAGGGGCATCCTGCGCACTCATCGTCGTCGGAGCGCTGGTCGCGAGCGGCGGCGGAATGGTTCAAAAAAGGGCTCGGAGAACCCCTCTCCTGTAAGGAGAGGGGCAGGGGTGAGGTGTAGGCCCCTGAAACCAGAATAACACTGCCGACCGCAGCAGCGGCGAGGGCACGGCCAAAGCGTCCAGCGGCCGACCCCTCACCCTGCCCTCTCCCTCCGGGAGAGGGTTCCTCGCGCCTTCCAAGCCAGCTTGGTGGATCGGTAATCGGCAACCGACGTCCGCTCAATTCCGCCGCAGCAGCCGCTCCAGATAATCCAGCTCTTCCTGCGGCCGCAGCGGATCGCCGAGCCGCTTGCGCAGCTCTTCGAGGATGCGTCGCGCCCGTTGCGTCGCGCCCTCGTCGGCACCGGGCACCTTCACCCGCCCGTCCGACCAGTCGCGCTGGCGCTGCGGACGGCCGAGCGGGTCCTCGCTGCCGCGCTGTTGCGCCGAGGGCCGGCCGGCGGGACGCCCGTCCGGCTCGCCATAGGCCTGACCCTGGCCTTCGCCCTCGCCAGGCTGTCCCTGCATCTGCTGGGCAAGGTTCTGGCCGCCGCGCCGCAAAGCATCGAGCGCGCGGCCCTGAGCATCGAGAGCGCCTTCGCCCTGCCCTTGGCCTAGCTGGCCTTCGGCATCGCGCATCGCCTGTTCGGCCTCGTCGAGCTCGCCGCTTTGCGGCGCGCCCATGCCGCGCATCTTGCGCTGGAGGTCTTGAAGCCGTTCGCGCAAGGCCTGCTGGCGCTGCGAAAGCCCTTGCCCGCCTTGCCCCTGGCCGTTCTGGCCCTGCATGCCCTCGCCGTCTTCCCCATCCTGACCATCCTGGCCCTGGTCGCCCTGCTGACCCTGCTGACCCCGTGGACCCTGCTGCCCACGCTGGCCCGGACGCCCCTGCTGCTGGCCCGGCCGCTGGCCGCGCTGCGTCTGGCCTTGCCCCTGCCGGCGCTGCTCGTTCTGATAGGTCTGGTCGCGAAGGTTCTGCTGGTCGCGCGTCATCCGGTCGAGATCGCCGAGCGCCTGCCCCATCTCGTTTTGCCGCTGCTGCCCGGGGCGCGCCATCTGGAGATTGTTGAGCATCTGGTTGAGCTGCTCCATCAGGCGTTGCGCCTCGGCCATGTCCCCGCGCTTCGACAGCTCCTCGATGCGGTCGAGCATGTTCTGGAGATCGCGCGGCGTCACGGTGCGAAAATTCTCCGGGATGTTCGCCTGGTCCTGCTGGCCGTTCTGCTGCTGACGCATCATCTGCTCGGCGAGCTGGCGCATATAGTTGTCCATCGCCTTGCGCATCTCGTCGGTCAGCTTCTTGATGTCCTCCTCCGAGGCGCCGCGTTCCAGCGCTTGCTGAAGGTTCTCCTGCGCCTGTTTGAGCGCGCGCTCGGCATCCGACATGCTGCCATCCTCGAGCTGCAGCGCCATCGCCCACATCAGCTCGGAAACCTCGACCAGCTCGGCGTCGCTGCCGGATCTGCGCAGCCGCTCGCCCAGCATCCGCATGCCGAGATAGACGCCCTTGTCCTTCATGAAGAGATCGGGCTCGATCAGCAGCGCGTCCATGGCGAGCTGGACGAGCTTCCGGTCGTCGACGTTCATCACGAGCTTGCGCCGCTGCTCGACCAGCGCCTTGGCGAGAGGATTGGCGAAACTACGCTGCGGCAGCACGATCTCGACCGGCTCGCTGCGGCCCTCCTGCCCGGCATCGTCTTTGGCGATCAGCACCATGCGCACCTTGGCGCCGGCCCAGGGATGCGCCGAGAAATCGACCGTGCCCTTCTGCTCGTCCTCGCCGCTAGCCGAGGACGGCACGGCGAGGTTCTGTTTTGGCGGCTCGACCAGCGAGCGTCCGCCTTTCGCCTGATCGGGCCGGGTGACGTTCACTTCGACGGAGGCGATGCCGTAATCGTCCTTGGCCTTGTAGAGGATGCCGAGCCCGCCCGACTGCGCCCCGACGATCGCTTTCGGCGGCTCGACGAAGGCGATCGTCGGCGGCTGATCGGCAATCGCTGTGAGGGTCAGCGTCGTGCCGGGCGCGCCGCTGCCGGTGAGCTTCAGCGTGCCGTTGCCGGCCAGCGTGAAGCGCTTCTCCATCACCGCCTGCTGCTGCCCCGGCGCCGGCTTGACGGGCGGCACGGCTTCGCCCTTCCCGTCCCCGGCCTGCTTGTCCTCGGGCTTGATCAGGTCGAGCCGCCCGGTTGTCGCGACATCCAGGCTGCTCTTGCCGGCGACGCGCACCACGATGATCGACTTTTCCGGCGCGCTGATCTTCGAGCTCGTCAGCTTGGCGAAATCGATCAGGATCGGCGGCAGCCGCGTATAGGCGGGCGGATCGATCCAGGCATCGATCCGGGTGGAGGGCGCCGCGCCGGGCGGGCCCTGCCAGTCGAAGGCGGCGGAAAGGCGCTGCGTCGCCTCAGGCCCCGCGACGAACAGCGCGCAGATGGCGGCGAGCAACGGCACGGCTCGCAGCGCCCGCCGGTCATGCCCCGCCATACGCGGCTGGGGGCCAGCGACCTTCAACCCGGCAACCTGCCGGCTTTGGCGCTCGACATGCAGCTTCCACAGCGCTTGCGAAACCGGATCGGCCGAGCCGACCGCCAGATTGTCGTTCAATGTCGAGGCCGGGCGATGCCCACCCAGAAACGAGCGGTCGAGCCGTGCCAGCCCGTCGCGATGCGTCGGCCAAACCACCTGCGCCACCCGCCACAGGCTCAGTGCCAAGGCGGCAAGGAACAGCACGACACCTGCGATCCGCCCATACCAGGGCAGATGCGTCCACAGCCCAAACCAGGAGACGGCGACAAAGCTCAGCACGACGCCGAGCAGCAGCCACAGAAGCGGCCACAGCCGCTCGAAGCCGAGCGAGACACGCGAAGCCAGCGCGAGACGGCGCAGCCTGAGGCGGATGCCGTCGATCGTGTCGGGCGCCTTACGGCGCTCTGCCTCGCTCATGCCATCGCTCCGGGCGGCCCCCATCGTCTCAACTGATATCGCCTATGATCTCAGGCTAGCACGGGAATGTGGCGTGACCAGCCCCCGGCGGGAGCCTTTGCACGGCGCTCGACGTTTCGTGAACGCTGCCACCGTCATGCTCGGGCTTGACCCGAGTATCTTGGAAACCAGAGCCCATGCGGCACGAGATTCTCGGGTCAAGCCCGAGAATGACGCTGCAACTTACGCGAACCAACCCGGCAGCCGGTCCATGCCGATCAGCTCTTCATAGCTCTGGCGCGGTCGGGTCACGGCGTAGTCGTCGCCTTTCACCATCACCTCCGGCACCAGCAGGCGCTGGTTGTAGGTCGAGGACATCGAGGCGCCATAGGCACCCGCCGTCATGAAGGCGATGAGGTCGTGCGGCGCCAGCTTCGGCAGGCTGCGGCCGGTGGTGAAGGTGTCGCCCGATTCGCAGATCGGCCCGACCACGTCGTAGGCGACGCGGGGCGCGTCGTCCGCGCTCTCCGTCACTGGCCAGATCTCGTGATAGGCCTCGTACATCGCTGGGCGCACGAGATCGTTCATCGCCGCATCGACCACGAGGAACTGCTTCGTCGGACGCGGATTGAGGTGCAGCACTTTGGTTAGCAGGATACCGGCATTGCCGACGATCAGGCGGCCGGGCTCGAAGCCGAGTTCGACATCGAGCCCCTTCGTCACGCGCCCGACCATCTTCGCATAAGCCTCGATCAGCCCCGGTCCATGGTCGAAATGCTTGGGGATATCGTAGGGAATGC
Source organism: Allobosea sp. P5_A5 (assembly GCF_056400625.1). Lineage (NCBI taxonomy): Bacteria > Pseudomonadati > Pseudomonadota > Alphaproteobacteria > Hyphomicrobiales > Alloboseaceae > Allobosea > Allobosea sp. P5_A5. The sequence goes on from NZ_JBFUKY010000007.1 coordinate 195,300, forward strand.
CGAGCCCGCCGCCGAGATCGAGCCGGTCGACCCGGTGCCCCTCGCCTCTGAGATCGCCGACCAGCGAAACCATCTTGGTGTAGGCCGCCTCGAAGGCGTCGGTCTCGCGGATCTGGCTGCCGATATGCACGGCCAGCCCCATGATCCGCACGCCCGGCATGTTGGCCGCACGGGCATAAAGTCGGCCGACCTCCTCGAAGGAGACGCCGAACTTGTTTTCGGAAGAGCCAGTGGTGATCTTGGCGTGGCCGCCGGCGCCGATATCCGGATTGACCCGGAACACCGCCTCCTGCCGCTTGCCGAGTTGGGCCGCGACCCTGGAGAGCAGGTCGAGCTCGCCCTCGGTCTCGATATTGACCTGATAGATCCCCGCCTCGACGGCGAAGCGCAGCTCTTGCTCGCTCTTGCCGACCCCCGAAAACACGATCTTCTCAGGCGCGATGCCAGCCGCGAGCGCCTTGCGGATTTCGCCTTCCGACACCGTATCGATGCCGGCGCCAAGCGCGCCCAGCGTCTTCAGCACGCCGAGATTGCCGTTGGCCTTCATCGCGTAGAACACATGCGCGCCGCCAGCCGGCGCGACGCCCTTCACCGCGTTGGAAAACAGCCTGTAGTGCCGCTCGATCGTGGCGCTGGAATAGACATAGACCGGCGTGCCGACCTCGGCCGCGATCCGTGCGAGATCGACGCCCTCGGCATGAAGCGAGCCGTCACGGTAGGCGAAATGGTGCATGGTTTCTTGCTCGCGTCAGCGACGGCGAAAACCGTCATTCTCGGGCGAAGCGTAGCGCAGACCCGAGAATCTCTTGCAGGAGATGCTCGGGTCGAGCCCGAGCAGGACGCCCGTCATTGGCCGGGCGTCATAGCCGCGGTTCACATCAGCGGATCGAGGATGAACGGTTTGTTCGGAACGGTGATCGCCCGATTGGCCTTGGCCGGCTTCGCCAGCACGGAAGCCGAGCCGATATCCGCCGGCTCCTGCTCCTTGGCGCCGACCTGGTCGTCGGGCAGGTCCACCGCGCCGGTGACGTTCGGGGGCGCCTCGAGCGGCCCCTTGCGCCCGCAGGCGCCGAGCGCCAGCCCGAGCAAGCCGACGACCAGCAGGGCACGGCCGAATTTCAGCGGCCTTGATTTCAAACTTGGTTGAAGCACGAAGGCGGCCCTCGGACGAAACGTGGCGGGACATTAGCGGAGGAAGGGGCGGAGAGCGAGGCTCGAAGGCGCGTTAATCTCGGGTCAATCGAGCGCACCTTCCGTCATGGTCGGCCTTGTGCCGACCATCCACGTCTTCGCCGGTCGAAGGTCATGTTCAAGACGTGGATGCTCGCCACAAGGGCGAGCATGACGCACGAAGGCTCAGGCCTTGTCCTTGGCAAGCCGCTTCAGCCAGCCCCTGGCCTGCTTGCGGACATTGGCCGGCGCCGTGCCGCCATAGCTGACCCGGCTCTTCACCGACTGGTCGACGCCGAGCACGGCAAAGACGGCCTCCGTGATGGCAGGCTCGACCGCCTGCATTTCGGCCAGCGTCAGCTTCTCCAGCCCGATCTTGCGTTCGGAGGCGATGCCGACGAGCCGGCCGGTGACGTGATGCGCATCGCGGAACGGCATTTTCAGCACCCGGACCAGCCAGTCGGCGAGGTCAGTCGCGGTGGCGTAGCCGAACCCGGCCGCCTTCTTCATCGCCTTGAGGTCGGGCTGCAGGTCGCGGATCATGCCGGTCATGGCGGCCAGGCACAGCGAGAGGGTCTGGAGGGCGTCGAAAGTGCCCTCCTTGTCCTCCTGCATATCCTTGGAATAGCTCAGCGGCAGGCCCTTCATCATCGTCAGCATCGCTTGCAGCGCCCCAAAGACGCGCCCGGCCTTGCCGCGCACCAGCTCGGCCGCGTCCGGATTGCGCTTCTGCGGCATGATCGAGGAGCCCGTCGAGAACGCATCGGAGAGCCTGACGAAGCCGAATTGCGGGGTCGCCCACAGCACGATCTCCTCGGCCAGACGCGACAGATGCATCGCGCAGATCGAGGCATCGGCCAGCGTCTCCAGCACGAAATCGCGGTCCGAGACCGAATCGAGCGAGTTCGCCGTCGGCCGGTCGAATCCCAGAGCCTTCGCCGTCATGTGCCGGTCGATCGGGAAGGAGGTACCGGCAAGCGCCGCCGCTCCCAAGGGGCATTCGTTCATCCGGGCGCGCGCATCGCGGATGCGGCCGCGATCGCGGCCGAGCATCTCGACATAGGCCAGCAGATGGTGGCCGAAGGTGACCGGCTGCGCCGATTGCAGATGGGTGAAGCCCGGCATCACCGCGCCGGCATGCAGATCCGCCTTTTCCGCCAGCGCCTGCTGGAGATCGCGCATCTGGCCGTCGATCTCGTCGAGCGTGTCGCGCACCCATAGCCGCATGTCGGTCGCGACCTGGTCGTTGCGCGAGCGGGCGGTGTGGAGGCGGCCGGCGGCGAGGCCGATCTTGTCCTTGAGGTTGGATTCGACGTTCATGTGAACGTCCTCGAGCGCGCGGGAGAAGGTAAAGCTGCCGGCCTCGATCTCGCCTTCGACCTTTTTCAGGCCTTCCGTGATCGTCGCCACATCGTCCTTGGTCAGGATGCCGGTTTCGGCCAGCATCGCCGCATGAGCCAACGAGCCGCGAATGTCCTGCCGCCAGAGCTTCTTGTCGAAGTCGATCGAGGCGTTGATCTCCTCCATGATGACGTCGGGACCTGTGGCGAAACGCCCACCCCACATGCGGTTGCTCACGGCGGTCTTTCCTGCTTTTGAGGACGCACGATGACGTCAGGAACGAAGATCGGTCTGGCCCTCGGGGTCGCAGCAGCGCTCGGCCTCGCAGGTGTGGCCGCCTTCTACTCCGTCATGGGCGATGCCGGCAACGGATCATGCAAGGCCGCGCGCCAGACGGCGGCCCGCATGGCGCCGCTGGCCAAGGGCGAGGTCGCGGCCGTCGAGATCCGCAAGGACCCGCAGCCCGCGCCTGAGCTGACCTTCAACGGGCCGGATGGCCGGCCGATGACGCTGGCCGCGCTGAAGGGCAAGACGCTGCTGGTCAATCTCTGGGCGACCTGGTGCGCGCCGTGCCTCAAGGAAATGCCGGCACTCGACGCATTGCAACGCGAGATGAGCGGGCCAGATTTCTCGGTTGTGGCCATCAACATAGACACCCGGAATCTCGACAAGCCCAAGGCCTGGCTGACCGAGAACAAGGTGGGTGCCCTGCCCTTTTACGGCGATCCCCAAGCCGTAACCTTCCAGAGCTTGCGCGCCGCGCACAAGGTCGAGGGCATGCCCGTCAGTATCATCGTCGACAAGGAAGGCTGCGAACTCGGCATCATCCAGGGCCCGGCCGATTGGGCGAGCGCGGATTCGAAAGCGCTGATGGCGGCCGCGATCGGGCGCTGACCCGTTGTCATTCCGGGGCTCGCGCAGCGAGAACCCGGAACCCACGACTGGATGAGCAACTGGACCCGCAATTGCGCTCGCCCAGTCGTGGGTTCTTGGTCCAGGCCTTCGGCCTGCCCCGGAATGACAGCACGCGATTGCCTGTCGCACCGCCCTGCGCCATATCCTCCCGCCCATGACCTACACCATCGGCCTCGCCACCACCTTCCATGACCCGGCCATCGCGATCATCGGCCCCGATGGCGAGGTGCTCTTCGCCGAGGCGACCGAGCGCTATCTGCAATACAAGCGCGCGCCGAACTGCGAGCCGGATTCGGCGCCGCGCATGGAAGCCCTGCTGAAGCGCTACATCCCGCAGGACGCCGAGGTCCGTATCGCAACAAGCTGGGGCGAGGATTTCACCGGCTTCCTCGACCAGATGGCCCGCGCCGGCTCCTTCACGCTGGAGGCGCTGCTGAAGCTTTCGCCGGAGCTAAACCGCTCGCTGGTGCCGGAGCGCACCGAGCGCGCGCTGATCGCCTCGCTGCATCTCGGCCAGCAGCGCGCCGGCATGGGCGTGCTGCTTGGGCTCGACCGCGCCTATGGCACCGCCAACGTCACAGGCCTCACGCGACATGGGCACCATCTGAGCCACGCAGCTTACGCCTGCTGGTCGTCACCCTTCACCGATGCAGCCTGCCTCGTCGTCGACGGCATGGGCGAGACAGGGGCGTCCGCCATCTTCGCGCTTGAAGGCGGCAAGCTGCGCGAGGTGAAGCGCCATCGCGGCCGGGAATCGATCGGCTTCTATTTCGGCCTCGTCACCGACCTTGCCGGCTTCGACCAGGCCAAGGGGGAGGAGTGGAAGATCATGGGGCTGGCGCCCTATGGCAAGACCGACCCGGAGCTGATGGCGCTGCTGCGCAAACTTTATACGATCGAGGGCCACAAGCTCTCCTTCGCCAAAGCCGATATCGTCAAGGCCGTGGCGGCGGAGATTTTGGCGAAGCGCCCGGCTGACGCGCTAGACCAGGGCTGGGCTGATCTGGCCCGCTGCGGGCAGGATGTCTTCGCCGAAATGATGGAAGCCTTGCTCGGAGAAGCCGCCGCGCTTGTCCCGAGCGAAAATCTCGTGCTGGCCGGCGGCTGCGCGCTGAACTCCTCGTTCAACGGCAAGATCGTCGGGCGCCACGGCTTCAAGCACGTATTCGTGCCTTCCGCCCCGGCGGATGACGGCAATGCAATCGGTGCGGCCTGGCTCAGCCATGCCGAGGCGAACCCGGACTGGCGCGCTTCGAAGGGGCCGCTCTCGCCCTATCTGGGCTCGCGCGTCTCGACCGAGCCCCTCGAACGCATGCAGCTCTGGGAAAAGCGTCTGCGCAAACTCGACCCCGACGAGGTTGCTCCGGTAACAGCCAGGCTCCTGACCGAGGGCAAGCTGATCGGCTGGGTGCAGGGCCGCGCCGAATTCGGCCCCCGCGCGCTCGGCAACCGCTCGATCATCGCCGATCCGCGCCCGACTGAGGCCAAGGACATTCTGAACGCCAAGGTCAAATACCGCGAGGCCTTCCGCCCCTTCGCGCCGTCGATCCTCGCCGAGCACGCCGCCGACTGGTTCGAGAATTACCAGGACGCGCCCTATATGGAGCGCACGCTGGTCTGGAAGGAGGCGGTGCGGAACCGCGTCCCCGCCGTCGTCCATGAGGATGCGACCGGCCGCCTCCAGAGTGTCACGGCCGAACGCAATCCGCGCTATCACGCGCTGATCCAGGCCTTCCATGAGCTGACGGGTGTGCCAGTGATCCTGAACACCTCCTTCAACATCATGGGAAAGCCGATCCTGCACACGGCCGAGGACGCGATCCTCATGTTCTACACCAGTGGCCTCGACGCGCTGGTGGTGGAGGACTGGCTACTGGTGAAGTGATCGCGATCATCAGCAGGATGCGTTGGCAAGACGCCGCTCAAGCTTCATGCTCCAGCAACTTTGAGGAGGCTTGCATGCTGCAACTGCGCCCGAACTGCGAATGCTGTGACCGCGACCTAGCGCCCGGCAGCCGCGACGCGATGATTTGCTCGTTCGAATGCACCTTCTGCGCCGATTGCGCGGAAGGCCGCTTCAAGGGTGCCTGCCCCAATTGTGGCGGCGAACTTGTCCGCAGGCCGATCCGACCCGCAGGCAAGCTCGAAAAAAACCCGCCTTCGAAAGAGCGGGTTTCGAAGCCTCACCCGGAATGCGCGGCGGCCTGAGAGAATTGGCGATGCAGCATGACGCGTGCTAGCCAGACCGGATGAATGCTTCGCAGCCGCAATTCTGGATCGTGGCAGGGCCTAATGGCGTCGGCAAGACGACCTACGCCTTTCGGCACATTCGCGCCGTGTCGGGCAGCACGCGCTTCGTCAATCTCGACGAGATCGCGCGGGGTCTCTCGCCGCTCGATCCATCGGCAGAGCAGCAGCGCGCCGCGCGCGTCGCACTCGACATGACCCGCTCGCTGATCGGGGACCGCCGCTCGTTTTCTATCGAGACGACGATGTCGGGAAAGACGCATCTGCGCACCATAGCAGCCGCGCACGACGCCGGCTTCGAGATCAACCTGCTTTTCTTCCTGACAGCCTCTCCCGAGGTTTCGCTGTCGCGTATCGCGCGGCGCGTCAGCGAAGGTGGCCATGACGTGGCAGAGGTGGATGTCCGAAGGCGCTTTGCGCGCGCCATCGACAATTTGCCGCTCTATATCGGCGCGGTCGACAGGTGGCGCGTATTCGACAACGCCACGCTGAAACCAAAAGCCGTGGCCGAAGGGCGGCGCGGCTGCGTCGCGCTCATCGAGCGCTCGCGGACGCTGCCGGACACGCTCTGGGCGGCGCTTGGGTCGCTGCCCGCATGCCCCGAAGTCTAAGCCTCAGCTCGCCTGCTTGACGGCGATGCCCTTCTCTTCGAGCAAGGTCTGCAACTCTCCTGCCTGGAACATCTCGCGGGCGATGTCGCAGCCGCCGACGAACTCGCCCTTGACGTAGAGCTGGGGGATCGTCGGCCAGTTCGAATAGCCCTTGATGCCCTCGCGGATTTCCTGGTCCTCCAGCACGTTCACGCTTTTGAACGGCACGCCGACATAGGACAGGATCTGCACGACCTGACCGGAGAAGCCGCACATCGGGAATTGCGGCGTGCCCTTCATGAAGAGCACCACGTCGGCGGACTTTACTTCGGCATCGATGCGGGCGTTGACGTCGGTCATCGTTTTATCTCCTGAAGCGGGTTCAAGGCCCGTCGGATTGTCTGGTTCTAATCTTGGGAAACGCTCGTCGTCAACGCAAGGGCGTGGAGCACGCCGCCCATGTTCCCCTGAAGCGCGGCATAGACCATCTGGTGCTGCTGCACCCGGTTTTTGCCCTTGAAGGCGGCCGAAACGACGGTCGCGGCGTAATGATCGCCATCACCTGCGAGATCCTTGATCTCGACCGTAGCGTCCGGCAGCGCGGCCTTGATCATCCGCTCGATCTCGTAGGCATCCATCGCCATCGTCTGGTCTCCTCAAGCCGCCTTACCGGCCATATAGGTCGGCAGCCAATCTTCATGGATGGTGCGGAGATCGGCTATCGCGAGGGCCGGTTCACCCGGGAGGGCAAGCGCCGCGCCGCCGGTGCGACCGAGAACGAGGGCCGGCACGCCGGCGGTCTTCGCCTCGGCGACGAGTGCATCCGACTGCGCAGCGCCAATCGTAAGGATATAACGAGCCTGGTCCTCGCCGAAGAGCACGGCGTGAGCCGGCCCGGCCGGCAGCGTCTCGATCGTCGCCCCGATGCCCTTTGCCAGCGCCATCTCGGCCAGCGCGATGGCGAGACCGCCATCCGACAGATCATGACAGGCCGTGATCCGGCCGGCCTCGATCAACCCACGCACGAAATCGCCATTGCGGCGCTCGACGGCCAGGTCGACCGGCGGCGGCGCACCCTCTTCACGGCCGCAGACCGTCGCGAGATAGGCGCTCTGGCCGAGCCAGCCGGCGGTCTCGCCGATGAGGATGATCGCCTCGCCCTCGGCCTTGAACGCGATCGTGGCGTGCTTCATCACATCGGCCATGACGCCGACGCCGCCGATGGTGGGCGTCGGCAGGATCGAAACGCCGTTGGTCTCGTTGTAAAGCGAGACATTGCCTGAGACGACGGGGAAGTCGAGCGCCCGGCAGGCCTCGCCGATGCCGCGGATGCAGCCGACGAGCTGGCCCATGACCTCAAGCTTCTCGGGGTTGCCGAAGTTGAGGTTGTCGGTGATCGCCAAGGGCTTGGCGCCCACCGCCGTCAGGCTGCGCCAGGCTTCGGCCACTGCCTGCTTACCGCCCTCGAACGGATCGGCTTCGCAATAGCGCGGCGTCACATCGGCGGTCATGGCGAGGCCCTTCGGCCCGTTCTCGATGCGGATCACCCCGGCATCGCCACCAGGCGTCACCGCCGAATTGCCGAGGATCAGCGTGTCGTACTGCTCCCAGATCCAGCGCTTGGACGACAGGTCCGGCGAGCCGATCAGCTTCTTCAGCGCCTCGGCATTGCCGCAGGGCGGTGTCACGCTTTCGGACGCGATGCGCTGGCGCTTCGGCGTCTCGACCCAGGGACGATCATATTCCGGAGCCTCGTCGCCGAGTTCCTTGATCGGCAGGTCGACCATGACCTCGCCCTTGTGCTTCACGACGAAGCGCAGCGTATCGGTGGTGTGGCCGATGACGGCGAAGTCGAGGCCCCATTTGGTGAAGATCGCCTCGGCGGCGTCTTCATGGCCTGGTTTGATCACCATGAGCATGCGCTCCTGGCTTTCAGACAGCATCATCTCATAGGCGCTCATGCCCTCCTCGCGGCAGGGCACCTTGTCGAGGTCGAGCTCGACGCCGAGATCGCCCTTGGCGCCCATCTCCACGGCCGAGCAGGTCAGGCCGGCCGCGCCCATGTCCTGGATCGCATCGACATGGCCCGCCGCCATGATCTCGAGGCAGGCTTCGAGCAGGAGCTTTTCGGCGAAGGGGTCGCCGACCTGCACGGTCGGGCGCTTCTCCTCGGATTTGTCGTCGAATTCGGCCGAAGCCATGGTCGCGCCGTGGATGCCGTCGCGGCCGGTCTTGGAGCCCAGATAGACGATCGCCTTCCCGACGCCCGACGCCTTGGCGTAGAAGATCTCATCGGCCTTGGCGATGCCGACCGCCATGGCGTTGACCAGGATGTTGCCGTCATAGCGGCTGTGGAAGCCGGTCAGCCCGCCGACATTCGGCACGCCGAAGGAATTGCCGTAGCCGCCGACGCCGGCGACCACGCCCGAGACGAGGTGGCGCGTGCGCGGATGCTCCGGCGAGCCGAAGCGCAGCGCGTCGAGCACCGCGATCGGCCGCGCGCCCATCGTGAAGACATCGCGCAAGATGCCGCCCACGCCCGTCGTCGCGCCCTGATAGGGCTCGATGAAGGACGGGTGATTGTGACTCTCCATCTTGAAGACGATGGCCGTGCCGTCGCCGATATCGATCACGCCGGCATTCTCGCCCGGCCCCTGGATCACCCAGGGCGCTTTGGTCGGCAGCGTCTTTAGATGAAGCTTGGAGGATTTGTAGGAGCAATGCTCGTTCCACATCGCCGAGACGATGCCGAGTTCGGTGATCGTCGGCTCGCGCCCGATCAGGTTCAGGAAGCGCTGATATTCGTCCGGCTTCAGGCCATGCTCGGCCACGAGCTGCGGGGTGATCTTGATGTCGTTCGGAATCACGGGCTGAAGGCTTCCTGGCGGTCCGGCGGGCGATGGGGCCGGCATAACCCGTGTGCGCCTGCGAGACAACGCTTTAGCCGCGATTCTCAGCCTTGCATGGCCTCGAGTGCCGCTCGCAGCGGCGGCGGGATCGGAACCGGCCTCTGGCCGGCGCGCTCGACATAGACATGGGTGAAGCGGCCTTGCGCCGCTGCTTCATTGCTTCCGTGCCTGAAAATGCCGAGGCGATAGGTCACCGAGCTGGTGCCCAGCCGCTCGACGGCGATGCCGACCTCAACCGCCTCCGGAAAGGCGACGCTCTCGAAATAGGTGCAGGTGGTCTCGACCACGAGCCCGATCGTGTCGCTGCCGCCGATGTCGAGGAAGCCGTTTTCGACCAGCCAGCCGTTCACCGCCGTGTCGAACCAGCTGTAATAGACGACGTTGTTCACGTGGCCGTAGACGTCATTGTCGTGCCAGCGCGTCTGGATTGGCCGGAAGATACGGAAGTCGGCGCGGCCCCGGCGGGGTGGCCTCTCACTCACCCTGCGCCTCCCGGCTTGTCGCCGGTCCCAATCTCCGGGACGCCGAGCGCATCCGCCAATCGTGTCTTGGCCGAGCCCGGCTTCAGCGGCTTCTGCTGGCTTTCATGCGGCGCCCAGCCCGAGAGCCAGACGCATTCGAAGGTTGCGCGCAGCCGGCCGTCGGCATCGGAATAACGCTCGGCATAAAGCGCTGCCGCTCTCAGCAGCGTGTCGCGCCGCAGCGTCGTCCTGCGGCGAGACAGCAGCGCATTCGCCCAGCCCATCGCCTTCAGATCACGCATCAGCCCGAAAATGTCGCCATACCGCACCGTCACGACCTCGCTGTCGATGACGGGCAGCGCAAACCCGGCCCTCTGCAAAAGGCTGCCGAGATCGCGCAAATCCCCGAAAGGCGCCACGCGCGGGCTTGCCCCGCCGGTCGTCTCGGCCTCGGCCTCGAGCAAGACCTGCCGCAGTTCTTGAAGCGTCCGCCCGCCGAGCAGGCAGGCGATGAACAGCCCATCCGGCCGAAGGCTGCGCCTGATCTGGACCATTGCGCCCGGCAGATCGTTCACGCCTTGCAGGGCCAGCAGCGACACCGCAAGATCGAGCGAGGCGGCGGCGAAGGGCAGAGCCTCGAGATCGCCGACGAGATCGGTCGGCGCGCCCGCCACCTCTGCCAACCGCCACAGGCGCCCGACCTTCCCTTGCAGGAGCGGCGCCACAACCGGCAGCGGCGTACCCAGATCGGCCCCGACCGCGAACTGCCGCAGCACGGCGCCGAGACGGTCATCCAGATCGCCCGCCACGCGCTGAAGCAGAAAATCCGGATAATCACCAGCCAGCGCCCGCGCCAGCCGCGAACGACCGAGGTTCCGATCGAAGACGAGGCTCTGATCGCTCAAACACTCATCTCCCCTGCGCGGCTCCCGTCAGGAGCCAGGCGCCGTCGGCCCAGACATCAACGTTCGAGCAGCCGCTCGATTTCGGCGCGCAGCTGCGGGCCGAGATCGCTGCGGTCGAGCGCATAAGCGAAGTTGGCGGTCAGAAAGCCGATCTTGGAACCGGTGTCGTAGATCTCGCCGTCGAAGCGCACCGCATGGAAAGGCTCCAGCCGCGACAGCGCGATCATCGAGTCGGTGAGCTGGATCTCGCCGCCGGCACCGGGCTCCTGATGCGCCAGCAGGTTGAAGATCGTCGGCTGCAGGATATAGCGGCCGCTGACATGCAGGTTGGACGGCGCGGTGCCCTTCGGCGGCTTCTCGACCATGCCGGTGATCTTCGTGACCTTGGCTTTGGCGTCCTCGACCGCGACGATACCGTACTGATGCGTCTGGTCGTCCGGCACCGGCGCCACCGCGATGTGGTTGCCGCCATGCTTGTCATAGGCGTCGATCATCTCGGCGAGACAGCCCTTGCCCATCGTGTAATGCAGCATGTCGGGCAGCAACAGCGCGAAGGGCTCGTCTCCGACAAGCTCGCGCGCGCACCAGACGGCATGGCCGAGACCCAGCGGCGCCTGCTGGCGGGTGAAGCTGGCGGCGCCGGCCGCCGGCAGATCAGCCTTCAGCGCCTCGAGCTCCTTGAGCTTGTTGCGCTTGGCCAGCGTGTCGTCGAGCTCGTAGGCCATGTCGAAATGGTCCTCGATCACCGCCTTGTTACGGCCGGTGACGAAGATGAAATGCTCGATCCCGGCCGCGCGGGCCTCGTCCACCACATGCTGGACCACCGGCCGATCGACGATGGTCAGCATTTCCTTCGGAATCGCCTTCGTAGCGGGCAGGAAGCGGGTCCCGAGACCGGCGACGGGCAGGACGGCCTTGCGGATGCGTTTCGTCATGAAAAGTCCATTTGTCCCGTGGCTGAGGGCCGATGATGGGCAGGGGGTCAAATCTGTCGCTCATTCGCTGTGGATGCGAACCGCGACGCTCTATAGGAGAAGGGGCTTGAGAACCCGTCAACGCTTTTTCGTGAGAGCGGTTCCTGGCGGGTGCAAGGGGAGATGACGCGCATGACCGTGCTGGTTTCGGGCGGAGCGGGCTATATCGGCAGCCATATGGTGCTGGAACTGCTCGACCGCGGCGAAAAGGTCGTCGTGCTCGACAATCTCTCGACGGGATTCTGGTGGGCGGTTCCGCCAGAGGCGACCTTCGTTCAGGGCGACATTGGGGACCAGGCGCTGGTCGAGTCCGTGATCGCCGAGCACGGCGTGAGCGAGATCGCACATTTCGCGGCGCGGATCGTGGTTCCTGAATCGGTCAGCGACCCACTCGGCTATTATTACAACAACACCGTGAAGACGCGCGCACTGCTGGAAAGCGCCGTCCGCTGTGGCGTCAAGCATGTGATCTTTTCCTCGACGGCGGCGGTCTATGGCGAGCCCGCCATCTCGCCGGTGCCGGAGGAGATCGCGCTCAACCCGATCAACCCCTATGGCCGCTCCAAGCTGATGAGCGAGTGGATGTTGCAGGACGCCGCCAAGGCGCACGGCTTCTCCTACCTCATCCTGCGCTATTTCAACGTGGCCGGCGCCGATCCGCGCGGGCGCTCGGGCCAGTCATCGCCCAACGCGACCCACCTGATCAAGGTGGCGAGCCAGGCGGCACTCGGCCAGCGCGACGGCCTCACCGTTTTCGGCAGCGATTACGCGACGCCGGACGGCACCTGCGTGCGCGACTATATTCACGTCACCGACCTCGCCCGCGCCCACCTCGCCGCGCTCGACCATCTGCGCGCCGGCGGCGACAGCCTGACACTGAATTGCGGCTATGGCCGCGGCTATTCGGTGAAGGACGTCGTCGAGGTCGTGAAGAAGGTCTCCGGCGTCGATTTTCCGGTGACGATGACTGAGCGTCGCGCGGGCGATCCGGGCTCGCTCATCGCGCGCGCCGACCGCATCCGCGCGGAGCTGGGCTGGACGCCCGAGCATGACGACCTCGAGGAGATCGTCGGCCAGGCACTCGCCTGGGAAGAAAAGCTCAGGCTGAAGAACAGCTCCGCCTGAGCTCCCGTCTCATGCTGCGGCAGAGGCCGGCGCGGGATCGCCGACCGTGACCACCGTCAGTTGCTTGACCTCGCCTGAGCGTGTCGTCCAGTCGATCGAGCGCCCCGCCGCCATGCCGATCAGCGCGACGCCGATCGGTGTCATGACCGAAACGCGCTGCTTCTCGATATCGGCATCCTCCGGCCATACGAGCGTGAGGCTCGTCTCGCGACCAGTGCTTTCATCGCGGTAGAGGATGGCGCTGCCGATATGCGCGTGATCCGACGACACGCGGCCCTTCGGCAGAACTCGCGCACGGTCGAGCTCGCGCGCGAGCTCCTCGGCCAGTTCCGGCATGGTGTCGATGGCGCCATCGGCAAGGCGGGTGAGGATGGCATGGTCGCTTGCGGTCACGACGATGGCCGGCCGTGCCGGCGCCTTGGTCTTGCGGGTCATGAGGAAGGCCTTTGAAAAATGCGCAGCGGCACGCCGGTCGGCGCGCCGCGAGGTTGGACGAGATTGGAAAGCCGCCCCCGGACCGGGGCGCGACGCGCGACAGGCCCGGGGCTAGACGCCCGCGATGATGATCCCCGACCGGTGACGGCCGTGCTGGAAGGTCGACGCTTGGTGCATGAGAGGAGACTCGGCCAATCCCGGCGCCTTGTCAAATGGTCGCGGAAAGCCCGAAAGCCACCTCGTTTAACCGCTGATTAATCTTGTTCAGGCGCTTTGGAGATGTTTCCATCCTTCAAAGCCGGGAGCCCCCATGCGCCTGACCGTCATTGCCGCCTCGGCGCTGCTCAGCCTGACGCCGGTCGTCGCGCAGGTCACGGGCTCGATTTCGGTGTCGCGCAACCCGGACGGGGTTCCGGCCGCGACGCCCGCCAGTGTCGGCTTCGAGATTTTCGTGCAGCGGCTCTGGCCGCTGGCTCAGGCGCGCGGCATCTCGCGGCGGACCTTCGATCTCGCCTTCCAGAACGTCACGCCCGACGCCTCGATCGTCGCGCTGACGAAGAAACAGTCGGAATTCAGCGCCCCGATCTGGGGTTATCTGAACAGCGCCGTCGGCGGCGGCCGCATCGGGCGCGGCCAGGCGGTCGCGGCCGAGAATGCAGGCGTGCTGGCCCAGGTCGAGGCGCGTTACGGCGTGCCGAAGGAGGTCGTCCTCGGCGTCTGGGGGATGGAGACCAATTTCGGCTCCTTCAAGGGCAACAAGGATGTCATCCGTTCGCTCGCGACACTGGCCTCGATCCGCTATCGCGGCGACTTTTTCCGCGACGAGTTGCTGGTGGCGCTGGAGCTGATCGAAAAGGGCTATGTCGGGCGCGATGAGTTGCGCGGCTCCTGGGCCGGCGCGATGGGCCATACCCAGTTCATGCCGTCGAGCTATCTGAAATACGCCGTCGACTTCACCGGCAACGGCCATGCCGATATCTGGACCTCCTCGGCCGACGCCATCGCCTCGACCGCGAACTATTTGAAGAGCTTCGGCTGGGTGCCGGGCCTGCCTTGGGGCATGGAGGTGACACTGCCCGAAAGCTTCGACTATCGCCTCGAAAAAGGCAGCTTCTCCTCCTTCCGCAGTGCTGGCGTGACCCGCGCCGATGGCCGCGCCCTGCCCTCCTCCGGCGAGGGCCGCCTGTTTTTTCCGGCCGGCCACACCGGCCCTGCCTTGCTGCTGACCGCCAATTTCGACGTCATCAAGAAGTACAATTCCTCGGACGCCTATGCACTCGCGGTCGGCCATCTCGGCGACCGCATCATGGGGCGGCCGGAAATCCAGGCCGATTGGCCGGTCAAGGCCGCGCGCCTCGATATGGGCGGCACGAAGGATGTGCAGCGCCGCCTGAAATCGCTCGGCCTCTACGACCACGACGCCGATGGCCGCATCGGCTCGGGCACGCGCGAGGCGGTGCGGCGCTACCAGATCAGCGTCGGCGAGATCGCCGATGGTTACCCGACGCCGGCCTTGCTCGCCCGCATGCGCGGGGGACGCTGACTTCGGACAGGCGCGGGCTTATGATGACGGTGTCGGTGGTTGCCGGATCGGGTGGCTGATGCTGCGCCTTCCCCTGCTCGTCATGATGCTTGCGGCCACCTGCCTGTCGATCGTGACGGGCGGGCCGGCCGCATTCGCCCAGCAACCCCAGCAGCGCAACCTCTTCCAGATGTTCTGGCAGATGCCGTCGCAGCCGGCGGCGCCACAGGTTCAGCCTCGCCCGCGCGCCGCGCCGGTCGCGAGGCGCCGGCCCGCGCCCGTGGTCGTGCGCGACGATCCGGTCGTGCCGAAAGTCGACGTCGCCTATCACATCATGGTGCTGGGCGACTCGCTTGCCAACCTGCTGGCGGACGGGCTCGACAACGCCCTGAATGACCGGCCCGATGTCGAGGTGACCGCGCGGACGAGGCCCGATTCCGGCCTGGTCCGCGCCGATTTCTATGATTGGCCGAAAGCGGTCACGGAGCTGCTCGCAGGCGAGCAGAAGATCAGCATCGCTGTCATGCTGATCGGCCTGAACGACCGTCAGCCCTTGCGGGACGGCGATCTGGTGCAGGAGCCGCTGAGCCCCCGCTGGCTCGAGCTTTATCGCGAGCGGGTGGACGCCATTGCCACGGCCTTTGCGGCCAAACGCATTCCGCTGATCTGGGTCGGCGTGCCGCCGGTGCAGAATGCGCGCCTTTCCGCCGATCTCGTCACCTTTAACGAGCTTTATCGCGAGCGCGCCGAGAAGGCGGGCGGACACTATGTCGATCTCTGGGGCGGCTTCGTCGATGCGGAGAACCGCTACACAGCGTCGGGCCCCGACGTCTCCGGCCAGGCGACGCGCCTGCGGCTGGGCGACGGCGTCCATTTCACCAAGGCCGGCGCGCGCAAGGCGGCGCATTTCGTCGATCTGGTCATCCGCCGGATGATCGAAGCCGCGCCGCAAGCCAGTGTCGTCGCCCTGCCCATTGCCCCTGTGATCGGCCCCCCGGCAGCGCCGGAACTGCAGCCCGGCGGCGTCGAGCGGCTGATCGACCAGATGGTGGCGGGCATCCCGACGCTCGGCCTCGCCGACGCCTTGCGCGCCCGGCCGCTGGCGGGCGCAATCCAGCCGCTCACCGGCCAGGTGCCCCTACCGGACCAGCCGCTGCTATCCTCGATCGCGGAAGCACGCGGCACCGGCGACGCGGCCCTCCTGCTGGAGCGCGTCTTCGGGCATGGCATCGCGCCGGAGGCCGTGCCGGGCCGGCTCGACGACGTGCGCTGGCGGCGTTGATCCAGCGGGATGCGGTCGGACACGCCCTTCAGCCGCGACGTTGCCGCCAGGCGATCAGGGTCTTGAACAGCGGCGCGCAGAAGCCGGCGGTGATGGCTCCCGTCGCAGCCCATCCCAGCGCGCTGTCGCCGATCAGCTCCTGACCGACATAGGCGCCGAGACAGCAGCCCGCCACGGCCAGAACGATCTGCAGGAGGAGTGTCTGCTTGTTCATTCCACGTGCCCCCGTCGATCACATCGGCAGGATCGTCGCGCCCATCAGCTCTTTGTCGATGGCATGGGCCGCCTGACGACCCTCGCGGATCGCCCAGACGACCAGCGACTGGCCACGGCGCATGTCGCCGGCGACATAGACCTTGTCGACGCTGGTGCGATACTCCCGGTCGTCGGCGACAACGTTGGCGCGCTTGTCCATCGCTACACCCGCTTGCGTCAGCATCCCCTCGACCAGCGAACCGGCAAAGCCGATCGCGAGGAAGCAGAGATCGGCCGGCAGCACGAATTCGGTGCCGGGAATGGGCTGGCGCCTGTCGTCGACGCGGGCACATTTCACCCCGGTGAGACGCCCGTTGCGGCCTTCGAGCCCGAGCGTCGCGGCCTGGAATTCGCGTTCGGCGCCCTCGGCCTGCGAGGAGGAGGTGCGGAACTTCGTCGGCCAATACGGCCAGACGGTGAGCTTGTCCTCGATCTGCGGCGCCATCGGGCGGATGTCGAGCTGCGTCACCGAGAGCGCGCCCTGCCGAAACGCTGTGCCGACGCAGTCGGACGCCGTATCGCCGCCGCCGACGACCACGACATGCTTGCCGCCGGCCAGGATCGGCGCCTCGTTCGAGACATCCTCGCCGCCGACGCGCTTGTTCTGCTGCGTCAGGAAGGGCATCGCGTAATGCACGCCCGCGAGATTGGTGTCCGGCAGGCCGGGATCGCGCGGCGCCTCGGCGCCTGCCGTCATCAACACCGCATCGTGCCCGGCGGCGATGTCGGCGAAGGCCACGGTGACACCGATGTTCTGCTTGTAATGGAAGGTGACGCCCTCGGCCTCCATCTGCTTCACGCGGCGGTCGATGTGCTTCTTTTCCATCTTGAAGTCGGGAATGCCGTACCGCAGCAGGCCGCCGGCCTTCGCCTCTCGCTCATAGACATTCACCTCGTGGCCGACGCGCGCGAGCTGCTGCGCCGCTGCCATCCCGGCCGGGCCGGAGCCGATGACGGCGATGCGCTTGCCCGTCCGCTTGGCCGGGATTTCCGGCGCGATCCAGCCTTCCTGCCAACCCTTGTCGGCGATCGCCTGCTCGATCGTCTTGATCGTCACCGGCATGTTCTCGAGGTTGAGCGTACAGGCTTCCTCGCAGGGCGCCGGGCAGATGCGGCCGGTGAACTCCGGGAAGTTGTTGGTGGAATGAAGGTTGCGCAGCGCCGCTTCCCAACCGCCGGAAAACACCAGCTCGTTCCAGTCGGGGATCTGATTGTGCACCGGGCAGCCGGTCGGCCCATGGCAGAACGGGATGCCGCAATCCATGCAGCGCGCCGCCTGCTTCTTGACGTCGCGCTCCTCCAGCGGGAGCGTGAACTCGCGGAAATGCCTGATGCGATCGCCGGCGAGCTGATATTTCTGCTCCTGCCGGTCGTATTCGAGGAAGCCCGTAACCTTGCCCATACGCCTGTATCTCTCGCCGTCGGCCGGGCTTGAGCCCGCGCATATCTGTCCTGATCGCGGAACCGGGGCCAGCGGGCCCCGGCGGATAGCGTGCCTTATTCGGCAGCCTGCAAGGTGCGGGCCTGCTCCATTTCGCGGAGCGCGCGGCGGTATTCGACCGGCATCACCTTGACGAATTTGGTGCGGTAGTCCGCCCAGTTGTCGAGGATCGTGCGCGCCTTCGCTGAGCCCGTATAGGTGAAGTGGTTCGTCAGCATCTGCATCAACCGCTCGTCGTCATGGCCGGACATGTTGGTCATGTCGATGCGGCCCTTATGCTCGAGATCGCCGCCATGATGGTGCAGCCGCTCCATCAGCTCCTCTTCCTCCTCGACCGGTTCGAGATCGACCATCGAGAGGTTGCAGCGCGATTTGAAGGTGCCGTCCTCGTCCAGCACATAGGCGATGCCGCCCGACATGCCGGCCGCGAAGTTGCGCCCGGTCTGGCCGATGACGACGACGACGCCGCCGGTCATGTATTCGCAGCCATGGTCGCCCGTGCCTTCGACCACCGCGATGGCGCCGGAATTGCGCACTGCGAAGCGTTCGCCCGCGACACCCCGGAAATAGGCCTCGCCCGAGATCGCCCCGTAGAGCACGGTGTTACCGACGATGATCGAGCGCTCGGGCTCGGCCCGCGAGGCCGGATCCGGCTTGACGATCAGCTTGCCGCCCGAGAGACCCTTGCCGACATAATCATTGGCTTGCCCGGTCAGCTCGACGGTGACGCCGGCCGCCAGGAAGCAGGCAAAGCTCTGGCCCGACGTACCCTTCAGCTTCACCGTGATGGTGTCGTCCGGCAGGCCGGCATGCCCATAGGCCTTGGCCACGACGCCCGACAGCATCGCGCCGGCCGAACGGTCGACATTCGAAATCGTCTCTTCGATCACGACCGGCGTGCCGGTCTCCACCGCGCCCTGTGCGGCCTGGATCAACCGGCGGTCGAGCACGCTGTCGATCGGGTGATGCTGCCGCTCGACATGACGGAACGCGACGCCGGGCAGCTCGACCTTGTGGAAGAGCTTCGAGAAGTCGAGCCCCTTCGCCTTCCAGTGGTCGATGGCCTCGCGCTTGTCGAGCAGGTCGGAGCGCCCGACCAGCTCCTCCATCTTGGTGAAGCCCATCTCCGCCATCATCCGGCGGACATCCTCGGCCACGAAGAAGAAGTAGTTCACCACATGCTCGGGCAGGCCCTTGAAGCGCTTGCGTAGCACCGGGTCCTGCGTCGCGACTCCGACCGGGCAGGTGTTGAGGTGGCACTTGCGCATCATGATGCAGCCGGCCGCAATCAGCGGCGCGGTCGAGAAGCCGAACTCGTCGGCGCCCAGCAAGGCGCCGATCACCACATCGCGCCCGGTGCGCAAGCCGCCATCGACCTGCAGCGCGATGCGCCCGCGTAGCCTGTTCAGGACCAGCGTCTGCTGGGTCTCGGCCAGGCCGATCTCCCAGGGCGAACCGGCATGCTTCAGCGAGGTCAGCGGGCTCGCGCCCGTGCCGCCCTCGAAGCCGGAGATGGTGATGTGGTCGGCGCGCGACTTGGCGACGCCGGCCGCGACCGTCCCGACCCCGATCTCGGAGACGAGCTTGACCGAGACATCGGCCGCCGGATTGACGTTCTTCAGGTCGAAGATCAGCTGCGCCAGATCCTCGATCGAGTAGATGTCGTGATGCGGCGGCGGCGAGATCAGGCCGACGCCGGGCGTCGAATGCCGGGTCTTGGCGATCTTGGCGTCGACCTTGTGGCCGGGCAGCTGGCCGCCCTCACCGGGCTTGGCGCCCTGCGCGACCTTGATCTGCATCATGTCGGCATTGACCAGATATTCTGTGGTCACGCCGAAGCGGCCCGACGCGATCTGCTTGATCGCGGAGCGCTTGGAGCGGCCATCCGCCATCGGCTTGAAGCGGATCGGCTCTTCGCCGCCCTCACCGGTGTTGGACTTGCCGCCGATCTGGTTCATCGCGATCGCGATCGTCTCATGCGCCTCGCGCGAGATCGAGCCGAAGGACATCGCGCCGGTGGCGAAGCGCTTCACGATCTCGGTCGCAGGCTCGACGCTGTCGAGCGGCACGGGCGCACGCCCGTCCTCGCCCGCCAACTTGACCTTGAACAGGCCGCGAATGGTGCTGAAGCGCTCCGCGTCGTCGTTCACCTGCCGGGCGAACTCCTCGTAGCGGTCCTGCGCGTTGAGGCGCACGGCATGCTGAAGCGAGGCGACGACATCGGGCTTCCAGACATGGTCCTCGCCCCGGATGCGGTACATGTACTCGCCGCCGATATCGAGGCTGTCGCGATAGATCGGCGCATCGCCGAAGGCGTCGCGATGACGGCGCAGGCTCTCCTCGGCGATCTCTTCCAGCCCGACGCCCTCGATCGCGGTGCCGGTACCGAAGAAGAACTTCTCGACGAAATCCGTCTTGAGGCCGACGGCGTCGAAGATCTGCGCGCCGCAATAGGATTGGTAGGTCGAGATGCCCATCTTGGACATCACCTTGAGCACACCTTTGCCGACCGACTTGATGTAGCGCTTCACGACCTCGCCGGCATCGACCTCCTCGGGGAAGGCGCCCTGCGCATGCTGGTCGAGCAGGGTATCGAAGGCGAGATAGGGGTTGATCGCCTCCGCGCCATAACCGGCGAGGCAGCAGAAATGATGGATCTCGCGCGGCTCGCCGGTTTCGACGACGAGGCCGGCCGAGGTGCGCAGGCCCTTGCGGATCAGGTGATGATGCACGGCGGCCGTCGCCAGCAGCGCCGGGATCGGGATGCGGTCCGCCCCCACCTGCCGGTCGGACAGGATGATGATGTTGTAGCCGCCATGGACGGCCGCCTCGGCCCGCTCGCACAGCCGCGCCAGCGCGCCTTCCATACCCGCAGCGCCATCGCGCGCCGGATAGGTGAAGTCGATCGTCTTGGTGTCGAACCGGTCCTCGTAATGGCCGATGCAGCGGATCTTCTCAAGATCGTCATTGGTCAGGATCGGGGTGCGCACTTCAAGACGCTTGCGCCGCGACGTGCCTTCGAGATCGAGGATGTTCGGACGCGGCCCGATGAAGGAGAGCAGGCTCATCACCAGCTCTTCGCGGATCGGGTCGATTGGCGGGTTCGTCACCTGCGCGAAGTTCTGCTTGAAATAAGTGTAGAGCAGCTTCGACTTCAGCGAGAGCGGCGAAATCGGCGTGTCGGTGCCCATCGAGCCGACAGCCTCCTGCCCCGTCACCGCCATCGGCGCCATTAACAGACGGACATCCTCGGTGGTGTAGCCGAAGGCCTGCTGGCGATCGAGCAGTGGCACGTCGGTGCGCGAAGCCCGCGCCTCGACCGGCGGCAGATCCTCCAGCACGATCTGGGTGCGCTTCAGCCAGTCCTTGTAGGGGTTGGCGAGGCACAACGACGTCTTGATCTCGTCGTCGCCGATGATGCGGCCCTGTTCGAGGTCGATCAGCAGCATCTTGCCCGGCTGGAGGCGCCACTTCTCGACAATCTTCTCCTCCGGGATCGGCAGCACGCCGAATTCCGAAGCGAGCACCACGAGCCCGTCATCGGTGACGAGATAGCGCGCCGGCCTCAAGCCGTTGCGGTCCAGCGTCGCGCCGATCTGGCGCCCATCGGTGAAGGCGATCGCGGCCGGCCCGTCCCAGGGCTCCATCAGCGCGGCGTGGTATTCGTAGAAGGCGCGCCGCTCCTCGTTCATCAGCGGGTTGCCGTTCCAGGCTTCGGGAACCAGCATCATCATCGCATGGGTCAGCGAATAGCCGCCCTGCACCAGGAATTCGAGCGCGTTGTCGAAGCAGGCGGTGTCCGACTGGCCCTCATAGGAGATCGGCCAGAGCTTCGAGATATCCGAGCCGAACAGCTCGGAATCGACGCTGGCCTGCCGGGCCGCCATCCAGTTGACGTTGCCGCGCAGCGTGTTGATCTCGCCATTATGCGCGACCATGCGGTAGGGATGGGCCAGCCGCCAGGACGGGAAGGTGTTCGTCGCGAAGCGCTGATGCACCAGAGCCAGCGCGCTTTCGAAACGCTCGTCCTGCAAATCCTTGAAGTAGGAGCCGAGCTGGTTCACCAGCACCATGCCCTTGTAGACGATGGTGCGGCAGGACAGCGAAACCGCATAATACTCCGCCGAGCTGCGGTCCTGCTGCCGGTAGATCTTGTTCGAGACCGCCTTGCGCAGGACGTAGACCTGCCGCTCGAACTCGTCCTCGTCGAAATCGGCCGGGCGGCCGATGAAGAGCTGGCGATGCACCGGCTCGGTCTCCAGCACCGCCTCGCCGAGGTCGGAATT
This sequence comes from Allobosea sp. P5_A5, assembly GCF_056400625.1. Classification (NCBI taxonomy): domain Bacteria; kingdom Pseudomonadati; phylum Pseudomonadota; class Alphaproteobacteria; order Hyphomicrobiales; family Alloboseaceae; genus Allobosea; species Allobosea sp. P5_A5. Next base: position 217,158 of record NZ_JBFUKY010000007.1, read on the forward strand.
GTCGACCGGCACATCGCGCCAGCCCAGGAAAGCCAGGCCCTCCTCCTCCACGGTCTGAGCGATGATCTCCTCGCACAGCGCCCGCACATTGGCGTCGCGCGGCATGAAGAATTGGCCGATCGCGTAGAAGCCGGCCTCGGGCAGCGCAATGCCAAGCGCCGCGCACTCCTCCTTGAAGAAGCGATACGGGATCTGGGTGAGGATACCGCAACCGTCGCCGAGCTTCGGATCGGCGCCGACCGCGCCGCGATGGTCAAGATTGCTCAGGATCTGGAGACCCTGCTTCACCAGCCCATGGCTCTTGCGGTTTTTCATGTCGGCGACGAAGCCGACACCGCAGGAGTCTTTCTCGTTGGCGGGATTGTAGAGGCCCTGATGGATCGGCAACAACGGATCGCGCACGGCGGGAAAACGCCCGCTGTCGTCGTTCGCGAAATGCTCGTTCGATTGGCCGGTCGCGCTCATCGTCAAACCCCGCTCGCCAAAAACCCACAGGCGATGCCTGCGGGATAATCCATCCGATCCATCCCGCGCGCCATCGCCGCCTCGGCCCTCACCGGTACCGATATCAGCGTGGCGGCGGAAGCGGGCCGGCCGTCTTGTCGTCGGAGTTGGCTTGCTCAGGTATCCCCGCGCCCGCGTCCTCCGCAGGCGCTTCGGGCTGGGTGGCCCGGTCGCGCCTGTCTTCAGGCCGTCGTTTTACGGACGGCGCGCATAGGAGCGGCTTTGGCGTTATTGGCCCTGCCTCCCGTCATGTTCGCCTCCGTTGCGACAGCCCGATCGAAAACCGCATGGGCTTTCTATCGGCGCGATGAAAATGGGACAGCAGCACTGTCCTATCGAGACGAATTTGCCAGAATTCCAATCTGCGCACAAGCACGGAGTTTGGCCCGAAACGAAATTTTGTTGCGATATGTGATCTTCGTCGGATATTTCTGGAATGAAAGCCTGACTCAGGCTGCTTGCTTCTTGTTTTGATCGCTTTCCTAGGACGAGCTCGGCGCCAGATGCAGGGCACGGCCTCGATTGCTCGTCTTGGCAGCCGCTCGTCTCCTGCCTACCGTCGCCTCATGAATTTCCTCAGCGACAACACCGCCGGCGCCAGCCCCCACGTTATGGCCGCCCTCGCCGCAGCCAATGACGGTCCCGCAGCGGGCTACGGCGCCGACGACTGGACGAAGCGGGTGGAGGAGCGTCTTTCCGCGATCTTCGACCGCGAGGTCGCGGCCTTCCTCGTCACAACCGGCACGGCCGCCAATGCGCTGGCGCTCGCCAGCGTCGTCAGGCCCTGGGGGGCGGTCATCACCCATGAAGAGAGCCATATCGTCGAGGACGAATGCGGCGCGCCCGAATTCTTCAGCGACGGCGCCAAGCTGGTCGATCTCCCCGGCCCCGGCGCGAAATTGACACCCGGGGCGGTGACGAAGGCGCTCGGCCATCTCGGCGAGGGCAGCTTCCATCATGTCCAGGCACAGGCGCTTTCCATCACTCAGGCGACCGAATGCGGCACGATCTACACTCCCGCCGAGGTGCGTGCCTTGCGCGAGGCGAGCGCTGCCCGCCGCCTGACCTTCCACATGGACGGCGCCCGCTTCGCCAATGCGCTTGTGAGCCTCGGCTGCACCCCGGCCGAAATCACATGGAAGGCCGGCATCGACGTGCTTTCGTTCGGCGGCACCAAAAATGGTGCCTGGGCGGCGGAAGCCGTGGTCTTCTTCGATCCCGCCAAGGCAGACGAGATGAAGTGGCGCCGCAAGCGCGCCGGCCAGACCCTGTCGAAAGGCCGCTTCCTCGGCGCCCAGTTCGAGGGTCTGCTGGCCGACGACCACTGGCTCCATCTCGCCCGGCACGCCAATGCGCAGGCGCGCCTGCTCGCAGACGCGGTCGAAGCCGGCGGCAAGGCCCGCCTGGCCTGGCCCAGCCAGGCCAATGAGGTCTTCATCATCCTCTCCGCAGAGCTGGATCGCGAGCTGACGGGCGCGGGAGTGCGCTATTACCCCTGGTCGTCCCGCTCGCTCGCACCAGACAATGCATTGCGGCCCGACGAAATCGTCGCCCGCTTCGTCATGTCCTTCGCGACCGATCCCGAAGAGGTGCAGCGCCTGATTGCGCTCGTTCGCTGACGAACCAGCGGTTTTCGCCCTGATTTCAGCCGTATGCCCGCCTCATTCCCTAAGACAATGCAAATCCGGCGACATCGCGTTAACGGATTTGACGTTGAGGACAATCGGCATGGCATTTCGTTCGACGGTTGCGTGGCGCATCGGCCTGCTCGGCCTCGCCGCGGCCGGGGCGCTCGCTGGCTCGGCCGGCAGCGCCGCCGCGCAGTATTACTATTACGAGAACCGCCCCTATCCGCCCGCCGATATCTACGGCTATGGGCCTCGCTACGACGACGGCTACGATGATGGCTATCGCGAGCGATATGCTCCCCCGCGTCGCGCTCCGGCTGCGGTGACGCCGCGCGAGATCGGGCGGATCGCCGCGCAGCGCTACGGTTTCGTCAGGGTCGATCGACTGACGCGCAGCGGCGACGCCTATCTCGTCGACGGGATGCGGGAAGACGGCCGCCGCCAGCGCCTCATCCTCGATGCGTTCGCCGGTGGCCTCATCCGCCGCGAAGCCTTGGCATCCCCCTCGGTGCCCGAGGGTGCGCGGATCGACCCCCGCGAACCGGCCCGCCCCATTGCGCCGCGCTCGAATGCGGCGCGCAAGCCGCCGGAGCGCCCGACAGAACTCAAGGGACAGGCGGGTACGCCCCCAGCCATTCCCGCCCCATCCATCGCCGCCCCAGAGACGCCCGCAATCCCAAGGCCTGCGCCGGTCCCCCCGGCGGAGAAGAACCCACCTGCCAACAACGCTTCGCCGGCGCCGGCAACCTCACCCCCGCCTGCTACACCACCTGCGCCAGTCGATCCTGCGACGGATCGGGACAAACCCAAGCCGGTCGATCCGAACGATGTCCGCGCGCCGCAATGGTCGCAGCCGACGCCGGAACCGGACGTCAAGCCCCCGGTGCCGGCAGCGACGGCTCCGACGCCACCTGTGCCCCCCGCCCCGGCCACGACACCGCCTGTGCAGGGCCAGGACACGGGTTCGGCTCAACCCAAGGCCGAGACCGTCATCCCGCCGGTGACCCCACTCGACTGACAAAAAGGGCCCCCGTCGCCGGGAGCCCTCTCGCCTCGAGCGTTCAGCGCGATGGCAACGCTGGTTAAGCGGCCTTGGCGGTCTCGACCTTGGCCTCGATCACCTTGGCCGAACCGGCGCCGATCGGAATCTGGCGTGGCTTCTTGGCCTCGGGGATTTCGCGGACGAGCTCGATATGGAGCAGCCCGTTCTCCAGGCTGGCTCCGGTGACCTGGACATAGTCGGCGAGCTGGAAGCGACGCTCGAAGGCCCGCGCGGCGATGCCCTGATGCAGGACCTCGCGCTGCTGGCCGTCCTCGGCGTTCTTCTCGCCCTTCACGGTGAGCGTGTTTTCCTTGCTCTCGATCGAGAGATCGGAATCGCCGAAGCCCGCGACCGCGATGGTGATGCGGTAGGCGTTCTCAGCGGTGCGCTCGATGTTGTAGGGCGGATAGCTCGGCGCCGCGTCGTTGCTGGACGCCTGGTCGAGAAGCGAGAACAGGCGGTCGAAGCCGACGGTGGAGCGGTAGAGCGGGGAGAGATCGAAATGACGCATGATATGTCCTCCAAGAAGCGACGTTCATAAGGCCCGCCTCGCCTGAGCACGGGCCGTTTCCGGTTTGCGCAGCCGGTGTCCGGCCTGCGCAGGGATGATCTGGTAAGCGGTTTTCGGCTTTTCAAGAGGTGACGGAGAGGGGCATAAGCAAGCTCGCGAACCCGCCCGCTGACGCTCGCCGCGCCGGTTGCAAGCGCCGGAGATCGCACCGGAGACCCCATGGCCGAGGCCAGCTTCTTCAACCATCCCGACTACCCCCTGCCCGGCCACGGCAAGGTCTGGATGGCCATGGCGCGAGACGGCGCTCAGCTGCGTTTCGCCAGCTGGCATCCGACGGTGAAGCCCGTGCACGGCACGGTGGTTCTGATTCAGGGCAGGGCCGAATTCATCGAGCGCTATAGCGAGACCATCGCGGAACTCCGCCGCCGTGGCTTGCATGTGCTGACCTTCGACTGGCGCGGCCAGGGCGGTTCCCAGCGCTTCGTCCGGCGCGGCCGCAAAGGCCATGTCGGATGGCTCAGGCACTATGAGGCCGATCTGGCGCTGGCGATGGCCGAGATGCAGGCGAAGTTTCCGCTTCCCTATTTCATCCTGGCCCATTCGATGGGCGCGGCGCTCTGTTTGGATGCCGCCCGACGCGACGCCCTGCCGGTCTCGCGCATGGTCGCGCTCGCGCCGATGCTGGGGCTTTCGATGGTCGGCCGGCCGCAGGCGGCGAGCCGGCTCGCGAGCTTTCTGTTCTGGCTCGGTTTCGGCAGGGCATTTGTTCCGGGCGGCAGCGACACGGCCATCGCGACCAAGCCGTTTCTGGGCAACCGCCTGACCAGCGACGAGGCCCGCTATGCCCGCAACAGCACGCTTTCGGCTGCGGCGCGCGATTTGTGCATCGGCGACCCCACCATCGCCTGGGTGAGAACCGCCTTCCGGCTGATGACGCGGCTGAATGCTTCCACGGCGGCCAGCGAGGTCAAGGTGCCGACGCTGATCATCGCCGCCGGGCAGGACCCGGTCGTCTCGACGCCGGCGATCGAGCGCTTCGCGGCTCGTCTCAAGACCGGCGCGGCGCTGGTCTTCCCCACGGCCCGCCATGAAATTTTGATGGAGAGCGATGCGATCCGGGCGCAGTTCTGGGCGGCTTTCGACGCCTTTATCCCCGGCGAGGACGCATCAGCCGGCGAGCAGGGCGAGCGCCGCCTCGTGCAGCGACTTGCTGGCGGCGGCGAGGACGCGCCCGCCCCCGGCGGCGCTGCCGCCATCCCATGAGGTGACGACGCCGCCGGCGCCCTCGATGATCGGGATCAGCGCGACGATGTCGTAGGGCTTCAGCCCGCTTTCGATGACAAGATCGACATGGCCCGCCGCGAGCATGCAGTAGGCATAGCAATCGCAGCCATAGCGCGAGAGTCGCACCTGGGATTCGACTCGCGCGAAGGCCTCCGCCTCGGCGCCTTCGAACAGCGCCGGCGATGTCGTCATCAGCGTGGCCGTCGAAAGATCGCTTCCCTGCCGGGTGCGAAGCCGGCGCGGGCCGCCGGGGCCGTGGTAATGCGCCTCGCCGCCATCGCCGAAGAAGCGTTCGCCGGAGAAGGGCTGGTGCATCATTCCGTAAACCGGCGCACCGTTGCGCGTCAGCCCGATCAGCGTGCCCCAGACCGGGATGCCCGAGATGAAGGCCCGCGTGCCGTCGATCGGATCGAGAACCCAGACATATTCGGCATCGGTGTTCTCGCTCCCGAATTCCTCACCCAGAATGCCATGCTGCGGAAACTGCTGACCGATCAGCCGTCGCATCACGGCCTCGCCTGCCTTGTCGGCTTCGGTCACGGGATCGAACACGCCGCCGCCCGACTTGTCCTCCGTCGCGTGATGGGCGCGGAAGAACGGCAGGATCACCTGCCCCGATTGCGTCGCAAGCTCGGCGACAAAGGCCTCGAAATCGACTGCACTCACGATTGGACCTGCCGTTTATTGCGCCGCACCATTATGGCTATCCTGCTTAAAGCTTTCGTTCCGGCAGCGCCAAGCCTCGCGCAAACGGTTCGATTCGCAACGATTTTCGATTTGTCATGCACAAAATGCATAGCTAACCCGATGCCCGACAATTCCGCTTGCGCACTCCCATCGGTCAGACTTATTGTGCACTTGCGAAGGGGAGATGACCTCAAGCCTTTGCATGCCCTCCTTGGGCGTTTCCTCCCTAGACTTGGGCCGCCACGCAAGTGTGCGGCCCTTTTTTTTGGCCGCGTTCCTTCGGTTGCCCGCGCTGTCTCGGTGCACGCCCAGCGCCTACTCGGCGGCCTCGCGCCAGTCCTCCAGCCAGCCGCTCCAGCGGGCGAAGCAGTCCGCCATCGCGCGCGAGACGACATCCTGCAAGGCCCCGAAACCGGCATTCGGCGTCAGTGTGGCCTCGTCCATGTAGAGCGCGCGGTTGATCTCGATCTGAAGCGCATGCACCCCCGCACTCGGCGCCCCGTAATGCTCGGTGATGAAGCCGCCGGCATAGGGCCGGTTGCGCGTGACACGGAGCCCGAGCTTGGCGAAAGCCTCCTCGGCGATGTCGATGATGTAGCCGGCCGCGCTCGTGCCGAAGCGGTCGCCGAGGATGATATCCGATTTCGGCAGGCCGTCGCGGTCCAGGCCGGCAGAGGGCATCGAATGAGCATCGACCAGGATGCACGTGCCGAAGGCGCCCTGCGTGCGCTGGACGAGCCCTCTCAGCGCAGCGTGATAAGGCCGATACAGCGCCTCGATCCGCTCCAGCCCTTCCGCGATGGGGATACGCCCGAGATAGATGTCCTGCCCGTCGCCGACGATCCGCGGGATCGTTCCAAGGCCGCCCGCCACCCGCATCGAGCGCGTATTGGCAAAGGCCGGGACGCGCCCTTCGAACATGCGCGGGTCGAGCTCGTAGGGCTCGCGGTTGAGATCGAGATAGGCGCGCGGGAACTCCGCCACCAGCAGCGGCGCGCCGAGCGCGACGCTCTGGGCGAAGAGCTGGTCGACGAACGCATCCTCCGAGCGCCGCAGGCTCCGCAGCGGCAGCCGTGCACGGGCCACGAAATCACGCGGATAACGCCGCCCGGCGTGGGGCACGTCCACCACGACGGGCACGATCTGCAGGGCCGGCTGGTAAAGGCTGAAGGGGCGTTCGATCTCCCCGACGACATCGTCGGGTCCAGGCGGGAACGGGTCGGAGGAAAAGCTCATCGCCCGCGACTGAAGCACATAAAGCCGGTGCTTAGAAAGCGCCCTCGCGCATCCGTGCGCGGCGGCCGGGGATTCATCAGTTGTTTACCATAATGCGGCTTGATACCACGACTTGGTTTCAACGGGGCGGCCGGGTCGCTACCCAGCCCTTCGGGCCCGAAGTCGACGGGCGCCAGATGCATCGGGACGGACGCAGCCCTCGCCCGGGGCAGCATCCGCTACACAGGCCTCGGGGACGGACAGAACTGGCCCATGACGAAGATTTTGCTCGCGGAAGACGACAACGACATGCGTCGTTTCCTGGTCAAGGCCCTGCAGAACGCAGGCTACGACGTCGCCTCGTTCGACAACGGCCTGTCGGCCTATAACCGTTTGCGCGAGGAGCCGTTCGAGCTTCTGCTGACCGACATCGTCATGCCGGAGATGGACGGCATCGAGCTGGCCCGCCGCGCCACCGAACTCGACCCCGACATCAAGGTCATGTTCATCACCGGCTTCGCGGCCGTGGCCCTGAACCCCGATTCGCAGACGCCGAAGGATGCCAAGGTGCTCTCCAAGCCCTTCCATCTGCGCGAGCTGGTCAACGAGGTCGAAAAACTGTTGGCGGCGTGAGATCCGAGGCGGCGGATTCGTCTCGCAAAGGGCAGGCCCACTTTTCGGCCCGATCCTCTTGCCAGCCAAAGGACGAGCCGCTATAGCCCCCTCACCTCGCAGCGTGACTGCGGCCGCAAGGCCCGGACACGCTACCGACCGCAGCATGACAGGTGCGGTAACGGGCGCGTAGCTCAGCGGGAGAGCACTACGTTGACATCGTAGGGGTCACAGGTTCGATCCCTGTCGCGCCCACCATTTCTAAAACCCCGGACATCGCTGACAAAGCGGTTTCCGGGGTTTTTCTTTGCGCGCTGTCTTTCGGAGCGAGAGAACCAAAGGCGCCGTCGGCGCGGTTCTGTGCGGTCTCGTCTGGCCGGTTTACGGCCCGCCAACGCTTGGCAAGTGTGTAAGCCCTACGACGCGTCCAAACTTCGACAGCAGCGCGCGACGATGCCCATGGCGGGACGATCTATCACCGCCCTCGCCGCCCGTGGCTTGTCCGAAACTAATATACTAGTTATGAAATCGGTCCGGTGATGCAGGGGCAAGCTTGGCGGTGACCGACAGCGAGACAGCGACAGCGGGACCGGCACGGCGCACGGCGGCAGCGGCGATCCGCGATGCCCTGCGCGCCGACATCGTCTCGCTGGCGATACTGCCGGGGGCGCCTATTTCGGAAAAGGATCTCGCCGAGGCGCATGGCGTCAGCCGCACGCCGGTGCGCGAGGCGCTGCTCAAGCTCGCCGATGAGGGCCTGGTCTCGATCTTTCCGCAATCCGGCACCTTCGCATCGCTGATTCCCTTCCGGGCCTTGCCTGAAGCGCTGGTGATCCGGCGTTCGCTGGAGGAAACCTGCGCGCGTCTGGCAGCGCAGCGCGGAGCCGGCCGGATCGATCGTCTGGCCCGCATCATGGATGAGCTGGCCGCGCGTGCCGAGCGCGGCGAGCGGGAACGCTTCCACCTCTCCGACGACGCCTTCCATGCCTGCATCGCCGAGCTTGCCGGGCACCCCGGCATCTGGCGGTTCACCCAGCAGGTGAAACTCCAGATGGACCGCTTTCGGCGGCTGACCTTGCCGCAGCAGGGCCGGATGGACCGTGTCCTGCGCGAGCACGCAGCCGTCGTCGAGGCGATCGGCCGCGGCGATGCAGACGCTGCCGCTCATGCGATCGGCGAGCATCTCGGCAAGCTGCAGGACGACCTCCTGGCCGTCGCCGAGCACAACCAACCCTATTTCGACATGGGCGACGGATCGGAGCGGCCGCGTCGGCCGGCTTCCACCGTCGCCCGACAGGAGACGACATGACCATCGACATCCGCCAGGTTTCGCACCCCGAGGCCGTCAAGCATTTCGATACCGCCGAGCTGCGTCGCCATTTCCTGATCGAGACGCTTTTTGTCGCTGGCGAGGTCAAGCTGACCTACAGCCATCTCGACCGCGTCATCGTCGGCGGCGCCATGCCGACCGATAAGGCAGTGGTACTACCGACGCCCAAGGCGGTGGGCACTTACGCCTTCCTGAAACGCCGCGAGCTTGGCATCGTCAATGTCGGCGGCCCCGGCAAGGTCTCGGTCGCAAGCCAAGATCATGCGCTCGCCAAGCGCGACGCGCTCTATATCGGCAAGGAGGCGGGCGAGGTCTCCTTTTCCAGCGACGAGCCCGGAAACCCCGCAAAATTCTACCTGCTGTCGACCCCCGCCCATGCGGTGCATCCCACCCGCGTGATCCGCGAGTCCGATGCCCGGACGCTCCCACTCGGCGAGCAGGCGACCGCGAACAAACGGACTATCCGCCAGTACATCATCCCCGGTATTTGCGAGACCTGCCAGCTCGTCATGGGCGTCACCACGCTGGACGAGGGCAGCATCTGGAACACCATGCCCTCCCACACCCATGACAGGCGCTGCGAGATCTACCTCTATTTCGACGTGCCGCAGGATGCCCGCGTCTTCCACCTGATGGGCGAGCCGCAGGAAACCCGCCACCTCGTCGTCGCCAACGAGCAGGCGATCCTGTCGCCGGGCTGGTCGATCCATTCCGGCGTTGGGACGAAGGCTTACTCCTTCATCTGGGGCATGGGCGGCGACAATGTCGATTATACCGACATGGATATGGTCGCGACCGGGGATCTGCGCTGATGGTCACGCCCTTCGACCTGACCGGCCGCACCGCCATCGTCACCGGCGCCAATACGGGCTTGGGGCAGGCCATCGCGGTTGCGCTGGCGCAGGCCGGCGCCGGCATCGTCGCGGTCGGTCGCTCCAGCATGGCTGACACGAAGGCTTTGGTTGGCGAGACCGGCCGCCCCTTCCACGAGATCACGGCCGATCTCGCCACGCTGGAGCCGATCGCCCGCATCGTCGAGGAGGCGGAAGCGGCGGCGAAGGCCGATGGCTCGCGGCTCGATATCCTCGTCAACAATGCCGGCATCATCCGCCGCAACGACGCGATCGACTTCACCGAGGCCGATTGGGACGCGGTGATGGACGTCAACCTGAAGTCCACCTTCTTCCTGACTCAAGGCGTGGCCAAGCGCATGCTGGCCGACGGCAAGGGCGGCAAGGTCATCAACATCGCCTCGCTGCTCTCCTTCCAGGGCGGCATCCGCATCCCCTCCTACACGGCGTCGAAGAGCGGGCTCGCCGGGCTGACGCGGCTGCTGGCCTGCGAGTGGGCCAGCAAGGGGATTAACGTCAACGCCATCGCGCCCGGCTATTTCGTGACCAACAACACGGAAGCCTTGCGCGCCGACCCCGCGCGCAACGAAGCCATCCTCGCCCGCATCCCATCCGGGCAGTGGGGCCAGCCTGAGGACATCGGCGGCGCAGCTGTCTTCCTCGCCTCGGACGCGGCAGCCTATGTCCACGGAATTGTCCTACCCGTGGATGGCGGCTGGCTGGCGCGCTAAAGCGGAAGCGGGTGGAGGCCGTCTCGATCGATTCGACGGCCGTCAGGCTTGGGCGGCGAAGTCGCGCAGCGTCCGGACCATGTCGGCATGGCGGAAAGGCTTGCCGAAGAACCGCCCTCGCTCCGGCATCATTTCCGGCGGCACCGTGCGATGTCCGGAGACGATGACGATCTCCAATGGCGGCCAGCGATCTCGCACCATCTGAGCGAGTTTCAGCCCGTCCATCGAGCCGGGCATATCGATATCGGTCAGGACGATGGAAATCTCGGGATGGCCGATCAACATCGCCAGGGCCTCGTCGGCGGTGCCGGCCTCCAGCGCGATCATGCCGGCGCTCTCGATCATATCGACAGCGTCCATCATGAGCAGAGGTTCGTCCTCGACGACCAGGATGACGGTTTTTTGCAGCGCCTTGGCGGACGACATGGGGCGCGCCTCGATCATGTTTAACGAGATGGAACGTCTGCCGAAAAACGCTGGCGCTCCAGAAATCGAATAACTCGGCTTGCTCCTGCCGGTTCCTGACAATCGCAGCGAGCAGCCATGATCAGGGCCTCGCCCAGCTCATCTCAGACGAGCGGCACCTCGCATCGCGCCGATCAAGCGCAACCGTATTGGCTGGTTCAGCCGCGCAAACTCGCGATGACCGGCTGGCGGTAGGAGAAGATCGCCGGCAGCAGAGCCAGCAGGCTACCCAGCAGGCATAGCATGCCGACTTGCATCAATTCGTTCGAACCCAGCGCCGGCGACAGCGTCAGGCCGGTCCGGGCAGCGACCACACCGGACACCGCCCAGGTACCGGCGGAGCCAAGCCCGAGTCCGACCACGCAGCCGGCGGCGATGAGGACGACCGTCCCGAACCAGGTCACCAGCAGGACATAGGAACGCGGCGCGCCGAGCGCCCTCAGCGTGCCGTAACGGCGCCGCCTGAGCCCGTTGACCGCGATCAGCAGCAGCACGACGCTTGCCAGGATCAGAACGGTATTCGCGGCGGACGCGATGACAAGGATATCGCTGATGTCGCCCAGCGCCCCATAAAGCGAGACCAGCACCTCCGCCGGAAAGAAAGCCATGGTCCCGCCCTGGCGATATTGGGCCCGCAACGCATAGGCGCCGGCAACACCCTTCGGCTTGACCACGATCGCCGGGACGCCCGGCACGCGCTTGGCATCAAAAGGCGAGCCGAGCCGATCCGCGACAGGTTCGCCGGCCGAACCCTGATGCCAGAACGGCGCCTCGCCCGTCCGTCGATCCGAGGCGTGGCCGTTACCGAGGCCGTGGATCTCCCAGACGCTCTCGATCGGCACGAGGATCGCGCGGTCCCAGGGCGACCCCAGACGCGGCAGCCGACCGACCACGGTATAGCCCTGGCCCGTGTGCTTGTGAGCATCCTCCTCCGCATCGGACTGGCCGAGTTTCGCCGCATGACCGGCAGCGCCATGCGACGGCGTGATCGCATCGCCGAGCCGGTACAGCACATCAGCGCCCAGCACGGCCTCGCCCTCCCCCGTGAAGAGCCGGCCTTCGCTCGGCGCGAGACGACCCCAGCGCGAGGCGAAATTCGCTGTCGTGCCGATGATCGCATAACCCCGGCTGACGTCGCCAAAGGCGATCGGCGCGACCTGGCCGACGCGCTCGTCACGGGCAAGCGTGTCGATCAGCCGGCCGTCGATCAGCGGCAGGGCATCCGGCTGGACGTAGACGGCCGACATCAACAGCTGTGTCTGGCTGCCGGGCGCGCCGATGAGAAGGTCGAAATCGTTGGCGGCCGCAGCAGAGCCACGACGCAGTGCCCGCTCCTGCGCGCCGATAGCCACGCCGGTCGCGACCGCGAGCGCGACGAGCAGCATGATCGCCGGCGCGGTCCAGCGCAGCGCCCTGAGATCGGCGAGCACCATCGGAAGCGGATTCATCATGCGGCTTTTCTTGGTGAGGGCCGCGACAGGTCGAGCTTGCGCTTAAATCGCGCCAGCAGCACCGGGTCATGCATCGCGCAGACGAGGATGGCGCCGTTTTCAGCCGCCGTCTCCAGCAGGAGATCGGCGACCTCCTCGGCATGGGCCGCATCCAGGCTCGCCGTCGGCTCGTCGGCGAGGATCAGCGCGGGCCGGTTGAACAGCGCGCGCGCGATCGCCACGCGCTGCTGTTCACCGCGCGAAAGCAGGCTCGCGCGTCGCCGCGGATCAGGCAGGCCCATCCGGCGGATCAGCGCCGCGACCCTCTCCTGCTCCGTCCCGCCCAGCCGCCAGCCCGCGAAGCGCGCCGGCAGCGCGATATTGCCGGCGATGTCGAGCTCGGGAATGAGATGGAAATCCTGGAAAACGAAGCCGATCGTCTTCCGGCGCCAGCGATCCCGGCCGGTTTCCGACAATGCCGACACGACCTCGCCGTTCCAGCGGATGCTCCCGCGCGACGGAGCGACCAGCCCTGCGATCAGGTGCAGCAGCGAGCTCTTGCCGCAGCCCGAAGGCCCGCTGACACCGAGCTGAGCGCCTGCGTCGAGCGACAGCGCGGGAATGTCGAGCAGTCGCAACAGCGCGCCATCCGCGTCGCGATGGTCGAGCGCCAGATCGTCCAGCACGAGCCTTACAGCCGCCCGCTCAGGCAAGGGCAAAGCCGGCATCGGTGATCCTGATCTGGCTGACGAAGCCGGTATCGGCATCGGTGGCCGAGCCGATCTCGAGGCGCCCGCTGACGGCCACCTTCCGGCCGGCGCTGACCATCGGCGTCTCGTTCTTCAGCGTCACCACCACGATGTCGACCGGCCAATCGGCATCCGACTGGCAAAACGGGCAGATCGCCAAGGGCTCCCGCGTCAGCACGAAGAAATGGCTCTCCGCCTTGAGCGGCGGTGCCATGTAGCCGACGATCCGCACGCTCTGGCCGCGCAGCGCCGTGACACGGTCGGAGAACTGAAAGCCGAGCACGCCGAAGGATTTGTAAAGGCTGTCGAAGGCGATGGTTTCCAGCTCGGCCGCGTACGCTGCTGGGACGAGACACGCCGTCGCGAGGCCGGCAAGGGCTCCGCGACGGGTCATGACAGTGATCGGGCCGCGTCGACGCATGCTGGCCTCACTGGCCCCGATCATCGGCTTACTTGCCACCCAGCGCCAGCGCTTCCGTCATCACGCGGAAGACATAGGTGTTGGGCTTGTGGCCGCGGAATTTCTCCGAGCCCGGCCCCATGGCGGTCAGCACCACGTCGTCGGCCGCGTGCACGCCGCTATTGGCATCGAAGGGCAGATTGCCGATCTTGCGCGCCGCCATCGGCACCGCGCAATCCTTCTCGTTGGCGATGTTGGTCTTGCCGTCCGGGCCCTTCACGGCGGGCACGCGCTCGCCATCCATCGAGGGGTGGCCGGTGTCGCAGGTGTCGGGATAGCTGCCATAGACCACCGCGAGGCGGCGCGAGGTGTTGATGTCCGTCGGATAGCCGTCGGCATCGAGCGGGCCGTAATTCGGCGGGGTGGACTCCGCGTAGACGCCGAGCTTGTCGCGCAGCAGCTGCCCCGGACGCTCGTCGTCATAGGTGCCGATGATCGACATCGGGTGCGAGTGGTCGGCGACGACGATGATCAGCGTATCGTTGCGATCTCCGGCGAAGTCCTTGGCGACCTTCACGGCGTTGTCGAGCATGATCGTGTCAAAGACCGAGCGCTCCCAATCGAGCGAATGGCTGTATTTGTCGATGCGGGCCGACTCGACCATCAGGAAGAAGCCTTCCGGATTGCCCTTGAGCATGTCGATGGCGGCCTTGGTCTGCTCGACCACATCCGGCTGGTCCGGGAACTTGGCGACGGAGCCCTTCTTGGCAAAGCGCAGATCGAACAGCCCGTCGACATTACTGGTGTTGTAGAGTCCGAGCAGCTTCTTCGCGCCGCCGGCAGCGGCCGCGTTCATCTCGGTCTTGGTGGTGGCGAGCGTGTAGCCGGCCTCCTTGAACTTCGCGATGAAGTCCTCATCGTCCGTGCGCTTGGAGCCGGGCGTCGTCTTGGGCAGGAAATTCGGCGAGCCGCCGCCCATGATCACGTCGGGCTTCACCGCGTAGAACATCTTGACGATGTCGTTGTAGTCCGAGCGGCGGCGGGTGTGGGAGACGATGCCGGCCGGCGTCGCATCCTCGATCTCAGAATTGGTAACGACGCCGAGCGCCATCGTGCCGCGACGCTTGACCAGTTCGCCGATGGTCTCGACCTTGGGCTGGTCGAGCGAGCCCTTGTTCAGCGCGCAATAGACGCCGAGCGCGTTGACGCAGCTCTTGTGGCCTGTGGTGTAGGCATGCATCGCGTTGGCGCTGTCGGTGACGATCGAATCCGTGCCGGATGTCGAGATCAGCGCCATCGCAGGCATGTCGTCCATGGCGAGTTCGCCGCTGTACTTGCCCTCTTTCCACCCCTTGGAGAGGATGCGCGCCGCCGTGCGGTTGGCGACCGTCATGCCGTCGCCTATGAACAGGATGACGTTCTTGGCCTTGCGCGGCTCGGCAGCGGCAAAGACGTCCCAGTTGACGACCGACTTGCTGCCGCCCTGCGTGGCTTCCACCGTGTAACGGCCGGCCGGCAGGGAGGCGCCGCGCAGCCACAACGCCGAGTGCTTCTGGCCTTCTTCGTTCTGGACGAAATCGGGCGCTTTGCCGAGGATCTCAGCGACAGGCTTGCCGTTGATGGTGACGCCGACATCGCCCTGCGCCGGCCCGTTCGGGAACTCGACCTTGAAGTCGAAGCGGGAGCCGGCGAGAATGTCCGCGCGATCGATCGGATAGATCGTCTGCGCGAAGGCAGAACCGCCCGCCACGCTCGCGGCCAACGCCGCCGCCAACCACAGATATCCCCGCATCGTCGCTCTCCACCCCAGGCAAGATGGAACGAGGACCTAACCGCTCAACATGACAGTTTTATCAAGGATATTCGGCGGCTAAATATTCGATTTGAGGGCCCGGTCCTCACGGGGTCCGGCATCGTCGGGCAGCCTGCCGCCGCACCTTTAACAGGGCGGCGACAGGTTTTATCGGCGGTTCACGCCAGGCAAGGCTCACCGCGTTCCGTCATCGCCGCTTCCATCTGCGGCTCTTCCGGCTGCGGTGCCCAGCCGCTGACGCTCCAGCTCTTCAGCGCCGCCCAGGTCGAGCGCTCGAGCCGGAACTGCTCGCAGGGGAACAGTCCGCCTCGCGCCGGCAGCGCCTTCAGCAAGGAGCCCTCGGCCCGGAAGCCCGACTTCTCCAGCACTCGCCGCGAGGCCGGGTTGATGACGCGGGTATCCGCATCGATCGCGGGGATGTCGACGAGCGAGAACAGCGTGTCGATCAGCCCCTGCGCCGCTTCGGTGGCGTAGCCCTTGCCCCAATGCGGGGTGCCGAGCCAGTAGCCGATGAACGGCACGCCCGATGCCTGCCGGTGCGCGCCGATCATCCCGATCAAGTCGTTCGGCTTGGCGCGCGGCGTGATGCCCAGGACGAGATGCTCGCCCAGCGCATTGCCCTTCCTTGTCGCGAAGATGAACGGCTCGACGGCTTCCGGCGGGTAGGGATGCGGAATATTCGCCGTCATCTCCGCCACGGCTTTCTCGCCGGCCTGGCGCAGGATGGCGCCGGCGTCGCCCATGCGCGGCCAGCGCAGCCAGAGACGGCGAGTCTCGAGCCGGAAGACGTCGTCGCGGGTCAATTCGGGGAACATGGCAGTCTCTCCGGCGGCGAAAACGAAAAAAGGAGCTGGGACTTTCGGTCCCAACTCCCCTTTCGTTTGACCTTTGGGAGACCCTGAATGGGCCCTGCCCTCTGATCCGATCGGTTCGTTGGAACCGGCGGATCGAGAGACTGTCCCGTCCGCCTTTTACTCTGCGGCCTCTTGGGCCGGTACCACGTTCACGAAAGCTCGGCCGAGTTTGGTCGTGAATCGGACGCGCCCGTTCGACGTCGCGAAGAGCGTATGGTCTTTGCCCATGCCGACATTGGCGCCGGCATGCCACTTCGTGCCGCGCTGACGAATGATGATGTTGCCCGGCACGACAGCCTGGTCGCCGAACTTCTTAACGCCGAGGCGCCTGCCTTCGGAGTCGCGGCCGTTGCGGGACGAGCCGCCTGCCTTTTTGTGAGCCATAACGCCCTACCTCAAAAACTATTCATGTCTTCAGTAACCCGAATCGGAGGCCAGCGCCACCCGTCTCGGATACGAAATGCCGGAACGCCATCCTGTCAGGAGAGACAGGCCGAGGCCGCAGCCTCGTCGATGGCAATCCGGCGCGAATATCGACGCCGGGAAAACCCCGGAATCAGGCCTCGGACGCCTCGTCCTTGGCCTTCTTCGCAGGAGCCTTCTTGGCCGCTGCCTTCGGGGCCTCGGCGCCGGCCTCGGCCTTGGCGGCCTTCGACGGCTTGGCCTTGGTCTCGCTGACGGCGTCCTGCGGCGCGGCGGCCGCGACTTCGCCCTTCTTCATCTCCGGCTGCTTGCCGCCGGTGAGGATATCGGTGATGCGAATGATCGTCAGCTCGGCGCGGAAGCCACGCTTGCGCTTGGAATTCTGGCGGCGACGCTTCTTGAAGGCGATGACCTTCTCGCCGCGGGCCTGCTCGACGATCTCGCCGGCGACGGTGATCTCGCCCAGCGACTTGGTGTCGAGCGTGGTCTTCTCGCCTTCGGTGAGCATCAGCACGGAGCCGAAGGCGACGGTGTCGCCCGGGTTGCCCTCGATCTTGGCGACGGTGATGCGGTCGTTGGCGGCGACGCGGAATTGCTTCCCGCCGGTCTTGATGACTGCGAACATTTTGTCCTCCATGTTCGGCCCCGTCCTGTCATGCTGTCCGGAACGGAGCGCATGCGGGACGGCTTTTTGGCAGTCGATTGCGTGATCGGTTTGCGGCTTCAGCCAGCGACGCATCGCGCGGGCCAAAACAGATCGGGCGCGGGTTTCCCCACGCCGGATGGGGCTCGATAGTCGCAAGCCGCGCGCAGGTCAAGCGCAAGCAGGCACGGCACGCGCTCCAGCAACGGAACGCCCGCTCCGAACGATCGCGGCCCCGCCCGTCGATCTCTCCTGAAATCGGGATCGGGCATCGTTATCGCCGCTTTGGGCTTGCCCCTCCCTGAGGGCTTGTGTAGTAACCAGCCCGCTTCGACCGAAGGCGACCGCGGACAGGTGGCAGAGTGGTTGAATGCACCGCACTCGAAATGCGGCATACCTGCAAGGGTATCGGGGGTTCAAATCCCTCCCTGTCCGCCACTTCATTGGCCTATGCCATTGAAATAATTGGTATCTTTCAAGACACCTGAGCGCCCACCCCACTTCTTACCCCACCATCCAACATTGATACCGGCGCCAGGTTTATCGGATCATGTCTGTGGCCTCAGATTGGATCGCTCGGAACATGTGCCGGCCCCTCGTGTTTCGGACGCTTCTCTAAGCGTTCGGTTACAACATGCTGCGCCTTCTCATCGTGACGGAAACGATCCAGACGGCCGAGCGCCCAAGAAGCCGCAAACGGGCAGAACGTCTTCGGAGAACTACGCCCGCATCCTTTCCGAGATCGACCAAACCGCGACATACGAACCGATCCATCCTGCCGACCCGGATTGAGGCACAGGAGGAAGCGATGGCTGACGACAAAACCGATCGCAGTCTTCAGGACCGCGTGCGCATCAATCTCTACGAGGATTACGAGCTGGCCCGAGCCTTCTGCAGTGAACGAATCCAGTTGATGGCAATTGCCAAAGCCACCCCGATCGCTGCGCCTTTAACTGCGCCCCTTGCCCATATCGCCAAGAAGGGCTCGCTAGTCCAGAGGTGGATCTGGCTCGCCGCCAATAGTGGCAGGAGATTGCCGACAGCTCCGAACAGTGCGCCGTAGATTGCCCATCGCCACCAGATCATTGATCGCCATCCCTAGTATCTACTCGCCACTTAGGTGGGCGCACGCCCTGCATTCCAACTCTGGACTGGCTCTGGCCTTTCGAGCGGCCAGGCCCGGATCATTGTGTCACCAGTTTTTGCGCGCTGCCGGGGCCCAGTCGGCGCCAAACGTCTTCACAGACACTTGGTCGGCCCGGCATGAACTTCTCTTTTAAACCCTTGATAGCTAAATCAAGTTCGGGTGTCAGAGGTCTGTTCAATAGCTGCTTTCTTGTTACGAATGCACTGGCCAGCATTTCATCGAGCCGTTCAGTCTGAATACGCAGGCCGCAAGCCGTTTGAGCCATGTCCAGTTCGATCAAGAGGACCGTCATACGGGTTTCGTTACCCGTTTCAGCATGCGCTGGTCCTAATATCAGCCACGCGCCGAATACGAGCACTACTTTTAGTGCCGTCGATCGCCTGCAATGTTGTCCATTTATTCCAGCCATTGATTGACCCGTATTTGCCGTGCTGCGACTAGGCGGAATAGATCCGTGAAACGAACGCTTTAGGTGACGAGATAAGCGGCAGGGAGGTTAATTGGCCACAGAGCCTTCAGCCGAATGGATTCCAAGGAGCGTCGACAAAGATCAGCTTCCGATAAAGATCCGGCACAAGGCGCCTGACTATACCAAGATTGATTTGATGGTTCTTGTTGAACTTAGCTTCGCCAGCCGGCCCAAGATACAAAGCTGGCATGGGCTTTAGACCTTTGTGGTCTTTTCTGAGCGGGCGCTTCTTGGTGCTTGCAAATACATTTGTGACCGTGATGGTGAAGAAATCGCCGTCATCGAACTTAAGACCATCCGGAAGATAGTCGAAGTAGGCGCCGTATCGCCCATCTACTGTGTGCGCCAGTTCGTGAATGATCGTCTCTTCGTAGGTGTCGCCCGGGCGAAGACTCCCCGGGAAGTCAGCAGGCGTAATCATGACCTTCGCGTCGGAAGGGTCTGAAGAGGGATAATTAACGGCCCCCATGTCGGCGGCTGTTTTATCGTAGAAAATTACGACCTTGCCTGTCACTGCATCAAGGATCAGTTTGCCTACCGGATTGGCAAGGAGGTTCGCAATCGCCTTTTCGGTCGCAGCGATCCATTTTTCCGCACTTACTGGAACGCTGCTTGTGCTCGTGCCATACGGATCGAAGCTAATATTCGGTTTGTGCTGGCTGACCGGAAGGCCAGCCCGGAGCACACGGGCGGTGTTCCACTCGTCGCTCGCTACGCCAGCAATCCGAAGCCACTCGGTTTGCTGCCGCCCTGCGCCGTCGAAAACAGCGATGGAGTCGTTCGCGACCAAACCGGTTGCCGTGTAAAGTCGCAGCCCCGGTTTAGTCGGGCCACCGCGTACGTTTATTCGGAATCGCGGGTGGTCGCTCTGGACGCGGACGGAGATACGATCGGTCCCAGGATAATAAACGTTGATATTGGCGCTTCCAGATTTGCTGTTGATCAAGATTTGCCCAACACGGGGTTCCCAATAATTTGCAGGAACTGGATCTTCAACGAAATGAGGCATGGACCAGCGTCTCTTATACCGAGCATCGATGCCCGCGCTCGCCCGCGCGGCTATACCGCTTCTCAACCCTCGCTGGCATCGGTCCAAAGCTAGCGCCCGCCGCTAGTCAGCGACGTCGTTCAAATGGATGATCGGACATCGTTACAAGAACAAGGTGGGCGGCGGTCATCGACGCCGGTCACGTGCGGCCAGCGTCGATCTTGAACACCGCAGCTTCATCCGCCTCGTCACGAAGGCCCTTATAGGACGCGTGTCGCAGGTGGCGGTCATCAGTCCAGGCGCGGAACTCGATCTCGGCCACGAGTGCTGGAGTGAGCCAGCGGGCAGCCTTCCGCCGGCCCGTCATGGGTGCAGCCGGCTTCGACACCATGAGCGCGTCCATCTGCTTCCGGAGCGCCGGTCCTGAAGCCGCAGAAAAGCCAGTGCCAACCCCGCCGACATAGACCAGATTTTCGCCTTGCCTAGCCGCAAGCAACAGCTTGCCGATACCGCCAAGCGCAGCGCTCGACGGCTCATAGCCTATGATGGCGAAGCTCTCGGACCGGACACATTTGATTTTGAGCCAGTCGCCGCCCCGGCCGGATTGGTAAGGCGCAGATCGACGCTTGGCGATGATGCCTTCGAGACCCAGTTCGCACGCCAGCTTGAGGAATGGCCCACCCTCTGTGTCGATCTCCTCGCTCAGGCTGATCGAGCCATGCGGCTGCGAGGCCAGGGCATCCGCTAGCATCTCACGGCGATCGGTCAGCGGCATCGGCCGCAGGTCATGGCCATTCAGATAGAGCAGATCGAAGGCGTACAGCCGGGCCTCTGATGCGAACCGCCTTCCGCCGCGCCCGCCTAAGGCTTTCTGGAGCGCTCCGAAGTCTGAGGCACCGCGCTCGTCGAGCACAACCGCCTCTCCATCCAGGATGGCATTGTCTAGCCCGAGTTCGAGCGCATCATGCGCGATGGTCGGGAAGCGGCTCGTCCAATCATGGCCGCCACGCGTCAGAATGCGGACCTGCTTGCCCAGGATATGGACGGCCAGCCGATAGCCGTCCCATTTGACCTCAAAAGCCCAGTCGTCGCCGGCAGGAGGTTCGCTTCGCAGCAGCGCCAAGCACGGCTCTACGCGGTCGGGCATAGGATCCGCGAAAAGATCCGCTGCAAGCTTGCGCTTCCGCCGGGAGAGCGACCCTTGGACGATATCACCGCCCAGCCCGGCTTTGAGAACCCGACGCGCACACATGAACGCAACCCACGCAACGAAACGAGTCGCCAACGGGCGGCCGAGTGATTCGTTCCGTGGTGGCGAAGTGACGCGGTAGCCGGCCGGAAGCGACCTATGCCATGCTCGCAGAAGACTAGGAGGCTGGATTGCCCAAGGAAAAGCTAAAGGTCATCGAGGTCGAAGCCTGGGAGGGCGGTCATCATGAAACGACGGGCAAGGTCGTGGTGGTATTCCGCTACTCCGATAGGGAACCGCTTGCCTGGGGCTGCGATCCAGACATCGCCGAGGAGATCGGAAAGGGCTTGCTCGCCGTGGCCGCCGACGCCCGAAAGCGGAAGCATTGACCCAAAACTAGAAAGCCCGGCACTCCGAAGCGCGACCGGGCGACAGCCTAGGAGCGACGCGGCTCGGTCCCGTTTAGCGCGCGCACAATGGCTTCCGTCGCTTCCTCGGCATCGGCCTCTCGCTGCGCATGATCGGCCTGAATCTCTTCACCGGTCTTGCCGCGAAACTTCAGAGATGCCTCGTAGATGCGAGCGCCTTCTGCATCGTCCACATCGGCATTGAGATCGACCGCAGATCCGTCCGGCAGGGCATCGTGCGCCATGTCGGCGAGCGCCTCTTGAGCCGCATCGGACGCGGCCCTGTCATTTGGGAATTCGTGATCGGACACGTCTGGGGACGCCGGCTTACCGTCATCGGTCGTGAAATGGTACTTCGGCATCGGTAGCACTCCTCTGAGGAGAAATGCTGACCAGCGGGGGCGGTTCCCGGCGAACGTAGACGGCTCCTGCTTGGGCTGCATGTCGCCGCAGCACGGACAGTCTTGACGGCTCTGCAACCCTATTTAGAACTGCTGTCCTGCCGGGGGGCTATCACGAAACCGGACACGAAAACCTACACCGTCGCGCTGCCGTGGTACGAGCGCGAGGATTTCGCTCAGCTTCGAGAGCTTGCCAGTGACCGCGACGAGACGCCGGGGGACTACGAGGCTTGGCATCGTCAGGCAACCAGCGTCATCAGTGAGTGGCTATCTCGCGGGAAAGCGCTCCAAGTCGTCACCGTGCGGCCCGCCGAGTTCCTGGCCTGGCTCGAACATAAAGGCCTGCCCAACATCGCTTCGACCCGGAAACAATACGTTGAGGAGATTGCGCGGTCCGGACACGTTCGGGGGCCAGCGCAACACTAGATGCGCGCACGGAGCTGGAGCTGTTCGTCACCGATGCGCTGATGACGACGCCCAAGGCGGCAAACGCGTATGAAGTTAATTTGTATTTTTGCGCTTCCAAGAACAGGGCCGGCCTTGATCGCCAGATCGGTGTCGCGGTGGCACGCTCGAGCTAATTGACCTTGCCCGTCAGGAAAAATGGCGGCCAGCATCATAAGTTAAAGCGTCGTAACCCGAGCCACGTTTTAAAAGCTGTCGCGGTCGTGTGAATGCTGTTTCGGGATGACAGCTGCGGCACGCATTCACGCGCACGAGGAGAGCCGTCATGCATTGCGGTCAAAGAACGCTCCTTCTCCACGACAGACAGAAAATGCCTGTCACCTATCAGTTCGGCAGCGTTTACGATGACAGCCGCGCCGGTTATCTCCTCTGTGATACGGCGAAACTGGACCCTTTGGCGCTACACAACAGGCTGCAACTAATCTGCGAAGACGGCAGCAATATCGTTGTAGCGGTCATGCATTCGAGCGACCGCTATCTAGCGGTGATCGGTCGAGTCGAGCATGCATCAGGAAGGACAGGGCCGGCGGTCGCGGATGACGGCGGAACCCAACGTCACCGATGATGGCAGCGGCCATTCCTGTCGCAGGTGATCGACTGTTGGGGCGCTATCCTTCTTGAGCATAGCTCGGGTTCGCAGTGCGCGATAACGGACGGCCTCGTCTCGAAACCGCCGCCGTTCCAAAGACCTCAATCGAGCTATCCGATTGGCTCGACATCCTTGGCCCTGTTCGCGATGATAGGCACCTGGCCTATAGTATTTGCCCGCATTCTTGGGCGGCAGCTTCAAACGCAGATCGTGCTTCCTCGGCCGGCGTTTGTCCTTTGATCGCAGCCATGCATTCGCTCACGGCCTGACGCCATAGTTCACCTGCGCCTTCTCCGCGCCAACTCAGCAGGAACTCTGCCGCTCGCTCGACATTGCTGACGGCATAGCGCTCCCCGACCTTTTTGGTGGCGACATAGACGGGCGGGGAGAACCAATGCAGCGGCATGACGCAGACAATGCCGCCCGCATCAATTCGTTCCGTCATGTCACGAAGCGACGAACTACTAGCCAGAGGACGGAGATCATGCTGGCCCAGGCGCGCTAGCCGGCGATCCATTGATAAAACCCCGTCAGCAGAGCGAGCACCAGAAATAGGACGCTGCTGCAAAATTCGATTGCAACCGTTCGCGGATGCGCTTTTGCATCAATCGGGCCGTGTCGGGTAACGACCTTGCCTGTCAACAGGGTCAACGCGAGGTTCAACGCCGACACCACTCCCAAGCCGTAGATGAAGTCCATGGGTCAGCCTCGCTCAGTGGGCAACTGAAGTCACGGATGTTCGACGGTGTACAGGAGCATTACTGTTAAACAGCCTTCATACGAAACCGCTCCACGGCACGCTGGGCCAGTTCGTCGTCGTCCATCTCCACTACAGCATGTGAGCGTCTGCTGATGCTCGTGTGAGCAAGCGTCAATGACAGCTTTCTGGTGGCTGGATAATCAAATCTCATACCTTCTGGTCAGCATCCAAGCTAACCAAGCGATAGTCGTCATACCAAATATCACTGATAATTCATTCATGGACCACCAAAACCAAATAAGAATATGTTATCCAACTAGCTTGGGCGGTGATCGTTGCCACAGCTCGTCATTTCAATCTTACTTGGTTAACTAAAGCGGATGATCTTGACGGTGTGCGACCCCTTAGCAGTGCGCGAGGACCGGGAAGGGTTGCACGCTCTAAGGCCAAGATCCGCAAGCGGAAGCATGATCAACAGGATCTACCAGGCTTGGATACGGAGCCGATGACTGCAAAGAAGACAGCACTTGAGCGCGCTTTCGAAATCGCTCACACCGCCGGGCCTGACTCGATCGAAGACATTCGCCGCCAGTTGGTTCGCGAAGGCTTCGATCATCGACAGATTGAAGGCCCGGTCCTGATCCGTCAGCTCAGGGATGCGTCTCTCAAAGCGCGCGAGAGCAAGGGACGAAGCTGATTGCGGGCATGGCTTCCGGGTCCTCGCCGCGCCCCGCGCGGGCTGCGCTGATCGATCTTTGGTACCGAGACGCCGTTAAGAATTGGAAAGTGAAGTTAGGATAGTGGCCCAATCAGGCCAGAATGGCCGCGAGGGGCTCCTGTGATTTTTGCCGATGCAGTCGCGCTTATCCTCACCTTGATAGCTGCGGCGGCGTTTGGGTATTTTGTCCCGAAGCACTGGGTTGACTGAGAATGCCAGGCTTCGGAATTGCCATCCGCTGCCCTGAAACGGGCCTTCCGGTCAATACCGGAGAAAAGTCGGCAACGAAGTTGCTCCACCCGAATATGCAAAAACGGACCATCTTCGGCTGCGCTGCATGCGGCAGCTCGCATGACTGGTACGTTCGAGATGCGTGGACTGTCCCCGATGAAGGCCCGTCCGATACCGGAGATGGCGACGCCGAGCTTCTGTGACGGCCAGTCATGGTATGTCATCGCAATCTGGCTGCCCGTTTTACGTCTCGCTCAGCCCCACGCCCACGATACCAAGTGTTCCAGTTGGCACCACGTCCCCGGTCGCGAGGATCAAAGTCGAGGCCGCCCATGATGTCGCGGAAGCGCGCTGCCTGATCGGGGTCTGAGAAACAGAACACGCGATAGTGCTTGCCATCATGCGCGACCTCATGACCTCGCGAGCACAAGGAAGACAACGGTCCCATCGCGTGCAGGCTGCCGAACCCGTGACCTATCACAAGCTCCAGCGCGACTTGATGCGGCCAGCCATGATCGACGCCAGCGGGCGACAACTCACCCTTACGCCTCATCGATCCGTCTCGGGCTCGCGGACCGGACGTGCGCCTTGCGAAAACAGCCCGCGCAGATAGCCACGAGAAACCGATCGGTCCGCATCCGCCAGGAGCACGATAAAATCATGTGCGAGAGCGCGCAGCGCCGCCGCTTCAGAACCGTGCTCGTCCAGCAAATCTGCCATCATGCCCGTCACTTCGGCGTCAAGCGTGCTGTCTTCAGCAGGTTGTTGGGCTGGCTGCGCTGACATCGGTTCCGCTCCCTCTGATGAGAACAAAATAAGAACGAATGCCTATACGGAGTCAATAATTCCTCCGCGTGATTGCTGCCATCCACTGCCGATCGGAGAAAGGGAAACCGTATCGCGGGTACGGAGGAGGCCTCGGAAGCCGTAATGGATTACGCCGCCGTCATCAGGTGAGCTTCGGGCGCTGCGACGTACTGGCTAACCTCACGAGGGCGCTTTGCGGCATCTTTCTGATCGACCGTGAGGAATTCCAGATAAATCTCCGTCGTGCTGACGCTGGAATGGCCTAGGTGCTGTTGAAGGTCGTAGATCGAGCGGCCCGATTTCAGCCAGTCCACGGCGAACCAATGGCGCAGGTCGTGAAAGCGAAAGCCGGTGAATTCGCGCCCGATTTCAGCGGCCGTGCTTCGTGCTGAACGGGTGGCTCTGCTGAAGAGCGATGATGCATTCTCGCTCTCGCTTGGCTTGGAAGGGAAAATTCGCATGTTTGGGCTGCGTGCCGGCAGACTGTCGAGCAGCTTGGCAGTATCTGGACTGAGTTTGATCGCGCGACGCTTGTTACGCTTCCCAATGACCGTCAAAACGCCAGTGTGGAGATCGAGCTGCGAACGCTTTGCCGACATAAGCTCGCCAAGACGAGCGCCTGTAGCCCGCGCCGTTATCATCAACGCCGCCATCATTGGGGTGAGGCGGGTGAGCATGAAAGCGAAGTCGTCCTCGGTCGGGAGGGCGATCGGGTCGCGGCGCTCGCGCAACGTCTCCATGATGAGCTTGGCAGGATTGCCGGTCCGCCAGTCATTCAGCTCCGCATATTGCATCACGGATGAAAGCGCCTGGAGGTCACGGCGGATCGTCGCGTTCGTGACGCTAGCTCGACGGGCTTTAACGAAAGCGAGCACATCCGTTTTATCGATCTCGTCAATAAAC
Source organism: Allobosea sp. P5_A5 (assembly GCF_056400625.1). Classification (NCBI taxonomy): domain Bacteria; kingdom Pseudomonadati; phylum Pseudomonadota; class Alphaproteobacteria; order Hyphomicrobiales; family Alloboseaceae; genus Allobosea; species Allobosea sp. P5_A5. The sequence continues at coordinate 243,344 of NZ_JBFUKY010000007.1, forward strand.
CTGCCTGCAAAAGCCGGCTTGAATTGGGAAATCGATACGCAATAGCGGCGCTGCGTCGTGGCTGCGACCGACTCGGAAATATGCCCGGACCAACCTATGACGGCATCTTCCCACGTCTTCCGATTGTCGCCGAACACCAAAGCGCCAATAGCCCGGTCTCTCATTTTGGCGACCCGCGCCCGCGCAATTTTGACATCGCCTGTTCGTAAGCTTTCTCGATATTCGCATCCGCGAACTGAGAACCTCGACCAGAGGATTTCACCGCGCCAGTACGTGTGCTTAGGGGCCTTGGGTTTTGCGGGCATTGAATGCGTTCCTTGATGTAGTTGCGAAGCGCGGCTTCATCGAACGTCCAGACGCCACCGATCTTGGCCGCATTCGGCAATTCGCCACGCAGTGCCATCGCTTGGACGGTGCGGGTTTGGATGCCCAGGATTGCCGCCGCGCGATCCGCACGAATACGTTCAGGCTGGAGGATGGAGCCGGGCTTCGAAGGCATCACTGCAGTCTCCTGGCCTAATTGCCACGGCGCAATCGTGGACCATCCTGATCGTTTTGGTCGACCTTTGGGCGTCAGCCGCAAGTCATCAGATGCCGTGCCAGCCTTGCACTATCTCGTTTCGCTTTTGCGGCACCTTCGGCATAGGTGGCGCCGGCCGGGAGATCGAGAGCAATACAGGTCTCGGGCGGCATCATGGCGGCGTCGTCCTTCAGCGCCACGCAAAGCCGGTTGAGGGCGACAACGAGCAAGCCAGGAGCTGTTGCCTGCACCCGGTCTTCGCTCGGATCGACCAAGGCACGAAAGCCCTGGCGCATCGCCTTGCGGTCATCGTCTGCAATGGCGGCGGTGATGTCGCGAACGTTCATCCGTGCACCCATGCGCCGTGCTGATCTTGATGGCCCCACTGTTCGGACCTGCCATCGTCGTCAGCAATCCCGTTGTCATCGGCGGCGCCTTCGTCTTCGCACTGTGCTCCCTCGTCCTCGCAGACGGTCTCTTGGTCGGCGCCGTCCTCTAACTCAGTGTCGCCATCCAACTGGTCAGCGACTGCAAGCAGGCAATCCATGATGATGCCGACGCGGCGGCGCATGCTGCCTGCTGCACCGGGCGTCTTGCTCAGCAGCGTCGCGACCTCCCGGAGGGTAGCTTCAACTTCGACAAGGTCGCTATCGGAAAGCGGCAAGAGGAGATCCGAGAGAGATACGGGCGGGAGCGGTTCTGCCATGCACCGCTGAGCGGGAAGCGGGGCGAACGGACGGAGATCGACCAAGCTCATCGGCGCGGCTCCATCGAAATGACGCGGCGCCCCATGACCAGTTCGCCATCGATGTAGATGACGGGCAGATGGCCGTAGAAGCTGAACGTCGGGAGGGTGACAGGCTTGCGCCCATGGGAGCGCGCGGGTGTTGATTTGCCGCGCTGACGGTTGATGCGGATCGGGCTCATGCGCGCACCATCGCGAGCATCGCGCCGTGCAGGACGCGGAGCCCCTTCATCGGCTCGTCGTCAATGAAGTCCGCATCTCGCGCGAGGATGACGCCTAGGAGCGCTACGGCGCCGGCGGGCGTGGTCGGAGCCATTTCGTAGCAGGCATCCGAAGTCCCCGCCCAATCGACATAGAGCCTGTCGATTTCGGCATCAGCGGCGGCGCAGTCCTCGGCTGACAGCGACGGCATCGCGCCGAGACGTGCGACCACATCCTCTTGCTCGGCAGCGACGGCATGAAACTGTGCTGCGAGACGGATCAACTCGGCATCGCCCGAGGCCGGGACATAGGGCGCGGCCTTGAGGATCGACGCCGCTGCCGGCGACATCACGAAGCCGGGCAGCATGGCAGGGACCGCAACCGCGACAGAGGCAACGGCGGATTGGAGGAATTGGCGACGTGCAATGGTCATGGAAGAGCACTCCTCTAGGAAGGGAGGGGTTGTCGGTTCCAGGCGTTGCCGGCGATGCGGAGGATTGAGGCGGCGATGCGCTCGCCGTAGCCACGCGCGGCAAGGCGGTCCCCTTCCCACGCCATCCGCTCGAAGGCCGGGGCGTGGCCTAGGGCCTCTAGCGCCTCGGCTTGGATCAGCACGCCGGCCATGGTGGAAGGCTCCAGGGCCATCACTTCGCGCACATGGGCTGCGAGAATCTCCAATGCGGCCAGGTGCGCCTTGATCGCGGCACGGATGCCGGAAGCCTTTTCCAGCATCGCAAAATCGGCTTCGTACTGCTCAAGGGTCGAGAGGTTCGTCTTGGCCTGGGCGACCAGTTCGGCACGGTGCGCAAGCCTCTTGGCGACCGTCTCGGGCTTGGTGCCTTTGCGGAAAGAGGGGGCGTCGGACCACCACGCGATATCTGTCTCGAAGCTCTCTCGGGTGCGGACGTTGGACTGCCAGTGATGAGGTGCGCACCGTTCCAAAATGCGCCGGGGCCGGCCGCTACCGCTAGGGCATAGAATTTCCGGAGGAGCGATAGGCGCTTTGGGCGACCAGGCCGTCATGATGGCTGCGCGCTCCGAAACTGCGCTGTGATAGTCGGCGAGGACGAAAGCCGTCTTTGCCCCCAGGTCCAGCAGTTCCGCAGCCTCGACCGCTGCCGGCCGGCTAGCGGCGATGGCAACCGGGCCAGCGGCGGCGGTGGATGCGGCAGCGAGGCCCAACAGCATCCGGCGGCGGTTGAAGATGGCAGAAGGCAAGCCGGTAGCGGCTGCCGCAACGGTGACGTTGAGCATTGGTATCTCCAGCGATGTCGAGGGCGGTTAAGCGGTGGCGTTGTTGATTAGAACAATCCGAGGGTGCGGGAGTAGGTGGCGCTCTCCCCAGACAAGGTGCGCCTTCCTAGTGTTGGACGAGACAGCGCAAAGTCCCCTCGTCACGGACCTTCACGTCAGCAACGACCTTGGCAAGAACGATTTCGGAGAACTGCTCCGGGGTGACCGTCTTTCGCGAATAATGCTTGTTGTCGCTCAGCAGCCAGATCAGGCCGTTGCCGCCGCACTGGCAGCGATAGACGACACCGGCCCCCATCTGGTCGATGAGATACAGGCCCTCGCCGTCATATCGATCGGTAGGCGCGCACACGACGTAATCGAAGCGGCTGCGCAGCGTCGGTTCCATGTTGTCGCCGAGCACGGGCGAGATTCGGATGCCGGGAGACTGGAACGTGTCAGGACGAAGGGCGGGCGGAAAAAGGTCCATAGCTCAGGCTCCAATGCTGTTGAGGGCACCGCGCAGAGCATCGATGCGAGAGGGCTGGAAATGCTGCCGATAGTTCTCGCGCTCGATCTCGAAGCGGATCGCGGCCGGGTCGTTGCGGAAGGACGCAGCTAAGGCGGCGGCGTCTCGTTCCATCAGCGCGACACGGGCCTTCGTATCGGCGTCGATCGTGGCGCGCTGGCGGAGCGCATAAGCCTCAGCCTTGGCTTCCGCCCAGGCCTTCGTCAGCGAGCGTGACAGGGTACGGTTGATCTCGGACGCTGGCTCGCGGCGCGCCCGGCCGAGCTGGAGAGCAAAGCGGCCGATCTGGTAGGCGCGGCGCATGATGGCGCTTTTGTTGAAGGCGATGCCAGCGTTACTGTGAAGGCTTGCTAGGGGCATTTGTGACCTGCTAAGAACGTCTATTGTGATTTTCACAATCACTCAAGTCCAGCATTCCTGTCAAGCGCAAAGTGATTATTAAAATCACTCGCCACATTTTAAAGGGGTTCAGGTGCTCACGACCGGATATCAGCTCAAGGCAGCCCGAGCGCTTGTCGGCATGGAGCAAGCGGACTTAGCGGAACGCTGTGGCGTTGCCGTTACGACGATCAGAAAAATGGAGTGGAAGGGCGCTGAGACGCTGACCAGCGGCCTTGATACGATCAAACGTGTTCAAGGGGCATTAGAGGCGGCCGGCGTCGAGTTTCTGAATCACGGCCAGCCAGGCGTACGACTGGCGAAGTCCGAAGAGAAGGGTCTATGAACGTGAAACTTCTAAGCCCAGCTGTAATTCTAGCTATCTTGATGATGCCGCATCTGGCAGATGCTCAGTCTACCAGCACAGCATTCGCAACACGACTGGAACAGCTCAAAAACTGCCTATCAAAATCAACAAAAGAACTAGACGACAAAATATCTGACGTTTCGTCAATTTCTCAAGTGGTGCTTTCATCCTGTAGTTTACAGGAAAAAAATCTTGCCGAATCTTACCTAAGTACACAGAAGCCTTATCCAATGGGAGTGAACGCCTTCATGCAGGACAATCGGAAAACGGTACTAAATCTAGCGTCAGAAATAGTTCTTCGCGCGCGAGCCGCTCAACCAAAAAGCAGGTAATAGCGATTCTACGCTACTAGGCCGTCCACACGTTAGCTGGGGCAACGGGCCTCACCAAATAACAGCCGCGCTTCGGCCTAAGCGGCTCCGGATGGCCTAAAGTGCGACAACACTACGGCCTTGCGTCTCAAGCGCATCTTAGGAGTGGGGTAAAAGGTGGGGTGCAACCTATCGATCAGCAGACCCGGCGCCATATTTCAACAGCATAGACGAAAGATTTGTCGGACTTCCCGTCCGTGTAAGCACGCCATGGCATGCCCCGTCACGCTGCGGCATAACCTGTCTAAATATCTGATATCATTGAGTTTAATCCGGAAATAGCGCATGATTCCTCCCAACAATCGGAGGCAAATCATGCGTTCCAGCAAAGCCAAGCGAACCGCGACCATTATCTGCGGTGTCGAGCCCGAGCTACGCGCTGCCGTTGAGGCAGAAGCCGAGCGTCGCGACACCTCGCTGTCGAGCACGGTACGGGCTCTGATCCGCGCCCAGCTCGCAACGATCCGCACGCAGCACCAGGCGGCTGCGTGATGTCGGCAGACGTGCATCAGCTTCACCCCGGCGTCACGACCGCATCCATCGCAGATGAGGCTCCGCCCTTGCCGATCGAGCCGCATATCATCGCGGCGGCGCTGACGACCGAGACGATGCGCGGCCTCACCGTGCAGATGCTTCTCGTGCTCCAGCACGCGCCTCGCGACGCTGCCGTGTTCGACCGCTTGCACGGCGAACTGCTCGACGCGTGGAGCACCCTTCACGACCACTACCGCGCCTATCGCGAAGTCCTCGAATGCA
>NZ_JBFUKY010000008.1:0-239314 GCF_056400625.1 Allobosea sp. P5_A5
GGTTGACCCGGTGCGGGGGCCACGGCCGGCGGCGCGGCATTGGGAGCCGGCGCGGCAGGAGGCACGGCCGGGCGGGCATTCGGCGCCGGGGCGCCTGCGGGCGGCGCCACAGGGGCCGCACCGGGTGCGGCTGGCGCGGGGTGTGGAGCCGGAGCGCCGGCCGGCGGAACCGGTGGGGTTGCCCTCTGTTCGAGGGCAGGTGGCGTGGGGCGTTGCGCGGGGGCACCAGCCGGCGGAACCGGGACTGCGTGCGGCTCGGGAGCCGGCGGCGTCGCCCTGTTGGCGGGCGGCTGCGCGGGCACGGGAGGCCGTTCCGGCTGAGGACGCGCAGGCACTTCAGGACGCACGGGCTGAGGAGCCGCAGCCGGCGGCTCCGCGCGGGGCGGAACCGGCGCGGCAGGACGTTCCACGGGAGCCTGACGCGGTGCGACGGGGGCTTCGGGCCGCTCGGGCCCCGGTGCGCCTGGACGCATCTGGGGAGCGCGCGGCGCTTCGGGTGCCACAGGGCGCTCAGGTGCGACGGGCCGCTCCGGAGCGGCTGGGCCGGGGCGCCCTGGCTGGCCGGGCAAACCGGGCTGGCCGCCGGCACCGGGACGTCCCGGTTGACCGGGCTGTCCGGGCTGACCCTGATGCGGGGCGGCCGGGCCGCGCGGCGGACCGGCAGGCTGCTCGCGCTCCTTGTCCTTCTCGCCCGGCGCCGGTGCCTGGGCGAGCTGCGTGCCCAGCGGCGTCAAAGCTTGCCCGGTCTGAGACAGGACAAGGGCCGGCAGAACCGTTCCGACCAGCAACCAGCTTTTCGTGCGCATCCGATATCCATTCCTTGTTGCGACGTGGCGGCTATCAGGGTCCCGGCGGCCTGAACCCGCGATGAAGCAAAAACGGCGGGAATCGGGCACGGTTCCCATAGGGAATGTAAATGACGGTTTGCGTTCTGGGGCGGACGTCCTGCTGCAAACCGAGTGAGAGGGGGGTGGCATGCCGCCGAGGGCCTGCTAAAAGCCGCGCCTTCCGGCTTCCGTCGGACAAGCCGGCTCGGCGGCGGCCACGGCGCACCGTAAAGACAAAGTTCAAGGCTCAATTCGAATGACACTCGCTCTTGCGATCCACGGCGGCTGCGGCACCTTGCCCAAGTCGGAGATGACCGAAGCCGAATGGGCGCAGGCGCGCTCCGACCTCGCCACCTCCCTGCGGGCAGGCTGGGCGATCCTGAGCAAGGGCGGGCCAGCCGTGGACGCCGTCGAGGCGGCGGTGCGGGTGATGGAGAATTCGCCGCATTTCAACGCCGGCCATGGCGCGGCCTTCAACAGCGATGGCGAGCATGAGCTCGATGCCTCGATCATGGACGGGGCGACGCTGGCCGCCGGTGCGGTCTGCGCCACCAAGCGCATCAGGAACCCCATCGTGGCCGCCAAGGCGCTGATGCTGCGTGGCGACGCGCTGCTGCTGACAGGCGCCGCGGCGGATATCTTCGCCGAGCATGAGGGCATCGATACCGTCGAGAACGACTATTTCTCGACCGAGCGCCGGCGCAAGAACCTGTCCTCGATGAAGATCCGCGAACTTGTCGGCAGCGCAGCGGGCGCAAGCGAGGCCGAGAAGCACGGCACGGTCGGTGCCGTCGCTTGCGACGCCCAAGGCCATCTCGCCGCCGCGACCTCGACCGGCGGTTACACCAACAAGCCAGCGGGCCGCGTCGGCGATTCGCCGATCGTCGGTGCCGGCACCTATGCCCGCGATGGCCGCGTTGCCGTGTCCGGCACCGGCAAGGGCGAGTACTTCATCCGTTACTGCGTCGGCCACGAGATCGCTTCGCTGATCGCCTATAAGGGCCTCTCGCTCGCGCAGGCCACGCAGGAGGTTCTGGGTGAGCTTTCGGCGCACAAGATCGGCGCGGGCCTGGTCGCGATCGACGCGGACGGCACGGTCGTCGCGCCCTACAACACCGAAGGCATGTATCGCGGCTGGGTGACGCCGGACGGGCTCGTCCATGTCGCGACCCATGGCGACATCGAGATGTCCGGGCAGGCGTAAGCCCTCCGGCGCGCCGGTTGTCAGAGCCGCTCGCGGGCGTCTAGAACGGCGCCAGCAGAAGGATACCGACGCCGATGACCTTCGAAACCGCCGTAACGCCTGAGGCCGCCGTCGATCGGCTCGAACGCCTCTACGACGAAGCGCGCGGGGCGTTGCGGGCCGATCTGCAGCGCTTCTTCGAAACCGGGACGCCGCCTACGGCGGAAGAACGCGAGCGCTATCGCTACCCGATGCTGAGGGTGACCTATGAGCCCTCGAAGCTGCCCGAGGCGACGCGGCGGGGCTATGCGAAGTTCGCCGCGCCGGGTGTCTATTCGACGACGGTGACCCAGCCGGCCGAGTTCCGCGCCTATCTGCTCGACCAGCTCGAGCCGCTCGTCGCCGAATACGGCGCGACGATCGAGACCGGCATCAGCGAGCAGGAAATCCCCTACCCCTACGCGCTCGAAGGCGGCGACGAGCTCGGCCGAGGTCAGGTGACGGCGGCGCAGCTCGCGCGCTATTTCCCGACGCCGCTGCTCTCGCTTGTCGGCGATGAGGTCGCGGACGGCTCCTATGAGCTGATCGAGGGCGAGCCGCGGCCGCTCGCGTTGTTCGATGCCGTGCGTGTCGATTATTCGCTGCGCCGGCTGGTGCACTACACCGGCACCGACTGGCGCGCCGTGCAGCCCTGGGTGCTACTGACCAACTATCACCGCTATGTCGACCAGTTCGTGCGGCTGGGCCTGGCCGAGATCGAAGCCGGCACGGCCGAGGCGCTGGTCGCGCCCGGCGGCATCCGCATCGACCGCGAAGGGCTCGATGTCTCGGCCGCCGAGCGGGTCATGTCGGCGCCTTGGCACCGCTTCCAGATGCCAGCCTATCACCTGATCCGCGCCAATGGCGAAGGCGTCACGCTGGTGAATATCGGCGTCGGGCCGTCGAACGCGAAGAACATCACCGACCATCTTGCGGTACTCCGGCCAAATTGCTGGCTGATGGTCGGGCATTGCGGGGGCTTAAGGCAGACGCAGATCATCGGCGACTACGTCCTCGCCCATGCCTATCTCCGGCAGGACCACATCCTTGACGAGCTGGTGCCGCCGGATGTGCCGATCCCGGCGCTGGCGGAAGTGCAGGTCGCGTTGCAGCAGGCAGCGGCCGAAGTCACCGGCGAGCAGGGCGACCGGCTGAAACAGCGGCTGCGCACCGGCACCGTGGTGACGCAGGACGACCGCAACTGGGAGCTGCAATGGACGAAGGAGCGGCGCCGGATCAACCTGTCGCGCGCCATCGCCGTCGACATGGAATCGGGCACCATCGCCGCGCAGGGTTATCGCCTGCGGGTGCCCTACGGCACACTGCTCTGCGTCTCCGACAAGCCGTTGCATGGCGAGATCAAGCTGCCGGGCGCGGCCAACGCCTTCTATGAGCGCGCCGTCGGCGAGCACCTGCGGATCGGGCTCGCGGCGCTTGAAAAGCTTAAGGAAGCCGGCGCGACGATCCATTCGCGTAAGCTCAGGAGCTTCGACGAGCCGCCGTTCCGATGATCAGGGTACGTCATGCTCGGGCTTGACCCGAGCATCTCAGGCCGGAAAGCGCACCCTGTCCTGCGAGAGCTTCTCGGGTCGAAGCTGCGCTTCACCCGAGAATGACGGGCAATCACCCGAACACGCCGTAAGCCACCAGTGCCGCGATCACCCACAGCGCGATTGCGCTCCAGCGGTTGCCGCGTCCCTCCGCCCGGCCGATCGCCGCGATGCTGCGTTCGTCGAGCGCAAAGCCGTGGCGCGAGGCGTCCTCGAGCTGGCCAAGCACGCGTTCGGCCCGGCCGATCGTTTCCGGCAGGACGGCCAGCGAACCCAGCAGCGAGCGGGCGCCGCGTCCGGCATCCTGCAACCGGCCCAGGGGACCGAGGTTCTGCGTGATCCATTCTCGAACGACCGGATCGGCCGTGCCCCACATGTCGAGATGCGGGTCGAGCGAGCGGGCGACGCCCTCGACCACCACCATCGTCTTTTGCAGCATGACGAGCTCGGTGCGCGTCGCCATGTCGAACATGCCGGTGATCTCGAACAGCAGGGTCAGGACCTTGGCCATCGAGATCTGGTCGGCACGCTTGTCGTGGATCGGCTCGCCAACGGCGCGGATCGCCTGGGCGAAATCCTCGACATCGTGGTGGGCCGGGACATAGCCGGCCTCGAAATGCACCTGCGCGACGCGGCGATAATCGCGGGTGATGAAGCCGAGCAGGATTTCCGCGAGGAAGCGCCGCTCCTTCAGGCCGAGCCGCCCCATGATCCCGCCATCGACCGCGACGAGCCGGCCTTGCGCATCGACGAACAGGTTTCCCGGATGCATGTCGGCGTGGAAGAAGCCGTCGCGGATCGCGTGCTTCAGGAAGGACTGGATGATGTTGCGCGCGAGTTCGGGCAGGTCATGGCCTGCCGCGCGCAAGCCCGCGATGTCGGAGAGGCGCACGCCGTCGATCCACTCGTCGACCAGCATCTCGCGGGCGGTGAGCTGCCAATCCGGCTCCGGCACGCGGAAATCGGCATCCTCGCGGGTGTTCTCGGCGAATTCGGAGAGGGCGGCGGCCTCCAGCCGGAGGTCCATCTCCATCGTCACGGAGCGCGCCAGCGTCTCAACCACGCCGGTCATGCGCAGGCGGCGCGCCTCGGCCGAGCGCTGCTCGGCCAGCTCCGCGCCGAAACGCATCGCGCCGAGATCGCGATTGAAACGGTCGCGGATGCCGGGGCGCAGGATCTTGACCGCGACTTCGCGCCCATCCTTCAGCCGCGCCCGATGCACCTGCGCGATCGAGGCGGCCGCGACCGGCTCGCTGAATTCCGGAAAGATCGTCTCCAGCTTTACGCCATGGGCGGCTTCGACGATGGCGCGCGCCTGCGCCATCGGGAAGGGCGGCATCCGGTCCTGTAAGGCCGACAGGTCCTGCGCGATCTTCATGCCGACGACATCGGGCCGCGTCGCCAGGAACTGGCCAAATTTGACGTAGGAGGGTCCGAGCCGGGACAGCGCCGTCGCGAGCCGCTTGGCCGAGGAGCCGGCGCCGCGCCGCTCGATCAGCCGGCCGAGCCTGATCATGCCGCGTGCCAGCGGCGGCAGCACGGACGGGTCGACCAGCGACAGAGCGCCTTCGCGGGCCAGCACGAAGCCGACCCGGGCGCCGCGCATGAGGTGGAAAAGGGAGGAGATCATGCGGGGACGGCCTCGGACGTCGTGAGCACGGCATTCTCCCCCGCAGCCCTCATCCTGAGGAGCGCCGCAGGCGCGTCTCGAAGGATGCTAAAGGAGGTACAGGAGCAAGCTGGACCATCCTTCGAGACGCGCCCCTGCGGAGCGCTCCTCAGGATGAGGGCTGTGACGAAATCTCCGCTCACAGCTTCCAGCCGGAATGCAGCGCCACAACGCCACCCGTCATCGGCGTGTATTTGGCCCGCCGGAAGCCGGCATCCTCGATCATGCCGGCGAACACGCTCGGCTTGGGGAATTTGCGGATCGATTCCACCAGATACTGGTAAGGCTTGGCCTCACCCGTCACCATGCGGCCCATGGGCGGGATCACATTGAAGGAATAGGCCTCGTAGACCTTGTCGAGCAGCGGAACGTCGACATGGCTGAATTCGAGGCACAGAAAGCGTCCGCCACGCTTCAGCACGCGGTAAGCCTCAGCCAGCGCCTTGTCGATACGCGGCACGTTCCGGATGCCGAAGGCGATGGTGTAGCAGTCGAAATGGTTGTCCGGCAGGCCGAGCTCCTCGGCATTGCCCTGGACGAAGCGGATGCGGTCGTCGTCGGGGAAACGCTTGTCCGCGCGCTCGCGCCCGACGCGCAGCATGTCGGCGTTGATGTCGAGCACGGTGACGTCGGTCAGTGGCCCACCGGCCTCCAGCGCGGAAAACGCGACATCGCCCGTACCGCCGGCTACGTCGAGATGATGGAAAGGCCGATCCCTGGCCGGGTTGATCGCGGTCAGCAGCGCGCTTTTCCAGACGCGGTGGAGACCCGCCGACATCAGGTCGTTCATCAGGTCGTAGCGGCCCGCGACCTTGTGAAAGACGTCGTCGACCTTGGCCTGCTTTTCGGCGAGCTTCACGGTCTCGAAGCCGAAATGGGTCGTATCGGGAGTTGCTGTCACGATCGGGGCGGCCTTGTGCACATCTGACTTGTTTTCGCCTGAGCCGATGCATAGCCAAAGGCGGCGGGCTTGTCGCGGGCCCTCTCGACGCAGGCTTTACAAGCCGGCCCTACAGGACAATCAAGGATGCCCGAACTCCCCGAGGTCGAAACCGTCCGGCGCGGGTTGGAGCCTGCCATGCTCGGCGAGCGCTTCGCTCGTGTCGAGCTGCGACGGCCCAACCTGCGCTTTCCGCTGCCCGAGCGTTTCGTCGAGCGCCTGACCGGGCGGCGCGTCGAGGCGCTGTCGCGGCGGGCGAAATATCTGATCGCCGACCTCGACGATGGCGAGGCGCTGATCATGCATCTGGGCATGAGCGGGCGCTTCGTCGTCGAGGCGCCCGGCACCCCCCCGGTCGAACCCGGCGCCTTCTATAACGAGATCGGCCGGCACCTGATCCACGACCATGTCGTGTTCGAGATGGGGAGTGGCGCGCGCATCACCTATAACGACGTGCGCCGCTTCGGCTTCATGGACCTGGTTCCGCGCGCCGAGCTGGCCACCTCGAAGCATTTTGCTGGAATGGGGATCGAGCCGCTCGGCAACGAGCTTTCCGGCGAGACGCTGGCCCGGCTGTTCGCGGGCAAGTTCGCGCCGCTGAAGGCTGCCTTGCTCGACCAGCGACTCGTGGCGGGGCTGGGCAACATCTATGTCTGCGAAGCGCTCTTCCGTGCCGGGCTCCACCCGGAAGCGGAAGCCGGGACGATCGCCACCGCGACGGGCCGCCCCCGCGAGAAAGCCCACGAACTGGCCCGGATCATCCGCGAGGTGCTGGAGGAGGCTGTCGCCGCCGGAGGCTCGACCTTGCGCGATTTCGCCCATGCGGATGGATCACTCGGCTATTTCCAGCATCGCTTCAAGGTCTATGACCGCGAAGGCAAACCGTGCGTGACGCCCGGCTGCGGCAGGTTGGTGAAGCGCCTGGTCCAATCAGGCCGCTCCACCTTCTATTGCGAGAACTGCCAGCCCAAAAGGCCGCGCTAGAGACTCAGCGTCGCGGTTGCTCCGGGAATTCGAGCTTGGAGACGTCGTAGCCGAGCGCGGCGGCGCGGGCGACGAGGCGCTTGCGCTGGCCCATGCCGATCTGCGGATCGCGGGCGAAGATATACAGGTCCTTGAACTCCGGATCGGCCGAGATGAACCAGCTGTAGTCGTCGGCGCGGTCCAGCACCCAATAATCGCGCTGCACCGGGACGACGCCATAGAGCTTATAATCGACGCGCAGCTTCGCGTTGAAGCCGGGGTCGAGGATCATGCCGGGACCACCGACCGTCTTCAGCTCACCGGCGGGGCTGCCCTTCCGGCAGGAATCGAGGACATCGATGCCGCCCTTGCGGTCCGGCCCGTATTCGGTCGCGCCGGCGACGCAGCCATCGGTGATGGCCATGGGGCGGCGCGCGATTTCTCGCCAGGTGCCGGAATAGAGGCGCGTAACATCGACGCGCTTGCGCGGCTCGGGCGCCTTGCTCGCGCTTGTCATGGTGTTTCCGGGCAGATTGGCACCAGCGCATCCGGCCAGCGCAATCGCCGTCGCGGCAGCGATCAGAATGGATTTCACGAGCGGCCTCCGTTTCGGAGAGCCGCCGAGATGCCGGCTCTTTAGAAGGCAATACGCACGGCTCCGTCCGGCGGATCCATGGCCCCTTCTCAGGCATGATCGGCTTTGCCCATCCCGGATTTCGCGGCCTCCCGTGGACTTGGCCCGTGCCGCCCCGCTAAAGCTGACGGCACAGATCATCGGGAGGCCGCCATGGGCTATGAGACCATTCTCGTCGAGACGAAGGGCAAGGTCGGGGTCATCACGCTGAACCGCCCGCAGGCGCTGAATGCGCTGAACGGCCAGCTGATCGGCGAGGTCAATGCGGCGTTGGATGGGTTCGAGGCGGATATCGGCATCGGCTGCATCGTCATCACCGGCTCGGAAAAAGCCTTCGCCGCCGGCGCCGACATCAAGGAAATGCAGAGCCGAACCTTCCCCGGCACCTATCTCGACGACAAATTCGCCGATTGGGACCGCATCGGGCAGCGCCGCAAGCCGATCGTCGCGGCGGTGGCGGGCTTCGCATTGGGTGGCGGCTGCGAGCTCGCCATGATGTGTGATTTCATCATCGCCGCCGATAACGCGAAATTCGGCCAGCCCGAGATCAATCTCGGCGTCATTCCGGGCGCCGGCGGCTCGCAGCGCCTCACCCGCGCGGTCGGCAAGGCCAAGGCGATGGATCTGTGCCTGACCGGCCGGATGATGGACGCTCAGGAGGCCGAGCGCTCCGGCCTCGTCGCGCGCATCGTGCCGCTGGCGGAGCTGATGACCGAGACGCTGAAGGCGGCCGACGCCATCGCCGCGAAGTCGCTGCCGGCCGCGATGATGGCGAAGGAGGCCGTCGACCGGGCTTTCGAGGTCACGCTGCATGAGGGGTTGCGCTTCGAGCGCCGGATCTTCTCCTCGCTGTTCGGCACGCCCGATCAGAAGGAAGGCATGGCCGCCTTCGTCGAGAAGCGGAAGCCGGAATTCCGCAACAGCTGAGCTGATGATCGGGCGCTGCTCGCGACCGATCAATCCCATGCATGGCGGAGACGCCGATCTTTGACTTGAACACGGCGCGGTCCTGCCGGCACGATGCGCCATCAGAAGCAGGACGAACCGCATGACCGCCGCCAACAGCCTCGAAGCGCCAGAGGGCCTGACGCTTCCGACCTATGCCGATGTCGAGAGCGCCGCTACGCGCCTCAAGGGCGTCGCGCATCATACGCCGGCGCTGAGCTCGGCGACCGCCAACCGGCGCACGCAGGCGAGCCTCGTCTTCAAGGCCGAGAACCTGCAGCGCATGGGCGCCTTCAAGTTTCGCGGGGGCTACAACGCGATCGCCATGCTCTCGCCCGAGCAGAAGAAGGCCGGCGTGCTGACCTTCTCCTCGGGCAACCATGCCCAGGCGATCGCTTATGCCGGCAAGCTGCTCGGCGTGCCCACCACCATCATCATGCCGGAGGATGCGCCGACCGCGAAGGTCGAGGCGACGCAAGGCTACGGCGGCGAGATCGTCCGCTATGACCGCTACACCCAGGACCGGCTCGAGATCGGCAACCGCCTTGCCGCCGAGCGGGGCCTGACGCTGATCCCGCCCTTCGACCATGCCGGCGTCATCGCCGGCCAGGGCACGGCGACCAAGGAGCTGATCGAGGATGCCGGCCCCTTCGACATCCTGCTGGTCTGCCTCGGCGGCGGCGGGCTGCTGGCGGGCGCGGCGCTCGCCGCCAAGGCCCTCAATCCCGATTGCCGCGTCTTCGGTGTCGAGCCGGAGGCCGGCAATGACGGGCAGCAATCGCTGCGCAGCGGCAAGATCGTGAAGATCGGCGTGCCCAAGACCATCGCGGACGGTGCGCAGACGGCCTTTCTCGGAGACCTGACCTTCCCGATCATCCAGCGCGATGTCGAGGACATCCTGACCGTCAGCGATGCCGAACTCGTCGACACCATGCGCTTCTTCGCCGAGCGGATGAAGCTGGTCGTCGAGCCGACCGGCTGTCTTGCCGCGGCGGCGGCCCTGACGGGCAAGGTGCCGGTGGCGGGCCAGCGCGTCGGCGTTATCATCAGCGGCGGCAATGTCGATCTGGCGAGCTTCGCACGCTTCATCGCCTGAGGTCGTTTGCGCCAGCGGCGCGATTTCCGGCTCGGGCGGCTCAATCCGGCGTTGACGCCCCGGCCCTGAGCGATTATAGCCCCTCCACTCGCGACGGCCTGCGAAAGCTTGTCCGTCGCGTCCGCTTTTTAATCAAACAGCGTTCAGGTTCCCCGGCAATGACGCCAGGCGCGGGGACGCGGTGAAGACGAGGACGTATTCGATGGCCAATACGACGTCGGCCAAGAAGGCTACGCGCAAGATCGCCCGCCGCACCGAGGTCAACAAGGCGCGCCGTTCGCGGATGCGCACCTTCCTGCGCAAGGTCGAGGAGGCAATCGCCTCCGGCGACAAGAGCGCCGCGGCCGAGGCCCTGAAGGCCGCGCAGCCGATCATCATGCGGGCTGCGCAGAACGGCGTGGTTCACAAGAACACCGCCTCGCGCAAGGTCTCGCGCCTGGCCCATCGCGTCGGCGCGCTGGCCTCCTGAACCGACCCATTTGCCGCCTCGGCGGCTTTCGAAAACCCGGCCTCGCGGCCGGGTTTTTTTCGTTGGCTTCAAGCCCACTGTGGCGCCAGCGCCACAACGCCGACAGGACGATCCGAGGCTCATTCTCAAGCGGATTCAGCAAGCTTTCCACGCCGTTAGGCGCTTGACTCTCCGGGCTGTTTCGGGGCGCCCGGATGGCCTCCCAAGGGGACTCTGCCGCTCAAAAAAAGGCTAAGTTTTTCATTATCTTAGTGGGCAAAGCATTTTGGAAAGCGGAATCGCGGCGACTCTGCGGCAGCGATAGGCCCTGGCGGAAAAAAAAGATTCGCGGGCGGGACAAGCCAGCGAACTAAAGAAAATCTTAAGTTCCCCAACCTTTTGCACGCTTCCCGCAGCGGTTGCGGGGTGAGGCGCGGAGCCCGACTCCCGGACTGTCGCGGAGTGGGCTGTTGCAGCCCGTCGAGGGCGCCCTGTAAGGTCTTTTTATCGCCGGGCGGGCAGAGATGGCCGCGGCGGCGTATTCCAGAGATTTGCGGTGTTTTGGCTCGCGACCATGGAGGTTGGAGGATGCGGCTCTTTGTCTTTCTGAGTTGAGATGAAGTGCGGCGTCGTCCAAGGGCGAGCCTTCCAAGCGTAATCGACAGAGTAGGGTCAGGAGACCTGCGCAACCGCAAGGCGGCGCCGGACGCGACCCTTATTGACCGGACAACAGTGCCGGGACGGTGGCCGCCTTGCGGCCGCCTCTCCCAAGGCGCGCATGTAAAGCAGATGGGGCGATTGATGTTCGAGCGGCATGAATTCGGAGAGATGGTCGAGGCGACGCCGGTGGTGGTGACGATTGTCGACGACGCCGCACCGGCCCGCGCCGACGAGGCCTCTTCCAAGGACGCCTGGGAGCGTGTCCGTCGCCGCCTTCGGGCCGAACTGGGCGAGGATGTGTTCTCGAGCTGGTTCGCGCGTCTCGAACTCGCCGGCATCCTGGAAGGCGTGGCCTATCTGAGCGTGCCGACCCGTTTCCTCAAAAGCTGGCTCGAGGCGCATTACGCCGACCGGCTGCGGCTGAACTGCGCAGCCGAGCTGCCCGCGCCCAACGGCGTGATGCTGTCGGTCAGGCAGGTCGCTCGCGACGGCGCCGCATCGGCCATGGCGGAAAGCCCGTTTCGGGGCCGGACCGCACCGGCCGCAATGCCCGCCAAGGCGGAGGCTTCGACGCTCGCCGCTCTGCCCGGCGGCCAGGCCGGTGACCGCGATACGGTCGATGCCTGCGGCACCGCGCTCGACAATCGGATGAGTTTCCAGAGCTTCGTCGTCGGCAAGTCGAACCAGCTCGCCTTCGCGGCGGCCGAGCGCATCGCCGCAGCGCCCGCCGGCCAGAGCCCGTATAATCCGCTCTACATCCACGCCGGCGTCGGCCTCGGCAAGACGCATCTGCTGCAGGCGATCGCTCAGGAAGCGCGCCGCCAGGGCAAGCGCGTCGCCTATTTCACCGCCGATCGCTTCATGTACGGCTTCGTCGCGGCGCTGAAATCGCAGACCGCGCTCGCCTTCAAGGAGAAGCTGCGCGGCATCGACCTGCTCGTCGTCGACGATGTGCAGTTCATCCAGGGCAAATCAATCCAGCAGGAATTCGGCCACACCATCAACGCGCTGATCGACGCCGGCAAACAGATCGTCGTCGCCGGCGACCGTCTCGCCAACGATCTGGAGGCGCTCGACGAGCGCATTCGTTCGCGGCTCGGCGGCGGCCTGATGGTCGAGGTGGGCGATCTCGACGAGACGCTGCGCGCCACGATCCTGGGTGGCCGGCTTCAGGCGCTGCAGAACAAGCATTCAAGCTTTCAGGTCAGCCCCGATGTCGTCGCCTATGTCGCCCGCGTCGTCGCCACCAACGGGCGCGATCTCGACGGCGCCGCCAACCGGCTGCTCGCCCATGCCACGCTTTCGGGACAGCTGGTGACGCTTGAGACGGCCGAGGCCGCGATCCGCGACCTGGTGCGCACCCGCGAGCCGCGCCGCGTCAAGATCGAGGACATCCAGAAGCTCGTCGCGACGCGCTACAATGTAAGCCGCGCCGACATCCTCTCCGAGCGCCGCACCGCCGCCGTGGTGAAGCCGCGCCAGATCGCGATGTATCTCGCCAAGTCGCTGACTCCGCGCTCCCTGCCCGAAATCGGCCGCCGCTTCGGCGGGCGCGACCACACCACGGTTCTGCATGCCGTGCGCAAGATCGAGAAGGCGATCGGCGAGGACCGTTCGCTTCACGACGAGGTCGATCTGCTGAAGCGCATGCTGCAGGAGTGAGCGCGCGCTCAGCGTCGCGGGAGCGCGAGCCCCGTCGTCTTTGCGAGCGAAACGAAGCAATCCAGTATCATGGAACTCTACGTCCCCTGGATGGCTTCGCTTCGCTCCCAATGACGCTGTCTGGTGGCATGGAAACGGGCCCCCGGACGTTTGCGTGGGCAACTGGCCCTCCGGCCCTTGCGCCGCTGGCGTGCGTCCTGCAATGTCGCGGGCCCTTCCGTTGCCCGCGGCCTTCAAGCCCGGCGCCATCACCCAGAAGACTCAGAGATTATGAAGGTCACGGTCGAACGTTCCACGCTGCTGAAGTCGCTCGGCCACGTGCATCGCGTGGTGGAGCGCCGCAACACGATCCCGATCCTGTCCAACCTGCTGCTCAGCGCCGGCGAGGGCGGCCTTCGCCTGAAGGCGACTGACCTCGACATCGAAGTGGTCGAAACGATCGCGGCGGACGCAGCCGAGCCCGGCGCCACCACCGTCCCGGCCCATACGCTGTACGATATCGTTCGCAAGCTGCCGGACGGTGCGCAGGTCTCGCTCGAAACCACCGGCGACACTGGGCTCGTGCTGCGCTCGGGCCGTTCGCGCTTCCAGCTGCAGACGCTGCCGGAAAGCGATTTCCCCGACATCACGGCAGGCGAAATGGCACATCGCTTCGCGCTGCCGGCCGGCGAGCTGAAGCGCCTGATCGACAAGACCCAGTTCGCGATCTCGACGGAGGAGACGCGCTATTACCTGAACGGCATCTACCTCCACACCATCGAGGTCGAGGGAAAGCCGGTGCTGCGTGCCGTCGCGACCGACGGACACAGGCTTGCCCGCGTCGACACCGCAGCCCCGCAGGGTTCCGTTGGGATGCCCGGCGTGATCGTGCCGCGCAAGGCCGTCGCCGAAATCCAGAAGCTGCTGGAGGATGGCGAGAGCGAGGTCACCGTCGAGCTGTCCGCCACGAAGATCCGCGTCGCCACCGCCGCCGTCGTCCTGACCTCGAAGCTGATCGACGGCACCTTCCCCGATTATCAGCGCGTCATTCCAAGCGGCAACGACAAGCGACTGGTCGTCGACCGGAGCGAATTTTCCGCGAGCGTCGATCGGGTCTCGACGATCTCGTCCGAGCGCGGCAGGGCGGTGAAGCTTTCCATGGCCGATGGACGCATGACGCTGTCCGTCACCAACCCCGATTCCGGCTCGGCGACGGAAGAGGTCGAGGTCGAATACGAGGCAAGCCCGCTCGATATCGGCTTCAATGCCCGCTATCTGATGGACATCGCAGCCCAGCTCGACGGCGACACGGCTTTGCTGAAGCTCGCCGACCCCGGTTCGCCGACCGTGATCCAGGATCGTGAAGGCGCATCCGCGCTCTACGTGCTGATGCCGATGCGCGTCTGAGGACACCTTAGTCGTGACAGCCGTCCATCGGCTGATCTTGCAGGATTTCCGTTCCTACGAGGCCCTCGATCTTCCCATCGAGGGCCAAATCGTTGCGCTGGTCGGCGAAAACGGAGCCGGAAAGACCAATATCCTCGAAGCGCTCTCGCTGTTCGCGCCGGGCCGTGGCCTGCGCCGCGCCGAGCTGACCGCGATGGCGCGCCAGGGCGGGGACGGCTCGTTTGCGGTGTCGGTGACGCTCGCCGACGAGGCGGGCCGGCTCGGCGTCGGCCTGAGCCCTCCGGATCCTGAGGGACGGCGCGCGCGACTGACACGGATCGACGGGGAGCCGGCGGGGTCCGCCATCGCCTTCAGCGAATATCTGCGGCTGGTCTGGCTGACGCCGGATCTCGACGGGTTGTTCCGGGGCGCGGCCGGCGACCGCCGCCGCTTTCTCGACCGGCTGGTTCTGGCGATCGACCCCGGCCATGCCACGCGCTCGAACGCGCTCGAACGGGCCTTGCGCTCGCGCAACCGCATTCTCGAGGAGAGCTCGGGCCAGGCCCAGTGGCTCGATGCGATCGAGCGGGAGATCGCCGAACTCGGCATCGCGGTTGCCGCCGCACGCGCCGAAACCGTGGCACGGCTGACCGGCATCATCGCCGAGACGCAGGACGCCGCTTCGCCCTTTCCCCATGCGTCGATCGCCTTGTCCGGCGAGATCGACGATCTGGTCGCGCGCTTGCCCGCAGTCGATGCCGAGGATGCCTATCGCGATCTGCTGCGTCACGGCCGTCATCGCGACCGGGCGGCCGGGCGCACGCTGGCCGGCCCGCAGGCCTCCGATCTCAACGTCCGCCATGGACCGAAGGACATTCCCGCCGGCCTCGGCTCGACCGGGGAACAGAAGGCGCTGCTGATCGGCCTTGTGCTTGCCCATGCGCGGCTGGTTGCGGCGATGAGCGGTCTGAAACCCCTCGTGCTGCTCGACGAAATCGCCGCCCATCTCGATCCGAAACGACGCGCGGCGCTTTACGAAGGCCTGACCGGCCTCGGCTGCCAGATCTGGATGACCGGGGCGGATGCGGCCTTGTTCGGCGACCTGCCGCCCGGTTCGCAGCGTGTTCGGGTTGAGGCGGGCGGCGCCGTCATCGAATAGACTGGCCATGGCCGCGATCCTGCGGCACACCCTCA
Organism: Allobosea sp. P5_A5; assembly: GCF_056400625.1. Classification (NCBI taxonomy): domain Bacteria; kingdom Pseudomonadati; phylum Pseudomonadota; class Alphaproteobacteria; order Hyphomicrobiales; family Alloboseaceae; genus Allobosea; species Allobosea sp. P5_A5. The sequence goes on from NZ_JBFUKY010000008.1 coordinate 15,176, forward strand.
GCCCATGTCCTCACCTCGCGAATCAGACGCCCGCGCGGTCCTGAAATCCGTTTTCGGCTATGATGATTTCCGCCCCGGCCAATGGGAGGTGATCGAGGCCGCCTTGTCGGATCGCGACGTCTTCGCGGTGATGCCGACGGGCTCCGGCAAGTCGATGTGCTACCAGCTGCCAGCGCTGGTCGCGGGCGGTTTGACAGTGGTCGTCTCGCCGCTGATCGCCTTGATGCGCGACCAGGTCGGGCAGCTCGTGCGCGCCGGCGTGCAGGCAGCCTCGCTCAACTCGATGAACACCGAGGCGGAGGCTGCGCAGGCCTGGGACCAGCTCAATGCCGGCACCTTGCGCCTGCTCTTCGTCTCGCCGGAGCGGCTGGCGGGCGAGGGTCTCGTCGCCCGGCTCAAGCGCCTGGGCGTGACGCGGCTCGCCATCGACGAGGCGCATTGCGTCTCGCAATGGGGCCATGATTTCCGCCCGGAATACCGTCTGCTGGCCAAGGCGCGCGACGCTCTGGGCGGAGTTCCCGTCACGGCGCTGACCGCGACAGCCGACCGCCAGACGCGTAACGACATCGCTCAGCAGCTCTTTCCGCAGCCGCCGCATCTGGTGCTGCATTCCTTCGACCGGCCGAACCTGAAGCTTTCCTTTGCGCCGAAGGATCAGCCACGCCGGCAGATCGACGACTTCCTGCGCCGGCACCGTGGCGGCTCGGGCATCGTCTATTGCGCCTCGCGCACCAAGACCGAGCGGCTGGCCGAGGGCCTGCGCGAAAAGGGCTGGAACGCGCTGCCCTACCATGCCGGGCTGGACCAGACCGAGCGCAACCGCAACCAGGACGTCTTCCTGCAGGAGGACGGGGTTGTCGTCTGCGCCACGATCGCCTTCGGCATGGGCATCAACAAACCCGATGTCCGCTTCGTCGTGCATCACGACATGCCGAGCTCGACCGAGGGCTATTATCAGGAGATCGGTCGCGCCGGCCGCGACGGCCTGCCTGCGGATACGCTGACGCTCTACGGCGCGGACGACATGGCGCTCCGGCGCCGGCAGATCGACGAGAAGGCGATCGACGACGAACGCCGCGCCATCGAGCACAAACGCCTTAATGCGATGATCGATTTGTGTGAAAACGCGCTCTGCCGCCGCTCGGCCCTGCTGGCTTATTTCGGCGAGCAGGTCGCAACCTGCCGTCACGGGCAGGCGGCGTTGCGCTGCGACCTCTGCGGAGAAGGCGCCGCTTCCCTCGCCGATGTCACGCTCGATGCGCGCAAACTGCTCTCGGCGGTGATCCGTACCGGCCAACGCTTCGGCGCCGGTCATCTCGCCGACATCCTGACCGGCACCACCACGGATGCGGTGCGCCGCCAGAACCATGACGGGCTGAAGACCTTCGGCGTCGGTCAGGACAAGCCTAAATCCTCGTGGATGGCGCTCACCCGCAAGCTCTTCGCAGCCGATGCTCTCGCGGAAGCCAGCACCGAGCATGGCGGCTTCCGCCTGACGCCCAAGGGCGAGGACATCCTGTTCGGACGCGAGAACATCGCGCTGCGTGCCGATCCGCAGGCGCCGGCGCGCGCCCGCCGCTCCGACCGCGAGGCGGCTCGCGCCGACGGGTTGGACGAGGGCACCGCGGCGCTGTTCGAGCATCTGCGCAAGCTTCGCCTCCAGATCGCGCGGGAAGAGGGTGTGGCGGCCTACATCATCTTCACCGACCGGACCCTGATCGCGATGGCGCGCGAGCGGCCGGCGGGCCTCGACGAGATGCGCCGCATCGACGGCGTCGGCGAGCGCAAGTTGACGCAATATGGCGAGGCCTTCATCGAGGCGATCGGCGAATTCGCCGGGTAAGCACACAGTCATTGCGACCCCTCGGGTCCTGCCTTCGGCATGCTCAAGGACAGGCTCCGCGAAGCAATCCAGGAGGACGAGGTGCGACGCTCAGCCCAGCCCCCTGGATTGCTTCGTCGCTTCGCTCCTCGCAATGACGATGATGCCATGCCAAAAAGCGCATTCCTCGCGCACGCACGCGTAGGCGCGTGAAAAAGACATCGTTTGCGCGTATATTCGCGGTTCGAATCAAGAATAATCGCGGGCGCTCGCTCGCCCGCTTGGGAAGTGTTTCATGACCGACGCCGCGCCGACGCCCCAGCCCGACGACTACGGCGCCGATTCCATCAAGGTCCTCAAGGGTTTGGACGCGGTTCGGAAGCGCCCGGGCATGTATATCGGCGACACCGACGACGGCTCGGGCCTGCACCACATGGTCTATGAGGTCGTCGACAACGCCATCGACGAGTCGCTTGCCGGCCATGCCAATCTCGTCACGGTGACGCTGAACGCCGATAGTTCGGTCACCGTGACCGATAACGGACGCGGCATCCCGACGGATATCCACACCGAGGAAGGCATCTCGGCGGCCGAGGTCATCATGACCCAGCTCCATGCCGGCGGTAAGTTCGACCAGAACTCCTACAAGGTCTCGGGCGGCCTGCACGGCGTCGGCGTCTCGGTGGTGAATGCGCTCTCGACCTCGCTGAAACTGCGGGTCTGGCGCGGCGGGCGCGAGCACTTCATCGAATTCCACCACGGTGTCGCGATCGCGCCGCTGGTCGCCGTCGGCCCCCAGGGCGACAAGCGCGGCACGGAGGTGACCTTCACCCCCTCGCAAGAGACCTTCACCATGGTGGAGTTCGACTACAAGACGCTGGAGCGGCGCCTGCGCGAGCTCGCCTTCCTGAACTCGGGCGTGCGCATCGTGCTGACCGATGCCCGCCATGCCGAGGTCGTCCGCGAGGAGCTGATGTATGAGGGCGGCGTCGAGGCCTTCGTGCGCTATCTCGACCGGGCCAAGACCGGCGTACTCGACAAGCCGATCACGCTCTCCTCGGAGAAGGATGGCATCACCGCCGATGTCGCGCTGTGGTGGAACGACAGCTACCACGAGAACGTGCTGTGCTTCACCAACAATATCCCGCAGCGCGATGGCGGCGCCCATCTGGCGGGCTTTCGCGCCGCGCTGACGCGCCAGATCACCGGCTACGCCGAAAGCTCAGGCATTTCCAAGAGGGAGAAGATCTCGCTCACCGGCGATGATTGCCGCGAGGGACTGACCGCGATCGTCTCGGTCAAGGTTCCCGATCCGAAATTCTCCTCGCAGACCAAGGACAAGCTGGTTTCGTCCGAGGTGCGGCCGGTCGTCGAGAACATCGTCAACCAGGCGCTGTCCGAGTGGCTCGAGGAGCATCCGGCCGAGGCCCGGCTGATCGTCGGCAAGGTCGCGGAAGCGGCCATGGCGCGCGAGGCCGCCCGCAAGGCGCGCGACCTGACCCGCCGCAAGGGCGCACTGGATATCGCCTCGCTGCCGGGCAAGCTGGCCGACTGCCAGGAGCGCGACCCCGCCAAATCCGAACTGTTCATCGTCGAGGGCGACTCCGCCGGCGGCTCGGCCAAGCAGGGCCGTGCCCGCGAATATCAAGCCGTGCTGCCGTTGCGCGGCAAGATCCTCAACGTCGAGAGGGCGCGCTTCGACAAGATGCTGTCGTCGGAGCAGGTCGGCACGCTGATCACAGCGCTGGGCACCGGCATCGGTCGCGGTGCGGCCGAGCAGGGCGGGTTCAACCTCGCCAAGCTGCGCTACCACAAGATCATCATCATGACCGATGCCGACGTCGACGGCGCCCATATTCGCACCCTGCTGCTGACCTTCTTCTTCCGGCAGATGCCGGAGCTGATCGATGCCGGGCACCTCTTCATCGCGCAGCCGCCGCTCTACAAGGCGGCGCGCGGCAAGAGCCATGTCTATCTCAAGGACGAGCGGGCGCTCGAGGAGTACCTGATCGATTCCACCATCGACGGCGCGATCTTCCGCACCAGCGGCGGCGCCGAGCGTGGTGGCGCGGATTTGAAATCGCTGATCGAGGAAGCGCGCAACGTCCGCAACACGCTGGCGCAACTGCATTCGCGCTATGACCGGCGGGTGGTCGAGCAGGTGGCGATCGCCGCCGCGCTGCACCCGGTCAGCGAAGACAATGAGGCGCAGGCGAACGAGGCGGCCGTGAAGGTCGCGAAGCGGCTCGACCTGATCTCCGACGAGCTGGAGCGCGGCTGGGAGGGCAAGGTCGTCGATAGCGGCTTTGTCTTCACCCGGATGGTGCGCGGCGTGAAGCAGGCGGCGACGATCGATGTCGGTCTGCTCGCCAGCGCGGAGGCGCGCCGGCTCGATGCCGCCGCGGTCTCGCTGCAGGAAGCCTATTCCAAACCGGGGACGCTGAGCCGCAAGGGCGATTCCTTTGCGATCAACGGGCCGAGCGACCTGTTCGACGCCGTCTTCGCCATCGGCAAGAAGGGCGTCGCGATGCAGCGCTACAAGGGGCTGGGCGAGATGAACCCGGAACAGCTCTGGGAGACGACACTGGACCGCGACGTGCGCTCGCTGCTGCGGGTCAAGATCGACCAGAACGACGAGGCCGACGACCTGTTCGTCAAGCTGATGGGCGATGTCGTCGAACCGCGCCGCGAATTCATCCAGACGAATGCGCTGAACGCAACGGTCGATATCTGAGCGAAGACGGGCTTTCGCCCGACGACGAGTCGTAGCCTTTCCTCGCTCGCCGTCATCGCGTAGAGGGCTGTCTCATCAGTTCGGCCTCTACCCGTCATTGCGAGGAGCGAAGCGACGAAGCAATCCAGAAGGACCGGGTGAGCGTCAGACCCAGTCCTCCTGGATTGCTTCGCGGAGCCTGTCCTTGAGCCTGCCGAAGGCAAGACCCGAGGCTTGCAATGACGGGTTCGGCATCCCCAAGGTTCCCCCCAAGGTCTCCCACACGTCATGATCCGTCTCGAAAACATCAGCAAACAGAACGGCAAGCAGATCGTCTTCATCGAAGCGTCGGCAGGGTTGCTGAAGGGCGAGAAGGTCGGGCTCGTCGGTCCCAACGGCGCCGGCAAGACCACGCTGTTCCGGATGATCACCGGCGAGGAAGCGCCCGACGAGGGTGTAGTCTCGACCGATCGCGGCATCACCATCGGCTATTTCAGCCAGGATGTCGGCGAGATGACCGGGCGCAGCGCCGTCGCCGAGGTGATGGACGGGGCTGGGCCGGTCAGCACGGTCGCGGCCGAACTCGCCGAGCTCGAAGCGGCGATGGTGGACCCCGCGCGGGCCGACGAGATGGAAGAGATCATCACCCGCTATGGCGAGGTGCAGGGGCGCTTCGAGGAACTCGACGGCTATGCGCTCGACGGCCGGGCGCGCGAGGTGCTTGCGGGCTTGGGCTTCAGCGAAGAGATGATGGAAGGCGATGTCGGCGGGCTTTCCGGCGGCTGGAAGATGCGCGTCGCGCTCGCCCGCATCCTGCTGATGCGGCCCGACGCCATGCTGCTCGACGAGCCCTCGAACCATCTCGACCTCGAAAGCCTGATCTGGCTGGAATCCTTCCTCAAGAACTATGACGGCGCCGTGCTGATGACCTCGCATGACCGCGAGTTCATGAACCGCATCGTCGGCAAGATCATCGAGATCGATGGCGGCGCGCTGACGAGCTATTCCGGCGACTATGAATTCTACCAGCAGCAGCGGGCGCTGGCCGAAAAGCAGATGCAGGCGCAGTTCGAGCGCCAGCAGGCGATGCTCGCCAAGGAGATCGCCTTCATCGAGCGCTTCAAGGCGCGCGCCTCGCACGCCGCGCAGGTGCAGAGCCGGGTGAAGAAGCTCGACAAGATCGAGCGCGTCGAGCCGCCGCGTCGTCGCCAGACCGTCGCCTTCGAGTTTCAGCCGGCGCCGCGCTCCGGCGACGACGTCGTCAGCATCAAGGACGTGCACAAGAGCTATGGCAGCCGCAGCATCTATGATGGGCTGAACTTCCAGATCCAGCGCAAGGAGCGCTGGTGCGTGCTCGGCGTCAACGGTGCCGGCAAGTCCACCCTGCTGAAGCTCGTCACCGGCACGACGGAGGCCGATGCCGGCACGGTTCAGATCGGCGCCAGCGTCAAGCTCGGCTATTTCGCCCAGCATGCGATGGAGGTGCTGGACGGCGAGCTCACTGTGTTCGAGGCGCTGGAAGACCGTTTTCCGCAGGCCGGCCAAGGCTCGTTGCGCTCGCTCGCTGGCTGCTTCGGCTTTTCGGGAGACGATGTCGAGAAGCGCTGCCGCGTGCTGTCGGGTGGCGAGAAGGCGCGGCTCGTCATGGCGATGATGCTGTACGACCCGCCGAATTTTTTGGTGCTGGACGAGCCGACCAACCATCTCGACATCGCGACCAAGGAGATGCTGATCACCGCACTCTCGCAATATGAGGGCACGATGCTGTTCGTCAGCCACGACCGGCATTTTCTGGCCGCGCTGTCGAACCGCCTGCTGGAGCTGACGCCCGAGGGCATCCATGCCTATGGCGGCGGCTATACCGAATACGTCGCCCGCACCGGGCAGGAAGCGCCGGGTTTGAGAAGTTGATCGAAAAATGCCGTCATTCTCGGGCGAAGTGAAGCGCAGACCCGAGAATCTCTGGCAAGAGGAGGTTCTGGATCCCCTCCGGCATGAGATGCTCGGGTCAAGCCCGAGCATGACGAGCCCTCTTCCTACCCCGCAAACACCGACCAGCCGGTCGCGTCCGCCAGCCGCTCCAGCGCCAGCGTTCCGAGCAGGGAATTGCCGTTGGCGTTGAGGCCCGGCGACCAGACCGCGATCGCCGCCTTGCCCGGCGCGATGGCCAGGATGCCGCCGCCGACACCGGATTTCCCCGGCAGGCCGACGCGAAAGGCGAAATCCCCGGACGCGTCGTAATGGCCGCAGGTCAGCATCAGCGCGTTGATGCGCCGGGCGCGCTGGGCCGAGACGACGCGCGAGCCGCCCGGTTCATAAGCACCGCCATGCATCAGGAAGCGGCCGGCCATTGCGAGCTGGCGGCAGCTCATCGCGATGGCGCATTGGTGGAAATAGACACCCAGCGTCAGCTCCGGGGCATGCGCGATGTTGCCGAAGGACTTCATGTAGTTGGCGAGCGCGATATTGCGGAAGCCGGTCACCTGCTCGGCATGCGCAACCGCCTCATTGATAGCGATGTCGTCGTCATCGGCCAGATAGCGTACGAAGCGCAGTAATTCGCCAATGGCGACGCGCGGCTGATGTCCGGCCAGATTGACGTCGCAGACGACGATCGCTCCGGCGTTGATGAAGGGGTTGCGCGGCACGCCCTGCTCGCGTTCGAGCTGGACGATGGAGTTGAAGGCCGAGCCGGAAGGCTCCCGGCCGACACGGCGCCAAAGTGTGTCACCGACCTTGCCGAGCGCCTGCGTCAGCGCAAAGACCTTCGAGACGCTCTGGATCGAGAAGGGCTCGTCGCTGTCACCCGCCTGGTGAACATGGCCGTCGGCCATGACGACGCAGATGCCGAAGCGGCTGGGGTCGATTCCGGCAAGTGGCGGGATATAGCTCGCGACCTCGCCGCGCTCCGGCGCCTCGCGCATCTCGTCCGCAATAGTGCGGACCAACTCAGCGATATCCGCCAACACCCTGCTCCCGCCGCCGCGAAGTCGGCAGAGGCAAGCCTTATCGCGCTGCCGAGGTCAAGCGGCGTCAATGCAGCTGGTGCAGCCCCGGGCCGGAGCCATGCTGACCGAGCCGGATGTTCTGCCCGGCGATGACGCAAAGCGACTTGCCGCGCGATTTCGCCTGGTAGAGAGCGGCATCCGCGACATTCATCAGCCCGGCAAGGTCGGTGCCGTGGTCAGGGGCCAGCGCGATGCCGACCGAGGCGCCGATCGCGATGACGAGGCCGTTGTCGAGTTCGTAGGGCAGCGAAATCTCGCCCACGAGCCGCTCGCCAAGCTTCTGCAATTGCGACTGCTCGGCCTGTTCGGTCAGCACGACGAATTCGTCTCCGCCGATGCGCGCCGCCACGTCCGTGCTGCGCACAAGCCCGCGCAGCCGCTCGGCGACCAGTTGCAGAAGCGCGTCTCCGGCCATGTGGCCATGGCCGTCATTGACAGTCTTGAAGCCGTCGAGGTCGAGATAGATCAACGCCAGCCGCCTGCCCTCGGCCACCGGCTCGAAACGGGCCTGGAATGCCCGGCTCAGGCCGGCGCGGTTCGACAGGCCGGTGAGCATGTCGTGGCGGGCATGAAAGGCGTTCTCGCGCTCGGCCCGCATGGTCGAGATCAGCATGCCGTTGAGCTTGTAGGCGGCGACCGTCATGCTGAAGAGGTAAAACGGGATCTGCATGAAGGTCACCAGCATGATCGGCTGGTCGACGAAGGCGGCCGCAAGGCAGCAAGGGCCGAGCGTCAGCGCGATCATGATGCCGGCCATGCGCGGCGCGCCGAAATTACGGAAGCAGATGCCGCCGACCATCGCGGCGGCCGACAGGCAGGCCAGCGCCGCCGCGACCCAGTCGCCGCTCGTCAGGCTGAGAAAGGTCCCGGCACCGATACCGGTCGCCCAGGCGATGCCGAGCCAAAGGTAGAGGTCGGTCGGCGTCGAGCGGCCTTGCTCGGCTCGGCTACGCGCGGTGGCGAGCACGAACAGACGCGTGAAGCAGCACAGAACCTCGAAGGCGCACCAAAGCTGAAAGGGCAGTGTCGGAATGCGCCAGGCGATCAGGAAGGAGACCGCCAGCGAATTGAGAACGCCGCCGGCAAAGATCGGGAGCGTGCCGAACAAGCTGCCGATCAACGCCGTGCGAATGTCGAGCGGGACATCCGGGCCGGCGTCGACCAGCCAGCGCGTCGCGCGCCAGCGTGGCAGGCTGAACCGCAGGGTTGAACCACTCATAGGCCGGTCGAACTCCATGCCGACGAACAGGCAAGCTATCGGTCTGATCGGCCGCGAGGTCTTAACCGGCTTCGGTTACGATTCCGTATTGATCGGTGGTTGCATTGTCACGCAGAAGACCGCGTGAGCCGTGTGCGTCACTTCGCCTGGCGATAGACCCAGACACGGGCCGGCGGGATATTGCGCAGGACCCAGTCGGACACGAAAGCCTTGAGCCCCGAGCCGCGCCGCGGGATCGGCGAGATCACCGAATAGGTGAACTGGATGAAGGGCGCGCCTTCCACCAGCAGCGGGAAGGCTTCGCGCGCCAGGGCACCGCGCGTCGCGGGCGGGCGATTGAACAGCGGCAGGCTGGAGACGACCGCGATCGCTTTTTCAGGGAGATGGCCTGCAAGCGTTTCCGCGAGCGCATAGGCGTCGCCCTCCACGACAGTGGCGCGTGGAAAGCGCTTGCGCAGCAGATCGCAGAACTCCGGGCTGTATTCGACCAGAACCAGCCGGGCCTCGTCGATACCGCGCTCGATCAGCGCCTCGGTGACGGGGCCGGTGCCGGGGCCGATCTCGATGACGGGACCGGGTTGCTCGGGATCGACGAAGGAGGCCATGCGGCGCGCCAGCGCCGGCCCCGACGGCGTCACCGAACCGGTCCTGCGCGGATCGTCGATCCAGGATCTGATGAAGCGCGCCTCGTCGCCGAGCTTGGCCTTGGCCTCGCTGACGCGGTTGCGCAGCTTTTGCGTCTTGCTGCGGACTTCGCTTTCAACCTTGTAGCGGACGGCGGCGACCTTGAGCTTGGCTTCCGCGACGCTGTCGACGAGATCGGCGGCGGTCATACGGACCTCACCTTCGAGCCGGCTGGCGACACGCGACTGCCCGAGGCGAGCCGCGATCGAAACCGCGCGCGGAGGACGATGTCGTGTCGTCGAAGCCATGCTACCTCTTTGGCACGCGAGGAACGGGCGCGGCGAGCATGGCTCCCGGCCCATCGCGGCTTTGCTCGTCTTGCGACGTTACCGGCCCGGCATATGGGGTCAAGCCGGCCGCGCCAAGTCTTTTTGCGGCGCTCACGTCCCGCCAGCGTCAGATCAAGGGCCGCGGAGCCTTCGGTTGATCGTAGATCGCCGCCATCTGCGTGGTCAGCCGCGGATTGAGGAGGGTCAGACGACCGCCGACGAGCGAAAACAGGCCGGCCTTGCGCAGCCGCGACCAGGTCTTGCTGGTATGGACCAGCGACAGCCCGAGCGCGTCCGCAAGTTCCTGCTGCGAGAGCGGAAACGCGAAGCCGCCCTCGCTGACCAGCTCTAGCGCCTGCGCTCTGTGAAACAGCGTGATCACGAGCGCCGCGATCCGCTCGCCCGCATTACGCTGGCCGACCGAGGTCAGATTGTCGTCGATCATCGACTCTTCGCGCGACCCGAGCCAGGCCAGTTCGTAGGCCAGGCTCGGCATCTTGACGAAAAGGTCCCAGATGCGCTTGCGGGAAAAGGTGCAGAGTTCGACATCCGTCAGCGCCTCGATGCCATGCTCCGCCCCGATCAGCAGCGAAGCCTGAAGGCCGACGAGATCGCCCGGAAGCAGGAAGTTGAGGATCTGCCGGCGGCCATCGGGCAAGGATTTGTAGCGAAAGGCCCAGCCGGAGAAGAGCGTATAAAGCTCCGCATCCTCCTGGCCGGGGTGGATGATGTCGCTGCCCGCCGGCACGAGGCGGTGATCCGTCTTCATCGCCTGGATGAAGCGAACCTCCTCGTCGGACTTGTCCTTGAAGGCCGGCTTCAATCGCAGGGGGCATGCGAGACAGGGCGGACCGGCGCGCCCCGGCCTCATGGTCTGGTTCATCACTGAGAGAAGCCCCCAAGCCGCCGTCTTTCCAAGCGGTGGCACCTGTGTCGCGCCGCGCTATAGCACGTTCCTCAGGGATCCACGAGCAGGCGTCTTCACGCAAAGGAAGCGGCCTGACGATCGTAAAATGCGCGTTCTGGAACCTTTAGCGTTGATGAGGCGTTTTCCTGCCATGAAAGCCGGCCGGGAGGCCGGAAGCTCTGGGAGATCAAGATGCTGAATAACAGCTTCGCTCCGGCCAAGCGTGCCCTGGTGTTCTTCGGCTGCATGGGCGCCGTCGTCGGTGGCCTTACGTTCGGCTCGGATTTCCAGATTTCGACCGACCAGAGCTCGACAACCGTTGCGATCGCTCGCGGCGTCGATCCCACGCCGGGCGTCGCCCAGGTGGCTTCAGTCAATCGTTCGGATCGTACCGAAAGTGCAGCCAAGCGCGCCATCCCGAGCTCCTCGCAGCAGGCGATGGCTGCAGCACCGCAGCCGACCTTCTATCGTTAAGGCGAAATTATTCGCCTAGGCGCGGAACCTTATATCCCTCCGGCGGTTTCATCCCCGCGCATCCTCGCGCATGACTTCAAAGCCGCCATTTGGCGGCTTGTTTTTTGATAGCTTCCCAGCTGTCGTTGCGGAACGATGATGCATCTGCGCATTCGCCATGCCACGACCTATCGCTACGGCCAGCCGGTTGAATTCGGCCCACACCGGTTGATGCTACGGCCGCGCGACAGTTTCGATCTGCGCGTCGTCGATACGGCTCTGACCATCTCGCCTGCAGCGCAGCTGCGCTGGCTGCATGACGCTTATGGCAACCCCGTCGCAATTGCCGAATTCGGCTCTTCTGCCGATACGCTTGAAATCGTCAGCGAACTGACGCTCCAACGGTTCGGCTCCGCTGTTCCCCATGCGCAGCTGGTGCCGGAAGCCGTTTTGAGCGGCATTGCCTATACGGATGGCGAAAGCGCGGTCCTCCAGCCCTATTTCGAGCTTGCGGCAGCCGATCCGGATGGCGTGCTCGACCGTTGGCTTGCGAATTTTCGCTCCCGGATCGGCCAGGGGTCCGGCCATGTTCTGCGCGATCTCGCCCACTCCATCTACGGCGAGCTGAGCTATGCCATCCGATACGACGAGGGTACGCAGCATCCTGCCGATACCGTGATGATGGGGCACGGCTCGTGCCGCGACTATGCCTGGCTGTTCATCGAGCTGGCCAGAAGGCTGGGCTTCGCTGCCCGTTTCGTGACCGGCTATATTCAGGATGTCACGCCTGACGCGTCTGGAGTGGTTTCACCGGTTGGGCTGACGCATGCCTGGGCCGACGTATTCATTCCGGGTGACGGCTGGATCGAATTCGATCCGACCAATGATCTCGTCGCCGACCGTCAGTTGCTCAGGGTCGCGGTGGCACGGGTGCCGGAGGATGCCTCACCTGTCTCAGGGAGTTTTATTGGACCGCCCGGGTCGTTTCTGGGGCTCAGCGTGGGTGTCTCGATCGAACCCATTCCGGGCCCCAGCGAGGAGCCGATCCTCCGCGCGTCGACGGCTGCCTGAGCCGCGTTCGCGACCAAAGCGGCAACGCGGTCGCCAAGTTGCCTCAGCTTTCGTGCCGGACCCGCCAGCGACCGAGCATCCGTCCGTTCGGAGCGGCACTCTGAACCGCCTGGATTTGCGAGAGCAAACCGGCGAACAAGCGCGGTGGCTCGCTGTGCCGGATATCCCTGTCCGCCTCGAGCCCGATCTCGACCGTATCGGCGTCGACATCCTCGACCGTCAGCACAATCGAGACTCCGGGTGTGCTGCGCAGGACACGCGAAGCAACATCGGCCACGACGAAGCCTAGCGGAATGATGCGATCTACCGAGAGCGTCGCCTGCGTCTCGATGTGGCTGCCGATCGCCTGATCGCGCGCCCGGATCAGATTCGAGATCATCGTAACCACATCTTCGAGGAAAACGTCGACCCTGACTGGCTGCATCTCGCCATCGGCAAGTGTGAAGCGATAGGCGGCGGAGAGCACATGGACGCGGCATTCGGCGTCGGCCAACGCCAGCCGCGCCTCGCTTTGATAGTCACGCTTGCTGAGCCCGATATAGCTCTGCACCACCTGCAGACTATTCTTGACCCGGTGATGCAGCTCCCGGACGAGGAAACGATTGTCGTCGAGCGCGGTCTGGAGCCGGCGCTGCCGCACCTCCTGCTCGTCGACCATCGTGTTGAAGGCCTCGGCGACACTCCGGATGTCGCTCGGCATGTCTGGTGCCACCGGCGCCCTGGCGCCGCGTGCCGAAGCGCGCGCACGCGCTGCGGCCTCGATGCCCCGCAGCCAGCGCAGACAATGCTTCTCGAGTGCGCGCAGATAAACCGCGCCGAGTAGCGCCAGCGTGAGAAGCGGCGCCAGCAGCAACATCGCGAACTGGATGCGAGCCGCGCGTTCACGCGTATCATCGAAGCCTGCCACCACATAAAAGCCAGGCTCGGCCACGACGCGCGCCGCATAAGCGCGCTTCGTTCCACTCTTGCCGTAACCCTGCCACCGCCCGCCATCGACCGGTATCTGATTGTCCGGCGGCAGCCAGCTGCTGTCGCCGCCATCGCCGCGGCTTGCGACGACCCCGCCATCGCGAGACACCAGGGCCACTCTCATACCCTGGCCTCCGTTGCCGAGGTCGAAGACGCTTTCGAGAATCTGCGGCTCGATCAGCAGAATTCCGTCCTGGAGGTCGCCCGATTTCGCATCCGGATTTTCGGCATGGACGACGAGATAACGCTGATTTCCTTGAGTGACCTGGCCGTAACGAGCCTGCGCGAGCTCGGTGCCGCTCCAAGGTGCGACCGGCAGCTGCCCACGGAAGCGATCGGCCAGCTCTCGCAGCGGCCCGCGGCCGATCGCCGGATCGCGGCTCGCAACGCAGCTGCGCCCATCAGTCATCCGCAACAGCACAGCCGCATAACCCTGCACCTTGGTCAGGGTGGCGAGCGCGGCCTGATCGCAGGCGTCGCCCGACAGCTTGCTGGCGCTTGTTACAGTCCCGATCGCCAGCAAGGACCGCAGCGCTCCGCGATACCAGACACGGGTCCGGACCGCGAAATCATCCGCCGCCTGCACCTGAGAGGCCGCGATAGCGTCTGTGATGGAGCGATAGGCCGTCGCCGCAGCCAAGGCCGTCACGCAAGCGATAGGCAGCGCGATGGCGATCAGGAGCGCGAGAAGGCGGCCCCTGACAGTGCTGAAACGAGCGAGACGCATCAATATCCGACGGTTTCGGAACCCATTCTCTGTATGGCGGCCGCACTGGTGCGGTCAGGTCCGAGATCGTCGACACTGCCGATCGACAGGAGTTCGGCCAATTTGGTGCGCGCCCGATTGACGCGGCTCTTGATCGTCCCGATTGCCACACCGCAGATCTCGGCGGTTTCCTCGTAGGACAGGCCGGTTGCGCCAACCATGATCAGCACTTCGCGCTGCTCCTCGGGAAGCTTGGCCAGCGCCTTGCGGAAATCGGCGAGGTCGAGGTGACTTTCCTGATTGCCATGCGTCGCCATGCGCTCGGCATAGGTGCCCTCACTGTCCTGCACCTCGCGGCCGCGCTTACGGTAAAGCGAATAATAGGTGTTGCGCAGGATCGTAAAGAGCCAGGCCCGGAGGCTGGTGCCGGGCTCGAACTTTTCGGAATTGCCCCACGCCTTCAGCAGCGTGTCCTGAACCAGATCGTCAGCCAGCTGCATCGAGCCCGAGAGCGAGGCGGCGAATGCCCGCAGATTCGGGATCTCTTTAATCAGGCCGTCCTTGAAATCATTTGCGCTCATCGGACGAAGCTCCGGCTGCGCGCTGTTCGGTCGCTTCAAGCTGCGCCAGCAGCACGAGGAACTTGTCTGGCACCGGCGCACTGATGATGTCGTCGTAATGCGCCTTGAGCGAGCGGCCGATCGACTCCTGCACCCTCGGATCTAGAACCATTTCGAGGTCATCATTGTCTCTTAACCCCGGTTCGGACATCGCTGAATCCGCATTCGTCATGTCAGCCCTCGCGCCGCGCGCCTGCTTTTCCAGCCGATCACGCCAGTTACACCACGGCGAAGCCGACCCAGGGCCGTTATGGCAACACCAATGCGCTCTAATAACAGGGGTTTGCCTAAAAGGTTCCGGAAGCGATAAAAAATAATTCTCTTGTCACGCGCGGTTCCTAAGTCATTATCCCGGCAAGATAAAAAGGACGTCTTCATGTCGATCGCCAAGGAAATCGCGCCCCATCTGCCCTATCTGCGTCGCTTCGCACGCGCGTTGAGCGGCACGCAAGCCAGCGGCGATGCTCATGTCGTCGCGATGCTTGAAGCGCTGGTCGCCGATCCTTCCGGATTCCCGCGCGATGTCGATCCGCGCATCGGTCTCTACCGTGTGTTCCTGAAGCTCTGGTCTTCCACGGGCATCGACAGCAGCCAGCCTGTCGTCGAACTCGGGCAGGCGCCGGCCGAGCGCAACCTCGAGGCGCTCACGCCGCGGCCGCGTCAGGCCTTCCTGCTGCGGACCGTCGAGGGCTTCTCGATCGACGAGGTCGCGGGGATCATGAACCTGTCCGCGAACGACGCGGCGTCGCTGATCCAGACAGCCGGCCAGGAGATCGCCGAGCAGGTCGCCACCGACGTGCTCATCATCGAGGACGAGCCGATCATCGCACTCGACATCGAGACGATGGTTGAGGAGCTCGGCCACACGGTGACGGGTGTGGCGCGGACCCAGCGGGAGGCGATCGCGCTGGTGGCGAAGAAGCGTCCCGGACTGGTGCTCGCCGACATCCAGCTGGCCGATGGCAGCTCCGGCCTCGATGCGGTCAACGAGATCCTGGCCTCGATCGATGTGCCGGTGATCTTCATCACCGCCTATCCCGAGCGTCTGTTGACCGGCGACCGTCCGGAGCCGGCCTTCCTGATCACGAAGCCGTTCCAGCCCGAGGCTGTGAAGGCCGCGATCAGCCAGGCGCTGTTCTTCGATCGGCGTGCCGGCCGCAAGGCGGCCTGAACTGCCCTTAGCTCCGATCCAGCCATTCGAGAACCCGCGATCTTTCGCGGGTTCTTTTTTAGGTCGCCAGGATCGATTGAACGCCGGTCCATCCGCAAGCAACCTCGCTCGCTTTCTTGTTTTGCTGCGCGCCCTCGTCGTCATGCTGGGCTGCGCGGGGTCGCATGCGGGTTTCGCCGAGGCCAGGATAGCGGTGATAGGCGCACCACTCCCGCCGCAGCGGCCAGCCGAACTGGGGCGACGCCTGCCAGATCGACCGGCCAGCGATCAACCGGCCTCTCCGGCGCCGGCCCCCGTATCGGAGCCCCAGCCGCCCCCCGCCTCCTCACCGGCAACGCCGGCGGTATCGAGCTGCCTGGCCGAACTCAAGGCGGTTTCCGGCAACAGGCTGCGCGCGGCAGAGCCGTCTTCGCTGAGCAATGATCCGGCCTGCCGGGTCGAGGAGCCGGTCGTGGTCGAGGCCTTGGCCGCCGGCGCGCAGGGTAGCGCCATCGCCTTGGAGCCGCCTCCAACCTTGAGTTGTGCCATGGCCAAGACGGTGGGAGCCTGGCTCGGCACCACAGCCCAGCCGCTCGCTAAAGGCCATTTCGGCTCGGATCTGACGGCGCTCAGAGTGGGGGGCGGCCAGGAATGTCGGCGGCGGAATCGCAAAGCGGCCGGTCCGGTCAGCGAGCACGCCACCGGGAAGGCGCTCGATATCTTCGCTTTCAGGATTGGCCTGGGCCGGGAGGCCCGCGAAATCTCGGTGGAGAAGCCTGCGCACACAACAGACGGACCGTTCCTGACAGCGATCCGGCAATCAGCTTGCGGGGCGTTCATGACGGCGCTGGGACCGGGCTCGGATCCAGAGCATGCCACTCATCTGCATATCGACATCCAGGAGCGGCGCTCGCGCGCCTCACGCTTTTGCCAGTAGCCCGTCAGCCGATTGAACGAATGTTAGAGACGCATGACCACGACAGGCGGGATCGCGATGTCTCGCGCGGACCTGCGACCACAAGGGCTGGCCGGGCGCGGCGCGCCGCCATGACATCGAGAGCGGCATCCCGCTCCAGGCCGGCGCTGCGCAGATCCTCGAGTTCCCAGAATGGCGGCGGCGAACCGGTCCGGTTCATGGATCGACTGAATACTGGGGTTTCCGCTTGCAGACGACTCACGGCCATTGCCATTCCCATGCCAAGATGAAGCGTCAACTCAAGTCGAGTCCTGTGGTTCCAATGTGCCGGAACCGTGGACATGGTGGGGCGTTCCGTTCCGTTTTCTGGCCAGGAGCATCGAGATGAGCAACAGGCATTCCCGCTTCGGCCTGCCATTGGCGGCATTGGGCTGTCTTCTGACGTTCTCGCTGCCGGCCTGGGCCCAGTCCGGCCCGCCGGCGGGACGGCTGTCCTGCACGATCGGCCCGAATTCGGCCGCCGTGGTGAAGTCGCAGAAGCCGATGGCGTGCCGCTATCATCCGCGGCGCGGCCCCATCCAGTATTACACCGGCACCGTGCGTCAGTTCGGCGTCGATCTCGGTGCGATGCGCGGAACGCGAATGAGCTGGCGCGTCTCCGGTCCTTATGCACGCGCCCCGTTCGGCGCCCTCGCAGGGACCTATAAGACGGCGGAACGGCCTGCCACGGCCGACGGCACCGTCGGGACACCCATCCTGGTCGGCGGGAACGGCAACGCAGTCTCGCTGCGCCCGCTCGCGATGCAGACGCTGCGCGGCGTCAATATTGCCATCGGCGTGACCGAACTCGAGCTGGCTCTGAACACACCGCGCAGGCGCCGCTAGGACAGGCAGCGGCGACGCGAGGGTCCAAAGCGTGAATTTCCCATCGGCCGAGACGGTGACGGGTCGCTCATCGCCGTGAGGCCGATTGGGTGGCCGGTTGTCGTTACGGTTTGATAACTTTGGTGGCGCAGATTCTCAGTTGAATTTGCTACAAATAAAATCCGAAGCGCGTTGCTTCAGGAACATCGCGGGCGATCTCACGTTGAGTTCGCGAATCCCTTGATGGGGAGTGGGACACCATAATCGATGGCCGATATTTGTGTCCTTATCGTCGAAGACGATCCATTTATCGCCATGGATATCGAATCCGCCGTTGCTGAACAGCTCGGCGACCATGCCGAGGTGATCGTTGTGGAGACCGTCGAGGCCGCGCGGCTGGCTGCGAGCCGGAGACTGTCCTGCGCCCTGCTCGACATCGACGTCATCGGCGGGAAAACCTTCGATGTCGCCGATACGCTCCTCAAAACAGGCATCCCCTTCGCTTTCGTTTCCGGCTCGGCGCCTCACGACGTGCCGACGCCATTGCGTTGCGCTCATTTCCTGCGCAAGCCGTTCTCGACGCGGGACATCGCGGCCTTTGTGGTCACCGCGATCGGCGGGTTGCCGGCGAAGACCGCCGCCTGACCACGATACCAGCGTCTGCCTTCGCCGACCCAGTTCCGGTGGCGACTTATCGATCCCCGCTGAATGCCTTGAACGCCGCGCCATAGCCCTCGTGCCAGCGCGACAACGGCGGCCTGTTCTCGATGATGTCTCCCATCGCCCAGGCCATGCGCTTCTGGTCGGTCGCCCGGGTGGTTTCGCCGTCCGGGCACAAGATGTAGAAATCGCCTGCCCCGATCCTTTCGAGCATGAAATCGACGGTCTGCTCCGGCGTCCAGGCGCCTTCGGGTTTCTCGATGCGGCCGCGCGCGGTCAACGGCGTGAAGACGAAACCCGGGATCAGCAGATGCGCGCCGACCCGGCAGCCGGGCGTGTTGCGCAGTTCGTGCTGAAGCGCCTCGGTGAAGACCTTCACGCCCGCCTTGGCGACGTTATAGGCGGGGTTACCGGGCGGGGTGGTGATACCCTGCTTAGACCCGGTGTTGACGATCAGCGCGGGCGCGCCATGGGCGACCATGCCGGGACCGAAAATCTGCGTACCATTGACGATGCCGCCGAGGTTGACCGCAAGCGTCTTCTGCCAGGTCTCGTCGGGACCGAAGACACTGCTTTCGCGCTGGATTCCGGCATTGTTCATCAGCAGATGCACGCCGCCGAACCGGGACGTCACCGCCTCGTGAAGCGCCATGACATCCTCGCGCCGCGAGACATCGGCCGTCAGCGCCAGCACATTCGCCTCGCCGACCAGCGTCGCCAACACCTGGCCGGCAGCGCGTAGCGCTTCGCCGTCGGTGTCGGCGATGGCGACCTTCATCCCAAAGCCCGCAAAAGCGCGCGCGGCGGCAAAGCCGATGCCGGACGCTCCCCCGGTGACCACGGCGACATTGGCGGCGATGAGAGCAGGATGGAGCGTCATGACGATCTCGTGTTGCCGGGCGGCGATGCCGGGGAGGCGGAGATAAGAGGCCGCTCGCGGCGACATCATGACCTGAGCTTGTGCACGCCATGATGGGTGCGGCATGACAGGCGGCCTCACCGGCTTGTCATTGGTATCGGTCCGTAGCTTGAGGCAAGGAAACGGAATGCAGAGGATCGCCGAAGCCCTGACCGTCACTGGAACGGCCTGCGTCACCCCGCGGAGCCGGTTTCTCCGACGCGGCTGGCAAGTGGGGCTGGTCGCGCTCGCCTTGTTGTTGCCGGCGGCATCGGGACGGGCGGCCGAGTCGGAGGCGGTGACATCTCCGCGCGTCGTCGCGACGCTGATTTCCGGCCGCGACGCGGTCACGCCCGGCGAGCGCTTTCGCGTGGCGCTGGTGCAGAAACTCTCGCCGCATTGGCATACCTATTGGCAAAACCCCGGCGATTCCGGCGAGCCGACGAGCCTGCGCTGGTCCCTGCCGCCGGGTGCCACAGCCGGCGAGATCGCCTGGCCGGCGCCCAGCGCGATCCGCGTCGACCCGCTCGTCAATTTCGGCTTCGAGGGCACCGTCGTCCTGCCTATCGAGATCACCGTGCCTGGAGACGCCAAGGTCGGCGAGCCTTTTGCCTTTGAGGCGAAGGCGACCTGGCTTGTCTGCGAGAAGGTCTGCATTCCGGAGGAAGGCTCGTTTTCGCTGAGTCTGCCTGTCGCAGCCTCAAGCCAGGTCGACCCGGTGGCGACGCAGACCATCGAGGCCGCGCTCGCCGCCCTGCCGCAACCGGCCGGTTTTCGCGGTTCGCTGAAAGGCGAGGGAGACGGCCTCTCGCTCGCCTTGCCGGGCCTCCCGGTGGATGCGCAGGATGTCAGGTTCTTCCCGCTTTCGGACACGCTGATCGACCATGCCGGGGAGCAGAGCTTCACGCCGGGCGCTCAACCGGCGCTGGTCCTGGTGCGCTCGGGCGCGTTCAAGCTGGAGCAGCCGGAGATCACTGGCGTTTTGACGTATCGGCAGGGCGGGCAGCGCCGATCGCTGAAGCTGGTGGCCGATGCCGATCCCGCGCTGATCTCTCAGGCGACGACCGCTGCCGAGGCTTCGCGTCCGGCCGTCCTGCGGGTGCCGGTGGCGCCGGAGGGCGCGGATCTGACCTGGCTCACCGCGCTCGCTTTCGCCTTTGCCGGAGGGCTGATCCTCAACCTGATGCCCTGCGTCCTGCCGGTGCTGTTCATCAAGGCTCTGGGCTTCGCGCAGACGGCCCATCGCAGCCGGGCGCAAACGCGCGAGCAGGGACTGCTCTTCCTGTGCGGCGTGCTGCTGACATTCATGCTGCTCGCCGGGGCGGTGATCGCGCTTGGGGCCTTTGGCACCAGCGTCGGCTGGGGTTTCCAGCTGCAATCGCCGCCGCTGGTCATCGGGCTTGCCGTGGTGATGGTGCTGATCGGGCTCAATCTGATCGGAGCGTTCGAGATCGGCGGCTCGGTCGTGGGCGTCGGCGACGGGCTGGCCCGTCAGGACGGTCGGCTTGGCGCGTTCATGACGGGCGTGCTCGCGGTCGTCGTCGCGACGCCCTGCACGGCGCCCTTCATGGGCGCGGCGATGGGCTATGCGATAACGCAAGTTCCCGCAGTCGCGCTGTCGGTCTTCATGGCGCTGGCGCTCGGCTTCGCGCTACCGGTGATGGCTCTGTCCTTTGCGCCCGGACTGTTGCGGCTGGTGCCGAGGCCCGGTCGCTGGATGCTCGTGCTGAAGCAGGGCTTCGCTTTTCCGATGTTCGCCACCGCGATCTGGCTGATCTGGGTTGCGGCCGTGCAGACCGGACCGCAGGGGGTCCTGGCCGCGCTGCTGGCAGTACTGGCAGCCGGTTTCGTGGTCTGGCTCGTTGGCGTCACGCGCGGTCCGCTGCCGCGCCGGGTCTTCGGGACGGCGCTTGCCATCGTGATCGCGCTGAGTGCCGCTTGGTTTACGGTCGAGACCGCCGTGCCGGGGACGAGCTCGGAGGCGCGAGCGGGCGATGTGCAGGCGTGGTCGCCGGAACGGGTGGCGGCGCTGCAGGCGCAGGGCAAACCGGTGTTCGTCAACTTCACCGCAGCCTGGTGCATCACCTGCCTCGCCAATGAGCGCGTCGCCCTCTCGCGGCAGGAGGTCAAGGACACCTTCGCGACGCTCGGCGTGACTTACCTCAAGGGCGACTGGACCAACCGCGATTCGCGCATCGCCCAGGCCTTGGCGGAGCAGGGCCGGGCCGGCGTGCCGCTCTATCTGTTCTACCCCGGCCGCCGCGATGCGCCGCCGGAAATCCTGCCGCAGCTGCTGACCCCCGACAGTGTCGTCGCGGCAGCCGAGCGGGCGGCCGGCAAGGTAAAAGCCGCCGCAGCGCTCTGAGCCGCGCGACATCGCTCCGAAGGCCCTGCCGAAATCAGCGCGAAGCCGTGACGGAGACGGGTCGAACGCTATTGCGAGCGCGGGCCCAGATCGCGCGGGGCGGCGTTGATCGTGACGATCTGACCGTTGCGCATTTCCAGTACCGCCAGACCGCGCTCGACCTGCCCGTCGGCACGGAAGCGGAAGACGCCGTCGGCCCCCGCAAAGCCCGACGCATTGGTCAGCACGGCCTCGGAAAAACGCTGCGACCCTTGCGTGCGGGCCAGCGCTGCCGAAAGCGAAACCGCATCATAGGCCAGCGTCGCGGTGCGCGGCGGCGAGGCGTTGAAACGCTGCTGGTAACGGGCGGCGAAGGCATTGAACCCGGCCGTATCGGGCGAGGCGAACCAGCCGCCGGCGATCGCGGGGATCTGCGCCATGGCATTATCGTTCCAGACGCCGGTGCCGAGCGGCTTGACCTTACGCGGATCGTAACCCGCCTGTTGCAGGGCCTGGCCCAGCGCCGGCATCGCGTCCGCACCGGCCGGCACGAAGAGCGCGTCAGCCTGGCCGAGCGAAGGCATCAGCCGCTGCACGGCGGCCTGCATTGCGGCGGGATCGGCGCCAAAGCGCTCGATCACGGCCACCCGCGCGCCGCGATCCGCGACCGCCTGCTGGAAGGCCGCCTCGACGACCTTGCCATAGGCGGTATCGGGCACCAGCGCCGCGAACGATTTCCGGCCCTGCTGAGCGGCATAGGCGATGACGCGGTTGACGTCGTTCTCGGGCGGGAAGGACAACAGATAGATGCCGCGCGCGGCGACGTTCGAATCGCTGGAAAAGGCGATGACCGGGCGGTTGGCGGCGCGCGCGACCTGCCCCGCAGCCTGCACGGCCGGCGCGAACAACGGGCCGATGACCAGTTCGGCGCCTTCGGCGATGGCCTGCTGAGCGGCGGCCCGCGCGCCTTCGGCGGTTCCGCGATCGTCCTTGACCAGCAGCGTCAGGTCGGCGTTGGGAAATTCGGCGAGCGCCATCTCCGCGGCGTTTCTCATCGCATTGCCGACCATGCCGCCCTGGCCTTCGGCCCCGAGAGGCAAAATCAGCGCAGCCTTGACCTTGCCGGTGCCGATCGTCTGGCCACTCGGCGCGGCCGGCTCGGCGCCGCCGCCAGCCTCGAAACCAGGAACGCCGGAGGTTCCGCCGCCACAGGCGGCCAGCATCAGGCTGAGCGAGCCGGCGAGCAGATGCGACTTCAACCGCAAGGCCGATGCGAAGTGCCGATGGTGCAACACGGACGTTCTCCCGTCGTGGCCGGAGAGACGATTTTGTCTCGACCCGGCATGCTGGCCCGGAGGCCGGTCGTCATCCCCTCGCGGGACTGTCGTGCCAGTGCTCCATGCTATTTTCAAGTTGTTAACTATGGGTTGCGGCATGCTGACGTGGCGCGGGCCGCCGCGCTGTGGCAGCGTCGCACGATGACGACCGCAGGCCCTCCCCGTTCCACCAGCTACGTCGCCTTTGGTCTCAAGGCCGAGGCTGAGCCGCTCGCGCCCGGCCTGCATATCGTCGCGACGCCGATCGGCAATCTACGCGACATCTCGTTTCGGGCGCTGGCGACGCTTGCCGCCGCCGACGGAATCCTGGCCGAGGATACGCGCACCTCGAAGGTGCTGTTGGCGCATTATGGCATCGCGACGCCGCTTTACGCCTATCACGAGCACAATGCCGAGCAGATGCGGCCGAAGATCCTCGGCAAGCTACGCGAAGGCGGCAAGCTCGCGCTGATCTCCGACGCCGGCACGCCGCTTGTCTCCGATCCCGGCTACAAGCTCGTCGCTGAGCTGGTGGCTGAGGGACTGCCGGTAACCGGTATTCCGGGGCCTTCCGCCGTGCTGGCGGCGCTGGTGCTGGCCGGCCTGCCGACCGACCGGTTCTTCTTCGAAGGTTTTCTCCCGCCGAAATCGGCAGGGCGGAAGACGCGTCTGACCGCGCTCGCGGCCATCCCCGGCACGCTGGTGTTCTTCGAATCACCGCGCCGGCTCACCGAGATGCTGGCGGATGCGGCCGCCGTCCTCGGCCCTCGCCCCTCGGCCGTGGCGCGCGAGTTGACGAAATTTCATGAGACCGTGCAGCGCGGCACACTGCCGGAGCTTGCCGCGCATTACGAGGACGACGAGGAGCCGCGCGGCGAGATCGTGGTGATCATCGGACCGCCCGGGGCCGACGCACTGATGCCGAGCGACGACCTGATCGACGAACGCCTGCGCGAAGCGCTCGAGAAGGTCTCGCTCAAGGAGGCGGTGGCGCAGGTCGCGGCCGAGACCGGGCAGCCGCGCCGCAAGGTCTATGCGCGCGCCCTCGAACTCACCCGCGACGCGCCGTGAGCGGGGCCGCCGCCGATCCGGACAGACGCAGCCGCCGGGCCCGCCGCTCGGGCCTGACGGGGCGGCGCGCCGAATGGCTCGCCATCCTTTGGCTGATGGCAAAGGGCTACCGGCTGCTGGAGCGCCGATTCGGCGGCAAGGGCGGCGAGATCGACCTGGTGATGAAGCGTGGCCGCACCGTCGCCTTCGTCGAGGTCAAGGCGCGCGGCCGGCTGGAGGACGCGCTTCACGCGCTCACAGCCGAGAAGCAGCGGTTGGTCGAGCGGCGCATCCGGCAGTGGCTGACGCGCAACCCCTGGGCGGAGGGCCATGATTTGCGGGCCGACGCGGTGTTCATGGCACCGTGGCGGCGGCCGCGCCATGTGCCCGCTGCGTTCGAGCTTGTCCTGTGACGCAGGGCGACCTACTTGCGAGGTTCGCGGCGCCTGTCCGATAAGAACCGGCCGCAACAGGAAGCCTGCCGATGACCCTTTCCGTCGCCATCCAGATGGACCCGATCGAGCGCGTGCGGATCGCCGGGGATACCGGCTTCGCCCTGATGCTGGAGGCACAGGCGCGGGGCCACTCGCTGCACACCTACACGCCTGACAAGCTCTCGCTGCGCGACGGCACCATCACGGCGCGGATGCGGCCTGTCACGGTGCGCGACGTCGAAGGCGATTATTTCACCCTCGGCGACGAGGAAAGGGTCGATCTCTCGACGCTGGACGTGGTGCTGCTGCGGCAGGACCCGCCCTTCGACATGGCCTATGTCACCACCACCCATATGCTGGAGCGAATCCACCCCAAGACGCTGGTGGTCAACAACCCCGCCGAAGTGCGCAATGCGCCGGAGAAGATCCTCGTCACGCATTTCCCCGAGCTGATGCCACCGACGCTGATCACCCGCGACCGCGCCGAGATCGAGGCGTTCCGCGACGAGTTCGGCGAGATCGTGATGAAGCCGCTTTACGGGCATGGCGGCGCGACGGTGTTCAAGACAGGCAAGGGCGACCCGAATTTCGGCTCGCTGTTCGACCTGTTCAGCAACCTCTTCCGCGAGCCCTGGGTGGTTCAGGCTTTCATCAAGGAGGTCTCGGAAGGGGACAAGCGCATCATCCTGATCGACGGCAAGGCGGCCGGCGCGGTCAACCGGGTGCCAGCCGTGGGCGACCTGCGTGCCAACATGGTGCGGGGTGGGGCTGCGCGACCGACCGATCTGTCGAAGCAGGAGCTCGCGATCTGCGAGGCGATCGGCCCCGAGCTCAGCCGTCGCGGCCTGCTGCTCGTCGGCATCGACGTGATCCACGGCAAGCTGACCGAGATCAACGTCACCGCGCCGACCGGGGTGCGTGCGATCAAGAAGCTCGGCGGGCCGGATCTGGCAGCGCAGCTGTTCGACGTGATCGAGGCCAAGCGCTGACTCAGCCGGCGCCGCTGCCGTTCAGCGGGTTCTCCTCGTCCCAGCCATAGCGCAACGTTTCGAAGCGCATGGTCAGCGCGTCGAGCAGCAGCAGCTTGCCGACCAGCGGCTCGCCGAAGCCGGTGATGGCGCGGATGGCCTCCAGCGCCATCAAAGAGCCGATGATGCCCGGCAGCGCGCCGAGGATGCCTGCCTCCGCGCAGGTCGGGATCGTGCCCGGCGGCGGCGCGTCGGGAAAGAGGCAGCGCCAGGTCGGGTTGGGCTGGCCATCCGGGCCGGTCTCATGCGCGCGGATCGTCGTCACCGACCCGTCGAAGCGGCCGAGCGCGCCCATCACCAGCGGCTTGCGCTCGTAAAAGCAGGCATCGGAGACGGCGTAGCGGGTGGCGAAATTGTCGGAGCCCTCGACCACAACGTCATAGAACGCGATCATCGCGCGGGCATTGTGCGGATCGATACGGGTGACGTGCTCCTCGACGATCACCTCCGGGTTGAGGTTGCGCACGAATCGCGCCGCGGCGACGACCTTGTGCGCGCCGATATCCTCGGTCGTGAAAATCGTCTGGCGCTGGAGGTTGGACAGCGAGACGATGTCGTCATCGACGATGCCGATCTTGCCGACACCCGCCGCCGCCAGATACTGGATCAGCGGCGCGCCCAAGCCACCGGCGCCGACCACCAGCACGCGCGCGTTCTTCAACCGCTGCTGGCCCGGCCCGCCGATCTCCGGCAGGACGATATGGCGGGCATAACGCTCGATCTCGTCTTCGCTCAGACTCATGCCCAAGGTTTAGGCCTGCGCGACGGGCCCGGCAATCGCCCTGTCCGATCCGGAACCGGCTAGCGACTTGGCCAGGCTGCCGGCTCGTGCCATCGTAAGCCATCGAGGGGCCGGGCAACGGCGCCCGGCGTCGACAGGGGATCAGTGGCATGCGGTTGGCTTCTTTCGCGGCGGCGTTCGCCGGCGTTGCGCTTTCGGCGATGACGGCTTTCGCGCAGCAGGCGATCAAGCCGGCGGTCGTCTACGACAAGGGCGGAAAATTCGACAAATCCTTCAACGAGGGCGTCTTCATCGGCGCCGATCGCTTCAGGAAGGAGACTGGCGTCGAGTTCCGCGATTTCGAGCCGACCAACGACGCGCAGATCGAGCAGGCTCTGCGCCGCTTCGCGCGGGACGGCAATTCGCCGATCATCGCCGTCGGCTTCAGTCAGGCGACCCCGCTGCAGAAGGTCGCGGCCGAATTTCCCGATCTGAAGTTCACCATCATCGACATGGTGGTTGACCTGCCGAACGTGCAGTCGGTCGTGTTCAAGGAGCAGGAGGGCTCCTATCTCGTCGGGCTGCTCGGGGCGATGGCCTCGAAAAGCGACAAGCTCGGCTTCGTCGGCGGCATGGACATTCCGCTGATCCGCAAATTCGCCTGCGGCTATGTTCAGGGCGTGAAGGCGGCGAAACCGAATGCCGAGATCTTCCAGAACATGACGGGTTCGACGCCCGCCGCCTGGGCCGACCCGGTGAAGGGTGGTGAACTCGCCAAGTCGCAGATCGATCGCGGCGCCGACGTGGTCTATCACGCCGCCGGCGCGACCGGCATCGGCGTACTGCGCGCGGTGACGGACGCCGGCAAGCTCGGGATCGGCGTCGATTCCAACCAGAATTCGCTACACCCCGGCAAAATCCTGACCTCGATGCTGAAGCGCGTCGATGTTGCCGCCTACAACTCGTTCAAAGCGGCGCGCGACGGCAGCTGGAAGCCGGGACTTTCGGTGCTGGGCCTGAAGGAAGGCGGCATCGACTGGGCCTTGGACGACAACAACAAGGCACTGATTACGCCCGAGATGAAGGCCGCCGCGGACAAGGCCAAGGCCGACATCATCGCCGGCACCGTGCAGGTGCACGACTACATGTCGGACCAGAAATGCACGATGTGAGCGGACTGTAGGCTTCCGAGGTGAAGATCACGGTTCTCGGTTCGGGCGACGCATTCGGTTCGGGCGGGCGCTTCAACACCTGCCTGCATGTCGAGACGACCGAGAGCGCGATCCTGCTCGATTGCGGCTCTTCCAGCATGACCGCCCTCAACAAGGCGGGGATTGCGCGCAACGGTCTTTCGGCTGTGCTTTTTACGCATTTCCACGCCGACCATTTCGGAGCCTTGCCGGCCTTTCTCCTCGATGCGCAGCTGATTTCGCGGCGGACGGAGCCTCTGACGATCGCCGGCCCTCGCGGCATCGCGCAACGGACGGCCGCGATGATCGAAGCGAATTTTCCGGGCTGCTCGTCCCTCGACTGGCGCTTCCCGCTGAATTTCATCGAGGTTTCGCCCGGCGATCCCCAGACCATCGCCGGAATAGCGGTCGAAGCGTTCCCAATGGACCATGACCAGCGGGCAGGCCCCTGCCAGGGCTACAGGCTGGCGCATGGCGGCAAGGCCTTCGCCTATTCGGGCGATACCTGCTGGACCGAAAGCCTTCTCCCGCTGGCTGACGGGGCCGATGTCCTCCTGCTCGAATGCTGCACCTGGGACGTCAGACTCCCGGGTCATCTCGACTACCGGACATTGACGGAGAACCGCGCTCGACTTGCGACACCGCGCATCGTGCTGACGCATATGGGTCCATCGATGCTGGAGCGGAGCGAGGCCTTGGCCGAGGAGCGGGCTCATGACGGTCTGGTGATCGCGCCATGAGCACGCACGATCCCGCCATGCCTGCCATCGCGCTCATCGGCATCTCGAAGCGCTTCGGTCCGGTCGCGGCCAACAGGGACGTTTCGCTGGCGGTCGCGGCCGGCTCGATCCACGGCATCGTCGGCGAGAACGGGGCCGGCAAATCGACGCTGATGTCGATCCTGTACGGCTTCTACGAGGCCGATTCCGGCGAGATCCGGATCAAGGGCGTGCCCACGCGCATCCGCTCTTCGGCGGACGCGATCGCAGCCGGCATCGGCATGGTCCATCAGCACTTCATGCTGGTGGAAACCTTGAGCGTGGTCGAGAATATCGTGCTCGGTGCCGAGGACGGTCCGCTGCTCAAAGGAGGGCTGGCCAAGGCCCGCGCCGAGCTTGAGCGGCTGTCGCGGGACTACGGGCTTGCGATCGATCCGGACATGCGTGTCGGCGACCTGTCGGTCGGCTTTCAGCAGCGCGTCGAAATTCTGAAGGCGCTCTACAGAGGCGCGGATATCCTGATCCTGGACGAGCCCACCGCCGTGCTGACGCCGCCTGAGGCCGATCAGCTCTTCGGACTGCTGCGGGCGCTGCGAGACCAGGGCAAGACCGTGATCCTCATCACGCACAAGCTGCGCGAGATCATGGATGTGACCGACCGCGTCTCGGTGATGCGACGCGGCGAGATGGTGGTCCATCTGGACACCGCCGAGACCTCGCCCGCCGCGCTGGCGGAGGCGATGGTCGGCCGGCGCGTGCTGCTACGGGTCGAGAAAACACCTCGGCGGCGCGGCGCGCCGGTGCTTGAAACCGCCGGCCTGTGCTGCCGCGACGAGCGCGGCGCCGAGGTGCTGCACGATGTCGGGCTGACGCTACATGAAGGCGAGATCGTCGGCATCGCCGGCGTCGCGGGCAATGGGCAAAGTGAATTGCTCGAAGTCCTGGCCGGGCTGCTCCAGCCTTCGCGCGGAGTGGTACGGCTCGGCGGCAACATCCTGTCGGCGGCACAGCGCCATCCGGCAGCCCTGCGCCGTCGCGGCCTGATGCATATCCCTGAGGATCGGCATCGCAGCGGGCTCGTCACGACCT
Source organism: Allobosea sp. P5_A5 (assembly GCF_056400625.1). Lineage (NCBI taxonomy): Bacteria > Pseudomonadati > Pseudomonadota > Alphaproteobacteria > Hyphomicrobiales > Alloboseaceae > Allobosea > Allobosea sp. P5_A5. Next base: position 43,996 of record NZ_JBFUKY010000008.1, read on the forward strand.
TCAGCGCAGCCGAGAACACCATCCTCGGCTATCAGAACGATCGCGCCTACGCCTCCGGCCCGCTGCTTTCTCCGCGACGGATCGAGGCGCATGCCCGCGCGGCCTTCGCGGACTATGATGTGCGCCCGCCGGACCCCGCCCTGAAGACCGCGAAATTCTCCGGCGGCAACCAGCAGAAAATCGTGCTGGCGCGCGAGATCGAGCGGGGCCCCAGGGTGCTGCTCGTCGGCCAGCCGACGCGGGGCGTCGATATCGGCGCGATCGAGTTCATCCACCGCCGTCTGATCGCGCTGCGCGATGCTGGCGTCGCGATCCTGCTCGTCTCGGTCGAGCTGGAGGAGGTGATGGCGCTGTCGGACCGCATCATCGCGATGTGCGGCGGGCGGATCACCGGCGAGCGAGCGGCGGACGCGACCGACGAACGCGATCTCGGCCTGCTGATGGCCGGCGTGACGGACGAGGCGGCGTGATGGATCAAAGGCTGACATTGGTGACGCTGGGCGTGGCCGACCTCGAACGGTCGCGCCGGTTCTATGCCGCGCTGGGCTGGCGCGAGATCGAGCCCCGGCAAAATGGCGTTGCGTTCTTTCAGCTCAACGGCATCGGCCTATCGCTATTTTCGCGGGCGGAGCTGGCAAAAGATGCGGGCTTGGACGACGTTGCGGCCGGCTTTGCCGGAATGACGCTCGCGCATAACCTGCGCAGCGAGGCCGATGTCGACGGGCTTTTTGCCGAGATGGTCGGTGCAGGGGCCACCCCGATCAAGACGCCTCGGAAGGTGTTCTGGGGCGGTTATTCCGGTTATGTCGCCGATCCCGACGGGCATCTTTGGGAATTGGCTCATAACCCGTTCTTCCCGCTCGACGCCGCCGGCAACGTGACGCTCGCCGGATGAGCGCCGCGCCGGTCGATCTGCCGCGCTGGGCCGATACCGCGCTGGTGCCGCTAGTCTCGGTCGCGGCCGCGTTGCTGGTGGCCGGGCTTGTCGTCATCGGCATCGGCGAGAACCCGCTGGAGGCGACGGTCCTGTTGCTGCGCGGCTCGCTCGGCAGCGCCGAGGGCATCGGCTTCACGCTGTACTACACGACGAACTTCATCTTTACGGGGCTGGCCGTCGCTGTCGCCTATCATGCCGGGCTGTTCAATATCGGCGGCGAGGGGCAGGCCACGATCGCGGGAATTTGCGCTGCCATCGCGTGCAGCGCCGTCGGCTCGCTGCCGGGCTTTCTTGCGGCGCCCATTGCGATCCTGGCGGCGGCGGCGGGCGGGGCGGCCTATGGTTTCATCCCCGGCTGGCTGCAGGCCAGGCGCGGAAGCCATGTCGTCATCACCACGATCATGCTGAACTTCGTCGCTGCGACGCTGGTGGTTTATCTGCTCCGAGAGGTCATCGGGAAGACCGGATCGATGCAGCCGGAGACGCCGGATTTTCCGGCATCGGCGATCCTGACCCCGATGCATCTCTGGCTCGCGCCGCTCGGTATCAAGCTGCCGGCGACCCCGCTCAACACCGCCTTCTGGCTGGCACTGGCGTCGCTGCTCGCCGTCTGGGTGCTGATCTGGCGGACGCGGCTGGGTTATGCGATCCGCACCGTCGGCGCCAATCCGCGCGCGGCGGCCTATGCCGGTATTTCGCCTGCCGCTGTCACGATGATCGCCATGGCGATCTCGGGCGCGTTTGCCGGCGGGCTGGCGGTCAACGAGGCGCTCGGCGTGCAGCACAGGCTGGTCCTGGATTTCACCGCCGGCTACGGCTTCGTCGGCATCGCGGTCGCGCTGATGGGCCGCGCCCATCCTATCGGCGTCGGTCTCGCGGCGCTGCTCTTTGGCATCCTTTATCAGGGCGGCGCCGAACTCTCCTTCGACAAGCCGGCCATCACCCGCGACATGGTCGTGGTGATCGGCGGCGTGCTGATCCTGTTCGCGGGCGCGCTCGACGGGCTGTTTCGGTGGGCCGTGGCGCGGGGCTTGCAGCTGTGGCCACGGCGATGAGGCTGCGTCCCTTGTCATTCCGGGGCGGTCCAAAGGACCGAACCCGGAACCTACGACCGGGTAGGTCCGACATCAGCAAATACCTGGCGTCTCATTCCATCGTGGGTTCCGGGTTCTTCGCTTTGCGAAGCCCCGGAATGACAATGGGAGCTGCATGATGGAATGGCTCCAGACCATCGCTGTCGTACTGGATTCGATGGTTCGGCTCTCCATCCCGCTGATCTGCGCGGCGATGGCGGGACTGTGGTCGGAGCGCGCGGGCGTCGTCGATATCGGGCTGGAGGGCAAGATGCTGATCGCGGCCTTTGCGGCGGCGGTGACCGCGTTCGCGACGGGTTCGGCCTGGGCCGGGCTCGCCGCCGGGATCGCGGCGTCGGTGCTGTTCTCGCTGCTGCACGGTTTCGCGTCGATCACGTGGCGCGGCAACCAGATCGTGTCCGGCGTCGCGATCAACATGCTCGCGGTGGGACTGACGGCGATCCTCGGCAATGCCTGGTTCGGCCAGGGCGGACGCACGCCGGCGCTTGAAGGGGCGGCGCGCTTTGGCGAGCTGACCCTGCCGTTCGCGCCCTGGGCGCGCGAGCATGTTCCAACGCTCGGCCTGCTCTATGACGAGGTCGTTTCGGGGCATGGCGCGCCGGCCTATCTGGCACTTGCCTGTGTCGTCTCCACCGCCTGGGTGCTGAAGCGGACGCGCTTTGGCCTGCGTATCCGCGCCGTCGGCGAAAACCCGGCGGCCGTCGATACGGCAGGCATCTCGGTTGCGGGGTTGCGCTATGCGGCCGTTGCGATCTGCGGCGTGCTCTGCGGCATCGGCGGCACTTATCTGGCGGTGGCGCAATCGGCGGGTTTCATTCCGCAGATGACGGCCGGGCGCGGCTTCATCGCGCTCGCCGCCGTGATCTTCGCGAACTGGCGGGCCTGGCCGGCCTTTGCCGCCTGCCTGCTGTTCGGGCTGCTCGATGCTCTTGCGATTCGTTTGCAGGGCGTCAGCCTGCCCGGCATCGGGCTCGTGCCGGTGGAGGCGATCCAGGCCTTGCCCTATGTCATGACGATCATCCTGCTCGCGGGTTTCATCGGCCGCGCGACACCGCCGAAGGCCTCGGGCCTGCCCTATGTCAAGGAACGCTGAGATGGCCTCCGAGCCCGACTTCGAGGCCTTGTTTGAAGCTGCCGCCCGTGTCCAGGCCCAGGCCTACGCGCCCTATTCGCGCTTCAAGGTCGGCGCGGCGATCCTCTCCGAAGACGGCACGATCCATGCCGGCTGCAATGTCGAGAACGCGGCCTACCCGGTGGGCAATTGCGCGGAGGCGGGGGCCATCGCGGCGATGATCGCGACCGGCGCACGCGAAATCCGCGCTGTGCTCGTCTACGGGGACGGGGCGGAGCTGGTGACGCCCTGCGGCGCCTGCCGCCAGCGCATCCGCGAATTCTCCGCGCCCGAGACGCCGGTCGCGATCGCGGGACCGGACGGCATCCGCGCCCGCTTCACGCTGGACGCACTGTTGCCAGTCTCGTTTGGACCCGCCAATTTGCCGCGCTGATTTGCGGACGACCTGCTTTTTTGGAGAGAAGACGTGATGGCGGGTGATCCGGCCTTCGATGCGGCGGTGTCCGCCCTGCAAGCCCACGGGGTCGAGGGGCCGATCGACTGCGCGCTGGTGCTGGGCACCGGGCTCGGCGGAGTCGTCGAGGACGTCGAGAACCCGATCACCATTTCCTATTCCGCCTTGCCCGGCTTCCCGCAAGGCGAGGTTACCGGTCATGCCCGGCAGCTCTGCTACGGCACGCTGTTCGGCCGCAAGGTGTTGATCTATCAGGGCCGGGCGCATTTCTACGAAGGCGGCGATGCCGCCGTGATGCGCGTGCCGCTCGGCATTCTGACCGCGTTCGGCTCGCCGCCGTTGATCCTGACGAATGCAGCCGGCTCGCTGGTGCCGGAGATGGGGCCTGGAAGCCTCGCCCTGATCACCGACCACATCAATCTGAACGGGCCGAACCCGCTGATCGGCGACACCGGCGACGGGCGCTTTGTGCCGATGGTCGACGCCTATGATCCGCTTCTGCGTAGCTGCTTGACGCGCGCGGCCGCCAGCGCAGCGGTACCGCTCGGCGAGGGCGTCTATCTGTGGTTCACCGGGCCGAGCTTCGAAACGCCTGCGGAAATCCGGATGGCGAAGGCCCTCGGCGCCGATCTCGTCGGCATGTCGACAGTGCCGGAGGTGATCCTGGCGCGACGGCACGACATCCGCGTCGCGGCGATCTCGGTCGTGACCAATATGGGGGCCGGCCTGCATGGCGGCGCGCCGCATCACAGCGAGACGCGCGACGTCGCGGGCATGGCGTCGCGTTCCCTGCGCAAGCTGCTGCACGCGTTCCTTTCGGAGCTTTGACGATGCCCGATGCCACCCTGTCCGACACGGCGCTCGCCAGGCGGGCGCTGGGCCTGCTCGACCTGACGGATCTCGCGGAGGACGCGACCGAGGCCGGGGCGCGGGACCTTTGCCACCGCGCGACGACCAGCCCCGTCCCCGTCGCCGCCATCTGCCTGTGGCCGCGCTTCGTCGCCACCGCGCGTGCGGCGCTGGGTGAAAACAGCGCCGTCCGGGTCGCGACAGTCGTCAATTTTCCAGCCGGAGAAACCGCCCTTGCTCCGGTCGTTCTCGAAACCGAGCAGGCGCTCAAGGCCGGCGCCGACGAGATCGACCTTGTCCTGCCTTGGCGCGCTTTTCTTGCCGGCGATGAGGCCATGGCGTCTGCGATGGTGCGCGAGGTCAAGGGCTGTTGTGGTGCCAAGCTGCTGAAGGTCATTCTGGAAACGGGCGAATATCCCGAGCTCGACAGCGTCAGGGTAGCCTCCGAACTCGCCATCGCGGCGGGCGCGGATTTCATCAAGACATCCACGGGCAAGACCGCGCAGGCCGCCAGCATTCCCGCCGCCCGCACCATGTTGGGGGTGATCGCCGCCGCAGGGCGCCCGGTCGGGCTGAAACCCTCGGGCGGCATCCGGACGCTTGCCGACGCGACGAGCTATCTCGATCTTGCTGATGCGATCATGGGACCGGACTGGGCGACGCCCGCGACGTTCCGCTTCGGCGCCAGCGGGCTTTACGGCGCGCTTGTTGCAACGATCGAAGGCGGCGCGCAGCCCACTCGCCCGGAGCACTACTGATGCGACTGACGCAGGAGATCATTGCGGCCAAGCGTGACAGTCACGAGCTGCCCGACGCCGATATCCGCCAGATCATTGCCGGGCTGACCGATGGTTCGGTCAGCGAGGGCCAGGCGGCGGCCTTCGCCATGGCGGTCTATTTCAACGACATGACCGAGAAGGAGCGGGTGGCGCTGACACTCGCCATGCGCGATTCCGGCACCGTACTGCGCTGGGACGACCTGCCGGGTCCTGCGCTCGACAAGCACTCGACAGGCGGCGTCGGCGACACCGTGAGCCTGCCGCTGGCAGCAGCCGTTGCTGGATGCGGCGGCTATGTGCCGATGATTTCGGGGCGCGGCTTGGGTCATACCGGTGGCACACTCGACAAGCTCGACGCCGTGCCGGGCTATGTCACGCAGCCGGACATCGACCTCTTTCGCAAGGTGGTGGGCGAAACAGGCTGCGCGATCATCGGCCAGACCGCCGATCTCGCCCCCGCCGACAAGCGGCTCTATGCCATCCGGGATGTCACGGCGACGGTCGAGACGATCCCCTTGCTAGTCTCCTCGATCCTGTCGAAGAAGCTTGCCGCCGGCCTGCACGGCCTCGCCATGGACGTCAAATTCGGCTCCGGCGCCTTCCTGCCGGATTATGGCAAGGCGCAGGCTCTGGCGCAGGCACTGGTCGGCGTCGCCAATGATGCCGGGCTGCCGACGACCGCGTTGCTGACCGACATGAACGAACCGCTGGCGAGTGTGGCCGGCAATGCGCTCGAGGTCGCCTATGCGCTCGATCATCTGACAGGGCGGCGGCGCGAACCGCGTTTCCATGAGGTCACCGTGGCGCTCGGTGCCGAGATGCTGGTGCTGGGCCGGTTGGCGGCGAATCTCGACGAGGCGCGCCTGCGGATCGAGCAGGCCTTCGCATCAGGCGCTGCGGCCGAGCGCTTTGCCCGGATGGTCGTCGCGCTCGGCGGGCCGGCAGACCTGCTGGAACGGCCAGAGCAGCATCTGGCGCGCGCGCCGGTCGTAAAGCCGGTCCATGCCGGCCGCTCTGGCGCTGTCACCGCCATCGATACGCGCGCGGTCGGTCTGGCCGTCGTTGCGCTCGGCGGCGGAAGGCTGCGCCCGCAGGACCGTATCGACCCGGCCGTCGGACTAACGGAGATGGCCGAGATCGGCATGGAGATCGGGCCCGACCGCCCGCTGGCGATCATTCATGCCCGCAGCGAGGTCGACCATGCCGCAGCGAGCGCGCGCTTGCGCGAGGCCTATCGGATCGGGGAAGCTGGCGAACGCGGCGAATTGATCGCCGCACGGATCACGGAAAGAACACGCGCATGAGTCTGCTTCTGGCCATGCAGGGCTGGCATATCGAGGATTGGCGGGCGCGCTTCCAGGCGCTGCTGCCGGAGATGCCGATCGTCGTGCTCGGCGAACCCTTCGATCGCCGCGCCGTGCACTATGTCGCGAGCTGGAAACATCCGCCGGGCAGCCTGACCGGCTTGCCGAACCTCGCCGCGATCTTCTCGCTCGGCGCCGGCGTCGATTTCCTCTTTGCCGACGAGAAGCTGCCGGATGCGCCGATCGCGCGCGTGGTCGATCCGGATCTGACCACGCGGATGAGCGAATATGTCGTGCTGCATTGCCTGATGTATCTGCGGCAGCAGCACCGCTACATGCGCCAGCAGCAGGCGAAGGCGTGGGAAGACGATCGGCATCAGCCGGCCGCGCGCTCTCTGCGCGTTGGCATCATGGGGCTGGGCGAACTCGGGCTCGACGCGGCGCGCAAGCTGCAGGCGATCGGCTTCACCGTCGCCGGCTGGAGCCGCTCCGCCAAGGCGGTCGAGGGGCTGACGACCTTTTCCGGCGAAGACGGAATGAAGGATTTCCTGGCTCGCACCGACATCCTCGTCAGCCTTCTGCCATTGACGCCTGAGACGCGCGGAATGATCAATGCCGAGCTGATCGGAGCGCTGGCGAAGGACGGGCGGCTGGGGCCCTTCCTGATCAATGCCGGACGCGGCGGCCTGCAGGTCGAGAGCGATATCCTGGCGGCGCTCGACGCGGGCACGCTCAAGGGCGCCACGCTGGATGTCTTCGAGACCGAGCCGCTGCCGGTTGAATCCACCCTCTGGAGTCATCCGGCCGTGACCGTGACCCCGCACAACGCCGCGATGTCGGAGCCGGAAGCGATCGCCACGCTCATCGCCGCGCAGATCCGGCGGCTGGAAGCCGGCGAGCCGTTGCACCATGCGGTCGATCCGGCGCGAGGCTATTGAGGGCTCAGGCCACCCGCTTGTCGGGCGAATCGCAGATATCGTTCAGGATGCAACGGCCGCATTCGGGGCGCAGCGCCTTGCAGGTGTAGCGGCCGTGCAGGATGAGCCAGTGATGAGCGTGGTGGCCGAACTCGGCCGGCACTGCCTTCTCCAGGCCGAGCTCGACCTGCAGCACATTCTTGCCGGGCGCGATCCGCAGGCGGTTCGAGACCCTGAAGACGTGGGTATCGACCGCATGGGTGATCTCGCCGAAGGCGATGTTGAGCACGACATTCGCCGTCTTGCGGCCGACGCCAGGCAGGCTCTCCAGCGCTTCGCGCGTGGCCGGGACCTCGCCGCCGAATTCCGCGATCAGCTTTTCGCTGAGGGCGACGACGTTCTTCGCCTTGGTCCGAAACAGGCCGATCGTCCTGACATAGTCGCGGACCTTGTCCTCGCCGAGCGCGAGCATCTTCTGCGGCGTGTCGGCGACCGCGAAGAGCGGCCGCGTCGCCTTGTTGACGCCGGCATCGGTCGCCTGCGCGGAGAGCACGACGGCAACAAGCAGCGTAAAGGCATTCACCGATTCCAGCTCGCCCTTGGGCTCGGGATCGACGGCGCGGAAGCGCTCGAAGATTTCGCGGATTTCGGCCGGTTTGCGGGCACGCATGGATGATTTCGCGGCGCGCGGCAATGTGATGTTTTTCGCGGGCGCGGCCTTGCGCGGAGGCCTGTTCTGCTGGTCCATCCCGGCGTTATAATGCGCCCATGAACCTCGGCAAGAGCCTCGACGAGGGCAGCGGCGACCCTGCGTCACGCCCGGTCTTCGACGCCACGATCACGCCGCACCGCTCGCTGGGGCAGAACGGCTTCCGGATCGTGATGGCATTGGTGTGCCTGTCGAGCGTTGTCTCGTCGGTCCCGTTCGTCGTTCTCGGTGCCTGGCCTGTTGCGGGGTTCTTCGGGCTCGACGTGCTGGCGCTGTTCATCGCCTTCCACGTCAATTTCCGCCATGCCCGCGCCTTCGAGCGAATCGTCGTGACGCCGCTCGAAATTCTTCTGCGCAAGGTGTCGCATCATGGACGGGAAGCCGTCTGGCGGTTCAGCCCAACCTGGACACGGTTGGAGCGTCAGACCGATCCGGATTACGGCCTGCTCGGGCTGAAACTGGTGTCGCGCGGGCAGAGCGTCACGGTCGCCGGGGCGCTGTCACCGGCGGAGCGGGCGGGCTTCGCCGATGCGCTCGGTTCGGCCCTGGCGGCGGCGCGACGCGGGCCGGATTACGGGCATTCCTGAGGTCTGGCCGGATCTTGCTTGCCAGCTTTCGGGTGGGCGCGGCATGGTCGCCGCCCTAACCTCGCAGCACGATCCAGGTTGCGAGGTTCAACCCAATGACCCTGCTTGCTCAGATGAAGACGACCGCCTCGATGAAAACGGCGATGACCCCGACGCGCTTCTCCAATGCCGTGCTGGCGCGCGCGACCGATGCGATGCCGAGCGAGGCGGATTTCCCGAGCGCATTGCCGGGCTCCGACTATGACACGGTGCGGCGCATCCTGGCCTTCATCACGCATAACTGGCGCGAACAGCCGACGATCGAGGCGATCGCGGAAGCGGCCGGCGCGACGCCGACCGACGTGCATCACCTTTTCCGACGCTGGTGCGGACTGACTCCGAAAGCCTTCCTGCAGGCGATCACGCTCGACCATGCCAAGGGGCTGCTCGCGTCCTCCGCCAGTCTTCTCGATACCGCGCTGGAGGTGGGCTTGTCCGGGCCAGGGCGGCTGCACGACCTCTTCGTCACCCATGAAGCGATGTCGCCGGGCGAATGGAAGACCGGCGGCGGAGGCTTGAGGCTCTCCTATGGCTTCCACGGCTCGCCTTTTGGGGAATCGCTGGTGGTCATCACCGAGCGCGGGCTTGCCGGCCTCGGCTGGGTTTCGACCAGCGTCGATGGCGGCAAGGTCGTCGGCGGCCGGGCGGAGGCGCTGGCCGACATGATGTGCCGCTGGCCGCACGCCGATTATCATTACGATCCGGCGCTGACGGCGCCCTATGCCGCGCGCATCTTCGACCCCAAGGCCTGGGCGGCCGAGACGCCGTTGCGCGTCGTGCTGATCGGCACGGATTTCGAAGTCCGCGTCTGGGAGACGCTGCTGCGGATTCCCGTTGGCAGGGCCACCACCTATGGCGACGTCGCCCAGCGGATCGGCAAACCAAGCGCGGCGCGGGCTGTCGGCATGGCTGTCGGCAAGAACCCGATCTCCTTCGTCGTGCCGTGCCACCGGGTCATCGGGAAGTCTGGCGCGCTCACCGGCTACCATTGGGGGCTGACGCGCAAGCGCGCCATTCTCGGCTGGGAAGCCGGGCAGACCGCCGCCGGCTGAGACCTATCTGCGCAGATACATGTCCCAGCACGGCGCCAGCGCGACCGGGTCGCGGTCGATCAGCGCCCCGGCGAAATGCCGCCGCAAGGCTTCGCGGTTCGGCGTCGGCGGACATTTGGGCACCAGGATCGCGTCCGTTGTAGCCAGTTCGCTCAGCGTGTCGCTCTCGAGCGCGGGCGTGCTGCGCTCCGGATCGGCGCCGATGGGCACGTCGCGGGCCGGCTTCCGGTCGAGCAGCCAATTCATCGGATCGACGAAATCGAGCGTTAAGAAGCCGTTGAGCCGGCGGCGATTCCGGGTTTCCCAAAGATCGATCGCGCGCACGGCCTGCTGCACCTCAAGCAGCCACGTCGCCTGATAGTCGATCTCCGAATAGAGAATGTGGGACGCCATCAGGCCGTGGGAGACGAGGTCGCGATAGCCGGCCTGCTGTGCGGCGTAATGATCGAGCATCCGCGCCGCGCGCTGTGCGATCTCGGCCTTGACGCTGACATGGCCGAGCGTGCCGAGTTCGGGCAGGTCTAGTTTGGTATAGGTCGGCGCCGCCAACAGCACGCGGGCGCTGCGCTCGATATAAATCACCAGAGACGGCAACACCGCCGCCATCAGCAGCACCAATACGACCGGGCGCAGGCGATCGTCGGTGCGGGTCCACCACTGCGCCAGCAACAGCAGAACGATCGGCCAGATGCCGATGAATTCCAGCGAGCCGCTGTTCTGCGTCTCGAAAAAGGCCAGGGCCAGGGAGGCGATGGCAAGCCAGCCGATCGGGCCGTCGGCCAGCAACTGCCAGCCTGAGCGCGTGCGCGGCAGGCCCTCGCGCCAAGCGGCGTAGCCCAGCACCGCGAGCAAAGCCGCCAGCGCTCCGATGACGTTGAACTTGACGGACGCGACGGTCAGGAAGCGCGGCAGCAGGTCGTCGGTGTTGAGCGCGAGCAGCTCGAAGATGTCCGAGACATAAGCCGAGACCAGGCCCGTCGAGACCTCGATGCCGCCCAGCGCCAGAATGGTGAGCGCCGCGGCCGCTGCGACATCGGCAAGGCGCATGCGGCCGACCGCCAATGCATAGCCGACGAGCAGGGTGCCGGTGACCGCGCCGGTGATCTTGACCAGGAACAGCGCCAGCATGAGCGCCGCGACCAGCCCGACCCGCAGGCGCCGCCGCTCGACGAACAGCAGCGTCGCGACCAGCAGATACAGCAACAGCGCCACATGCCGGTTGTAATGCCCGTAGCCGTCGAAACCCGGCGAGGGGTAAAGCGAGTGCAGATTGATCGGCAGCGCCGCGAAGAGCAGGAACGGCAGCAGCAATGCCAAGGCCTGCGAACGGCGGCGCGGCGCCAGATCGCTCATCAGCAGCGCGAGGAGCGGCAGCAGGACCGGCAGGAGTGCCCAGTTAGCCAGCAGCATCGGCTGCGCCTTGGGGAACAACCGGTCCAGTCCTGCGGCAAGGTAATAGCCCAGCGGGCCGACCGGGGCGAAGAAATCGAGACCCGGCGCCTGACCGACCCGAATACGCTGGATCGCGTCGAGATAGACCACCGTATCCCAGGCGTTGGGCCCGAGTGGCAGGCGCAAGGGCAGGCTCAGCGCCACCGCCGCCGCCAGCGCGAATGCAACGATCCAGAGATAGGGATTGCCCACCCGGCGCCAGACGAGGCTGCGCCCAAGCCTCGGCCGTCCCGTGCTGATCTCGCCAATCGCCAATGCGGGCGCTCCTGTTCGAGCGCCCGTTCTGGCAGAGAAAACTTACCAACTGGCTGACGCGGCTGGCAAAATCCGCCGTGATGGAGCCTGCGTCAGAGCACGCCCCGCTTCGCCAGATGGCGCATCAGATGCGAGGCGCCGTAGGTCCAGGGCTCGCATGCGTCGGTGCGCTTCATCCGGTTGACGAGGCTGCCGAGTTCCGGCGCGGCGATGGTGACGATGTCGCCGTATTTGTGGGTGAAGCCGCCGCCCGGCGCATCGCGATCCTTGATCGGCGCGAACATGGTGCCGAGATAGAGCGCCGCCCCGTCCGGATACTGGTGATGCGGGCCGATCATCTGGGCTGCGAGATCGGCCGGGTCGCGGCTGATCCTGGCGATCGAGGACGAGCCTTCCAGTGTGAAGCCGTCCTCGCCTTCGACCGTCAGCGTCACCGTCGTCTGGCGGATATGATCAAGCGTGAAAGCATCGTCGAAAAGGCGGATGAAAGGCCCTACCGCGGCCGCCGCATTGTTGTCCTTGGCCTTGCCGAGCAGCAGGGCGGAGCGGCCCTCGACATCGCGTAGGTTGACGTCGTTGCCGAGCGTGGCGCCGATGATCGTGCCCGACGAGGCGACTACGAGCACGATTTCGGGCTCGGGGTTGTTCCAGCTCGAGGACGGATGCAGACCGGCATCGAAGCCGCTGCCGACCGTCGACATCGCCGGGGCCTTGGTGAATATCTCGGCGTCGGGGCCGATGCCGACCTCGAGATACTGGCTCCAGGCGCCTTGCGCGATCAGCACCTCCTTGAGATGCATCGCCTCGGGCGAGCCCGGCTTCAGCTTCGAGAGATCGTCACCGATAAGCTTGCCGATCTCCTCACGGATCGCGACCGCAGCGGCCGGGTTGCCGCGCGCCTTCTCCTCGATGACGCGCTCCAGCATCGAGACCGCGAAGGTAACGCCGGCCGCCTTTACCGCCTGCAGATCGAGCGGCGAAAGTAACCAGGGTTTCGAAACGTCGCGGGCATCGATGGGGGTGTTGGCCAGGATATCGGCGAGCGATCCGACGATTTCGCCTTTCGCGGCTGCCAAAGACCTGGCCGGGTCGGTCTCTTCGCAAAGATCGCGGCTCGTCGGGAAGCTCGCGGTGACATCGACGAGATCGTTGCCGCGCAGCGTCACGACGGCGGGACCGCCATGATCCGGCCGCCAGACACGGCCGAGCAGCACAGCGGCGGCGGCATCCTTCGGCAGGGTGGCGCCGGGCGAAAGCATGAAAGCGGGCATCGACGAGATCCGGGCAGGCGGGGCACCGAAGCCCCGGGAAACGGAGAACAACCGGTTCGCCTGAAATGCGCAACCCCGTTCACGACGATAGGAGGATTGCGGGAACCGTCATGGATTTGTCATTGAACTGTCGCCCGGGCTTCATGCTAGCTTGCACACCAACAACAAGAACCGCGTGGACGCGAGCCCGCGGAAGGGAGATGACATTCATGACGATCCAGACCCGTATCCTGATGACGGCGGCAGCGTTCGCGCTGGCGGGTGCAACGCCTGCTTTCGCCCAGACCGAAATCCAGTGGTGGCATGCGCTGACCGGCGCCAATAACGACGTCGTGGTGAAGCTCGCGGACGACTTCAACGCCTCGCAGAAGGACTACAAGGTCGTCCCGGTCTACAAGGGCTCCTATCCCGACGCGTTGAACGCCGGCATCGCCGCCTTCCGCGCCGGCCAGGCGCCGCACATCCTACAGGTCTTCGAGGTCGGCACCGGCACGATGATGTCGGCCAAGGGCGCGATCAAGCCGGTCTACGAACTGATGAAGGAAGCCGGCGAAAAGTTCGACGCCAGCGCCTATCTCCCGGCGATCACCGGCTATTATTCGACCGCGAAGGGCGACATGCTGTCCTTCCCGTTCAACTCCTCCTCGATGGTGATGTGGTACAACAAGGACGCCTTCAAGAAGGCGGGCCTCGACCCCGAGAAGCCGCCGAAGACCTGGCCGGAGGTGTTCGACAACGCCAAGAAGCTGAAGGCGGCCGGCTACGACAAATGCGGCTTCTCGAATGCCTGGGCGACCTGGGCGAACATCGAGCAGTTCGGCGCCTGGCACAACATCGCGCTCTCGACCAAGGTCAACGGCATGTCGGGCTTCGACGCCGTGCTGAACTTCAACAAGAGCCCGGCCTTCCTCAAGCACTGGACCAATCTGGTCGAGCTGCAGAAGGACAAGACTTATGACTATTCCGGCCGCACCAACAATGGCGAAGGCCGCTTCACCTCGGGCGAATGCCCGATCTTCCTGACCTCGTCGGGCTTCTACGGCAACGTCGTCGCGAACGCGAAGTTCGCCTGGGGCAATGCGGCGATGCCGTATTATCCGGATGTGCAGGGCGCGCCGCAGAACTCGATCATCGGCGGCGCCTCGCTGTGGGTGATGGGCGGCAAGAAGGCCGAGGAATACAAAGGTGTAGCGAAGTTCTTCACCTTCATCTCGGACGTCGACCGGCAGGCCAAGCTCCACACCGAGTCGGGCTATCTGCCGATCACCAAGGCGGCGTATGAGAAGGTCAAGGCGTCCGGCTTCTACAAGGACAAGCCCTATCTCGAGACGCCGATCCTGGAGCTGACCAACAAGACGCCGACGGACAACTCGAAGGGCCTGCGCTATGGCAGCCTCGTGCAGATCCGCGACATCTGGTCGGAAGAGCTGGAAGCGACGCTGAACGGCCAGAAGTCGCCACAGGCGGCGTTGGACGCAGCAGCCGAGCGCGGCAATCAGATGCTGCGCCAGTTCGAGCGCACCGCGGCGCGGTGAACCCTCCTGTCATTCCGGGGCGGCCCGAAAGGGCCGAACCCGGAACCCACGACGGGGTAGGTCCTTCGGACTGCTCCGCTGACAACTCTCACCCAGTCGTGGGTTCCGGGTTCTTCGCGACGCGAAGCCCCGGAATGACACCCTTAACGTGATAGACCCATGCAGAAGAACGCGTATTTCAGAGGGCTGACGATCCCGCTGCTGCTGCTTTTGCCGCAGCTGGCGATCACCGTCGTGTTCTTCTACTGGCCGGCGACGCAGGCGGTGTGGCAGAGCTTCCTGCTGCAGGATGCTTTCGGCACCTCGACCGAGTTCGTCTGGTTCGAGAACTACCAGCACCTGTTCTCGGACCCCGGCTATCTCAAGGCCTTCATCAACACCGCGATCTTCTCGACCTTCGTCTGCGTGCTGTCGCTCTCGATCGCGCTGCTCTTCGCGGTGATGGCGGACCGGCAGATCCGCGGCGCCGAAATCTACAAGACCCTGCTGATCTGGCCTTATGCGGTGGCGCCCGCCATCGCCGGCGTGCTCTGGCTGTTCATGTTCGATCCGTCGCTCGGCATGCTGGCGCGCGGGCTGCAGTCTCTCGGCATCGCCTGGAACCCTCGCCTCAACGGCAATGATGCGATGTTGCTGGTGATCCTGGCCGCGACGTGGAAGCAGATCAGCTACAATTTCCTGTTCTTCCTTGCCGGCCTCCAGTCGATTCCGAAAAGCGTGATCGAGGCTGCCGTGATCGACGGCGCCAAGCCGATGCGGCGGTTCTGGACGATCGTCTTCCCGCTTTTGTCCCCGACGACATTCTTCCTGCTGACCGTCAACATCGTCTACGTGTTCTTTGATACCTTCGGCATCATCGATTCCGTTACCGGCGGCGGCCCCTCCGGCGCCACCGAGACGCTGGTCTACAAGGTGTTCTCAGACGGCAAGGGCGGCTCCGATCTCGGCGGCTCGGCGGCGCAATCCGTCGTGCTGCTGGTGATGGTGATCGCGATGACGGCGGTGCAGTTCAAGTTCATCGAGCGCAAGGTCAGCTATTGATGGCCTCCGTTCCGGCTTCCGTATCAGCTGCGCCCTCCCCGTCATGGTCGGGCTTGTCCCGACCATCCACGTCTTCGCTGGTCGAAGGTCGTGTTCAAGACGTGGATGCTCGCCACAAAAGCGAGCATGACGGCACGCGGGGATCTCGCCGATGACCAGCGTCCTCTGGATGGACCTCACCGCCGAAGAACTGCGGGCGAAGGCGGCGGCGGATGCCGTGGTCGTGCTGCCGGTCGCTTCTGTCGAACAGCACGGGCCGCATCTGCCGGTCGGCGTCGACACCATCTTGTGCAGCGGCGTCTGCAAGGCTGCG
This sequence comes from Allobosea sp. P5_A5, assembly GCF_056400625.1. Taxonomy (NCBI): domain Bacteria; kingdom Pseudomonadati; phylum Pseudomonadota; class Alphaproteobacteria; order Hyphomicrobiales; family Alloboseaceae; genus Allobosea; species Allobosea sp. P5_A5. Next base: position 59,656 of record NZ_JBFUKY010000008.1, read on the forward strand.
GCCGAACGGGCCGGCGATATCGGCATCGTGGTCACGCCGACCTTGTGGTGCGGCATGGCCGAGCATCACATGGCCTTTGGCGGCACCTTCACCTTTGACATCCCGACCTATCGCGCGGTGCTGCTTTCCCTGCTGAAGAGCATCGAGCGGCACGGCTTCCACCGCGTGCTCATCGTCAACGGCCATGGCGGCAACATCGCCGCGCTGACCGCCTTCCTGCCCGATTTTGCCCGCGAAACGAGCCTGCATATCGAGGCGACGACGTATTTCCTGCTGGCCGAGGCGGCGCTGCCGCCCTTGCTCGAGGACCAGACAGGCGTGCAGCACGCCTGCGAGGTCGAGACCTCGATGATGATGGTGCTGGCGCCGGGCTGCGTGCGCGAAGCCAGGCTTACGGAGGCTCATGGCGCGCGCGATGGCCTGCCGGGGCGACCGACCGTAGCGCGGCACCGCTCGTTCCAGGAGATGACGCAAAGCGGCGTCATTGGCGATGCCCGCCGGGCGAGCCTCGCCAAGGGCCAGGCCTGCCTCGACGCCTGCGCTGATGCGCTCGCCGACTTGCTGCGTGAGATGGGAAGGGCCGGCTGATGGTTGAGGACCGCCGCCTGGGCGACGCGATCGCCTATGTCATCCTAACGATCGGCGTGCTGATCGTCGCCTTTCCGGTCTGGATCACCTTCGTCGCCTCGACATGGGATGCGTCCACCGTGATCAACGGCCAGATGCCGCTCTATCCCGGCCCTTATCTTATCGAAAACTACAGCCGCATCCTGTTCGTCGGCACCTCGGGCACGACGCGCGAGCCGGTCATCGGGATGATGGTGAACTCCTTCATCATGGCGATGGCGATCGCGCTGGGGAAGATCTTCATCTCGGTGCTCTCGGCCTATGCGGTGGTGTATTATCGCTTTCCGTTCCGCATGACGGCGTTCTGGATCATCTTCGTCACGCTGATGCTGCCGGTCGAGGTGCGGATCTTCCCGACCTTCAAGGTCGTCTCCGACCTGCATATGCTCGATACTTATCAGGGGCTCGCCGTTCCGCTGATCGCGTCCGCGACCGGCACGCTGCTGTTCCGGCAGTTCTTCATGACGATCCCGGACGAATTGCTGGAAGCCTCCAAGATCGACGGGGCCGGGCCGTTCAGGTTCTTCAAGGATACGCTGCTGCCGCTCTCGATGACGACGATCGCGGCGCTGTTCGTGATCCAGTTCATCTATGGCTGGAACCAGTATCTCTGGCCGCTGCTGGTGACGACGAAGGACTCGATGCAGACCATCGTCATCGCCATCAAGAAGATGATCGTCACCGCCGACGCGCTGACGGAATGGCAGCTCGCCATGGCCACCGCCATGCTGGCGATGCTGCCGCCCGTCCTCGTCGTCATCGCCATGCAGAGGCTCTTCGTGAAGGGCCTGGTAGAAACCGAGAAGTAGTCCGCGAATGGCCCAGGTCACACTCACAAACGTCAAGAAGGTCTATGCCGGCGGCGTCGAAGCCGTGAAGGGCGTGTCCTTCGACATCCCGGATGGCGGCTTCTGCGTGCTCGTCGGCCCCTCCGGCTGCGGCAAGTCCACTTTGCTGCGCATGGTCGCGGGGCTGGAGACGATCTCGTCCGGCGAGGTCGCGATCGGCGACCGGGTCGTCAACCAGATCGAGCCGGCCGAGCGCGACATCGCGATGGTGTTTCAGAACTACGCGCTCTATCCGCATTTCAGCGTCTACGACAACATGGCCTATGGCCTGCGCAACCTCGGCACGCCCAAGGACGAGATCGACCGGCGCGTGCGCGAAGCCGCGCGCATTCTCGCGATCGAGCCGCTGCTGGAGCGGCGGCCGAAGCAGCTCTCGGGCGGCCAGCGCCAGCGCGTCGCGATGGGCCGCGCCATCGTCCGCAAGCCGCAGGTATTTCTCTTCGACGAGCCGCTTTCCAACCTCGACGCCAAGCTGCGCGTGCAGATGCGCGTCGAGATCAAGAAGCTGCAACGCTCGCTCGGCGTCACCTCGATCTACGTCACCCACGACCAGGTCGAGGCGATGACGCTGTCGGACAAGCTCGTGGTGATGAATGCCGGCCAGGTCGAGCAGATCGGCCTGCCGGCCGATGTCTATCGCAAGCCGGCGAGCAAGTTCGTCGCGACCTTCATCGGCTCGCCGCCAATGAACATCCTGACCGGCACGGTCGACGGCCACGGCATCGTGGCGCTGGGCGACGCGATCCTGGAAGCGCACGACATGCGCGAGGACCTCGCGCCGAACACGGCCGTCGAGGTCGGCCTGCGCCCCGAGGATGTCGAGATCGCCTCGGAAGGCGAGGCCGGTTCACTGCCCTTCGAGGTCGAGTTCATCGAGGAGTTGGGCGCGACGCAGCTCTTCCACGGCAAGCTCGCCGGCCGCGCCTTCGTGATGCAGGCGGCGACCGGCGAGGTCGCGGTGCAGGAGGGGCGGTTGTGGGTGACCGTCGATCCCGCCAAGGTGCATGTCTTCCACGCCGAGACGGGAGCAAGGCTGGGTAAGGGCTAAAATTCCGGATTGGTAGGGCCCACGCTACCAGAGGCGTGACGGCGAAGCCGTCGAAGAGTGCTTCGTTCGAAACCAGCACCATGTCTTCGGCTTGAGCTTGCGCGATCAGAAGGCGGTCGAACGGATCTCTATGCGCGATGTTCATCTCGCCCGCGCGCATCGCGTGATGAATGGTAATGGCCAGTTCGATAAAGCCCTGATCGGCGATGATCGCCTGGAACTCCCGTGCGAGCAGCGAAGCATCCGGCAGCTTGCCGATGCGGAATTTGGTCGCCACCTCCATGGCCGAAGCGGCGCTGACGGCAACGCTGTTATTCTCGTCTCCGATAGCCTCGCGAGCTTGGATGCTGAGCGAACGATCGCCCGCAAGCCACCAGATCAACGCGTGGGTATCGAGCAGCAGCCTCACGCGATATTCCAGTTTTCGATCTCGTCGTCGGGAAGCGGTTCGTCAAATCGCGCGTCGATGGCGATCTTGCCTTTGAGCGCTCCAAAACAACGCTTGCCGATCGGTCTCACGGGCACGAGACGGACCGCCGGCACGGTGCCGCGGGCGATGATGATTTCGGCGCCGTCCAGCGCCTCCGCGATCAGCTTGGACAGATTGGTCTTTGCATCGTGAACCGAGAATTGGGCCATGGCGCCTCCTTAGCTAAGAAATTAGCTAAGTTACGCATTGTGCGCAATAATCCTGTTCAAGCCGCCAGATCGGCCACCAGCGCGTCGAGCAGGAGCGCGCCGTCCGGCGTCGCGGCCAATCGGCCTTCCGGACTGCGGGCCAGCAGCTTCTCGTCGATCAGGTCGGCGACGCGCTTGGCGCTCAGCGAGCGTCCCGATAGCGCCTCGAAGACCTGCGGGTCGATGCCTTCGACCAGGCGAAGCCCCATCAGCAGATATTCGTCGCCCTGCGCCTCGGCGTTCAGCAATTCGTCCTCGACCAGCGCATGACCCTCCACCTCGACGCGGTCGAGCCAGATTTCAGGGCGCTTCTCGGTGGATTGGGCCATGCGGCCTTGCGCCGTCACCAAGCGGCCATGGGCGCCGGGGCCGATGCCGGCATATTCGCCATAGTGCCAGTAGACGAGATTGTGCCGGCATTCGGCGCCGGGCCGGGCGTGGTTGGAGATCTCGTACACCGGGAGTCCGTGCTTCGCGGTGATCTCCTGCGTGATCTCGTAGAGCACCGCTCCCGCCTCGTGATCGGGGATGGCGAGCTTGCCGGCACGGAACAGGCGCTCGAACGCCGTGCCGGGCTCGATGGTGAGCTGGTAGAGCGAGAGATGCTCGGCCGCGTGGCTGATCGCCAGCTCCAGCTCGGCACGCCACAGCGCCGGCGTCTGCGCGGGCGAGCGGGCATAGATCAGATCGAAGGAATAGCGCTCGAAATATTTGCGCGCGATCGCGACGGCCGCCAGCGCCTCTTGCGCGGAATGCATCCGGCCGAGCGCTTTGAGATCGGCATCGTTCAATGCCTGCACGCCGAGCGAAACCCGGTTGACGCCGGCGGCGCGGAAATCGGCGAAGCGCCCGGCTTCGACGCTGGTCGGATTGGCTTCGAGCGAGACCTCGCAATGCGGATCGACAGCCCAGTGCTCGCCGATCGCATCAAGGATCGCGCCGACCGTGCGCCCCTCCATTAGTGAGGGCGTTCCACCACCGAAGAAGATCGAGGAGACCGTGCGGCCGGGCGCCAGCGCGGCGCGATGGGCGATCTCGCGGCGGAAGGCGGCGATATAACGGGCCTGATCCGGCGGCTGCAGCCGGACATGCGAGTTGAAGTCGCAATAGGGGCATTTCGCCAGGCAGAACGGCCAATGCACATACACGGCAAACCCCGCATCCGCGGTGGGATGCGAGGCGGGCGGCCGCTCGGTCAGGGCGGCCGGCACGCTCATGCGGGTTTCCTCAGGCAGGCGGCGGCGAGCGCATAAAAGGCCCGGGCGCGATGCGACAGGCCGGGCGAGCCATCGGCGGGAATGCCGTGCTTCTCCTGCGAGGTCAATTCGCCGAAGGTCTTGTCGTGGCCCTCCGGCAGGAAGACCGGATCGTAACCGAAGCCGCCGGCGCCTTTGGCCTGCTCGGTCACGGTGCCGAAGACACGGCCCTCGAACAGCTCCTGATGGCCGTCCGGCCAGGCGATCACCAGCGCCGAGACGAAATGCGCCCTGCGCTTGTCGGGTGTCAGCGCGCCCCGCTTGGCGAGTTCCATCTGAACGCGCGCGATCGCGGGGGCGAAATCCTTGCCCGGCCCGGCCCAGTTCGCGGAGAACAGGCCGGGCGCGCCGTCGAGTGCATCAATGCAGATGCCGGAATCGTCCGAGAGCGCCGGCAGGCCGCTGGCCCTGGTCGCAGCCACCGCCTTGATCGCGGCATTCTCGGAAAACATCATGCCGTCCTCGACCGGCTCGGGCAGGCCGAGTTCGCCAGCCGAGACCAGCTCGACGCCATACGGCGCCAGCAGCTCGCGCATTTCGCGCAATTTGCCCTGGTTGTGGGTCGCGATCACTACTTTGCCGGTGAGGAGGCGATGGGTGGTCATCGTTTGAGTATCCTATGGACCCTCTTAGTCATCCCGGGCTTGACCCGGGATTCATTCCAGAACGCTCCCGATGGAGGTTCGGGCATGGATCCCGGATCTTCGCTTCGCTACGTCCGGGATGACGCCGTGTTTTATGATTGCCGTTACGCCACAGCCGCTTTCTGCAGCGCCACAAGTTTGCTCACGCCGCCCTTGGCGAGCTTGAGCAAGGCCATCAGCTCCTCCTCGGAGAACGGCGCGCCCTCGGCCGTGCCCTGCACCTCGACGAGGCCACCCGAGCCGGTGATGACGAAGTTGGCGTCGGTCTGGGCGCCGGAATCCTCGACATAATCGAGGTCGAGCACCGGATTGCCAGCGACGATGCCGCAGGAGATCGCCGCGACATGGTCCTTCAGCGGGTTGGTCCCCTTCAGCAGATTGCGGCCTTCCATCCATTTCAGCGCGTCGTGCAGCGCGACCCAGGCGCCGGTGATCGAGGCGGTGCGGGTGCCGCCATCGGCCTGGATCACGTCGCAATCGACGACGATCTGGCGCTCGCCGATCGCGGTGAGATCGACCACAGCGCGCAGGGAACGGCCGATCAGGCGCTGGATTTCCTGCGTCCGGCCCGAAGGCTTGCCGGAGGTGACCTCGCGGCGCGTGCGCTCATGGGTGGCGCGCGGCAGCATCGAATACTCAGCGGTGACCCAGCCCTTGCCGGTGCCGCGCAGCCAGGGCGGACCCTTTTCCTCGACGGTCGCGGCACAAAGCACCTTGGTCTCGCCGAACGTCACCATGCACGAGCCCTCGGCATAGCGCACGACGCCACGTTCGAGCGTGACCTTGCGCATCTCGTCGGCGGCGCGTTTGGAGGGTCGCATGAAGAGGTCCCGATCTTTATGAGAAGACGCGGCTTTTAGGCGCTCCCACCCGGCGGGGCAAGGCGTGCAGGCGCCATGCCCCTTGATTGCCCGCGCGGCATGACGACAATAGGTCCGTCAACGAGGATGAGCCCGTAAAAGGCCGATGAGCGCGCAGACCACCCGCCCGGACCCCGCCAGCAGCCTGATCGAAACCGATCTGCGCTCGCGCGAGATCTTTCGGCAGATCATCGACGGCTATATGACGACCGGCGAACCCGTCGGCTCGCGCAACATCGCGCGGCTGCTGCCGATGGCGCTGTCGCCGGCGACGGTGCGCAACGTCATGACAGACCTCGAACTGGCCGGGCTGATCTACGCGCCGCACACCTCGGCCGGGCGTCTGCCCACCGAGCGGGGACTGCGCTTCTTCGTCGATGCGATGATGGAGGTCGGCAACCTGACCTCCGAGGAGCGCAAGCGCATCGAGGTGCAGATCAAGGCCGCGGCCGGCCAGCGAAGCCTCGACCAGACGCTGACCGAGGCTTCCGCGATGCTGTCGGGCCTCTCGCGCGGGGCTGGCGTCGTGGTGACGACCAAGGCCGACCCCCGCTTGAAGCACATCGAATTCGTCCGGCTCGACCCCGCGCGCGCGCTGGTCGTGCTGGTCTCGGAGGACGGAACGGTCGAGAACCGTCTGCTCGCCTTGCCGCTGGGCCTGCCGGCCTCGGCCCTGACGGAGGCGGCGAACTTCCTGAATGCCCGCGCGCTCGGCAAGACCCTGGGCGAGTTGCGCGGCGAGATCGGGATGCAGCGCGCGGTGATGGAGCGCGAGCTCGACACGCTGACGGCGAAGCTCGTCGAAAGCGGCATCGCGACACAATCGGGCCCCGGCAATGATCGCCATCTGATCGTGCGCGGGCAGGCCAATTTGCTGGAGGATCTCCGGGCGCAGGAGGATCTCGAACGCATCCGCCTGCTCTTCGGCGATCTGGAAACGCAGACCGACATGATCGACCTGCTGACGCGGGCCGAGGAGGGCGACGGGGTGCGAATTTTCATCGGCTCTGAGAACAAGCTGTTCTCGATGTCGGGCTCCTCGATGGTGGCCGCGCCCTTCCGCGACGCCGAGCAGCGCATTGTCGGTGTGGTCGGCATTATCGGGCCGACACGGCTGAACTATGCCCGCATCGTGCCGATGGTGGACTACACGGCCAAGGTCGTCGGGCGCATGCTGGATGGCGGGCGGTGAGGCTCGCCGCCATCGCGCTCGGAGCCTTCTTGATGACAGCAAATGCCGCCAACAGCGCGCCGGCCCTGACTGCCGCGGCCGAAGCGGGTCGCTCCGCCGAGATCGAACGGCTGATCGCCTCCGGCGTCGATCTCGAGGCGCGCGATGGCCAAGGCCGCACCGCACTGCTGCTGGCGGTGGCCGGGAACCATGTCGCGATGGCGAAGGCGCTGCTCGCGGCTGGCGCCAGCCCCAACACGCAGGCCGCCAACCGCGACACGCCCTGGCTGCTGGCCGGTGCTTCCGGCCGGACCGAAATCGTCGCCGCGATGCTGCCGCTGAAGCCGGATCTGGCCTTGCGCAACCGCTATGGCGGCAATGCGCTGATCCCGGCCTGCGAGCGCGCCCATGTCGAGACGGTGAAACTATTGCTCACCAGCGGGATCGAGCTGAACCACGTCAACGACCTCGGCTGGACCTGCCTGCTGGAAATCGTGATCCTAGGCGATGGCGGGCCGCGCCATCAGGAGGTCGCGACGCTGGTGCTCGCCGCCGGCGCCGACCCGAACCTTGCCGACAGGGACGGCGTTACCCCGCTTGGCCATGCCAAAGCGCGCGGGCAAAGCGCGGTGGGACGCCTGATCGAGCAGGCGGGCGGGCGCTTAAGTCGATGAGTTGGCTTTGCGGGCGGAAACCGCTATCGAGCGGCAGGTTTCTCTTCGCATTCAGGCCAGACCCATGTCCGACCAGCTTCCCGACCGTCTCTCCGTCAACCCGGACAGCCCCTTCTATAATGAAGCGGTGCTGGCGCGGGATGTCGGCATCCGCTTCAAGGGCGTCGAGAAGAACAATGTCGAGGAATATTGCGTCTCCGAAGGCTGGGTGAAGGTCGCGGCCGGCACCGCCAAGGACCGCTTCGGCAAGCCGATGACAATCACGCTCAAGGGGCCGGTTGAGCCTTATCTGCGCAGCGAAGGCAGTGAAGCCAAGGAAGACTGAGCTTCTTTCACGCGGCCATTCGGCGTCATTCTCGGGCGCCGCATAGCGGCGACCCGGGAATCTCTTCGAGGATGAGACACCGGAACCTCCCTCTGTGAGAGATGCTCGGGTCAAGCCCGAGCATGACGCCCGCTCACGCCAGATTCTTGAAGAAAAACGTCGAGCCGCATTCGGCGCCGTCCGGCATCAGCGCGTAGCGCGGGATGGTGCCGAGTTCGGTCCAGCCGAGACGGTTGTAGAGCCGGCGCGCGGCGCCGTTCTCGTCGGTGTCGAGCACCAGCAGGTCGCGGCCGTTTTTGCGCGCGATCTCCTCGGCTCGCTGCATCAGCGCCTCGCCAATGCCCTGCCGACGTACCCGGGAATGCACCAGCACCTTGGCGATCTCGGCTCGATGCGGCTGGTTCGGCTTTCCGATCAGGTGAAGCTGCGCCGTGCCGACGACGTCCGCCTCGATGCGGGCGACCAGCAAGACGACCTGCCCCGCCGCGACCGCCGCGATGAGTTCCCGCCAATAGCGCTCGTAATCGGCGGGCGTGTTCCAGGTCATGAAGCCGACCGACGCACCGTTGGCGACGCAATCCCGCAGGATCTCCGTCAAAGCCGGGATAGCGCCCTCGACGGCCATCGCGTCCAGACTGTCGATCGTCGAAGTCGTCGGAGTGGTCATGCGGCGTGTCCTGGAAAAATGCCGCTGCCGGCGGCGAGAATGACGGCATAGCGCACGGTCGCGCTGCCCGGATTGCGGTAAACGATCGGCCCGCGCAGATGCATCTGCAGGCAGTCGCCGGTTGCGAGGTCGTAATGTGCGCCGTCAACCGTGAGGTCGAGGGGCCCCTGAAGCACCCAGATCTGCTGATCGAGAGCCGGCGCGCCTCCGGCGCTGTCCAGACGGACCTCGGCCCCGGCAGGCAGTTCGACCTCGACGATCTCGAAGCCCGAACCGGTGCCGCGCGGCGAAACGTTGCGGCGCAGATAGCCGCTCGCCGGGTCGCGCCAAGCGGGTTGAGCGGCGTGACGGGCGAGCGGGCCGGAGCCGCTTTCCTCCTGCAGCAGTGCCGACAGCGAGAGCCCCAAGGCCGAACCGAGCCGGACCAGCAGGGCGGCGGTCGGGCTCGATTCTCCCCGCTCGACCCGGGAGATCATGGCGCGGCTGATACCGGCGCGCAGCGCGAGTTCTTCGAGCGTCAGATTGTGGTGCTGACGGGCAGCCCGTAGGCGCTCGCCAAGCCGGCGATCCAGATCGGGATTGTCTGCAAAACTCATATGCGAGAATTATTCTTATATCTTGGAATTAGCAAGTCGGGAGAATTGGCCCCGAGGGCCAATTCGCGGCGCGGAGCAACAGGCCGGAGCGGGTGAGGAATACGCCAAACGCTTGGCGATACGCGGCTTCGCTGCTATGGCGCGCGCATGAGCACCCGCAGCATCGACAATATCCGCAACTTCTCGATCGTCGCGCATATCGACCACGGCAAGTCGACGCTGGCCGACCGGCTGATCCAGCAGACCGGCACGGTCGCGGCGCGCGACATGAGCGAGCAGATCCTCGACTCGATGGATATCGAGAAAGAACGCGGCATCACCATCAAGGCCCAGACGGTGCGGCTGGATTACAAGGCGGAGGACGGCAAGGACTACGTCCTGAACCTGATGGACACGCCGGGCCATGTCGACTTCGCCTATGAGGTCTCGCGGTCGCTGGCGGCCTGCGAGGGCTCGCTGCTGGTGGTCGACGCCTCGCAGGGCGTGGAGGCACAGACGCTTGCGAACGTCTATCAGGCGCTGGACGCCGGCCACGAGATCGTCACCGTCCTCAACAAGATCGACCTGCCGGCTGCGGAGCCGGAGCGGATCAAGCAGCAGATCGAGGATGTGATCGGGCTGGATGCCTCGGAGGCCGTGCCGATTTCGGCCAAGACCGGCCTCAACATCGAGGGCGTGCTGGAAGCCATCGTCAAGAGGCTGCCGGCGCCGAAGGGCGACCCCGATGCCTCGCTGAAGTGCCTGCTGGTCGACTCGTGGTACGACGCCTATCTCGGCGTTGTCGTTCTGGTGCGCATCATCGACGGCGTTCTGAAGAAGGGCATGACCATCCGCATGATGCGGGCCAACGCCTCCTACGGCGTCGACCGCGTCGGCGTGTTCAAGCCGAAAATGACCGAGGTCAAGCAGCTCGGCCCCGGCGAGGTCGGCTTCTTCACCGCCTCGATCAAGGAGGTCGCCGACACCGCCGTCGGCGACACCATCACCGACGAGAAGAAGCCGATCGCTGAGCCGCTGCCGGGCTTCAAGCCGGTGCAGCCGGTGGTGTTCTGCGGCATCTTCCCGGTCGATGCGGCCGATTTCGAAGTGCTGCGCGCCGCGATGTCGCGGCTGCGGCTGAACGATGCCAGCTTCTCCTACGAGATGGAGACGAGCGCGGCGCTGGGCTTCGGCTTCCGCTGCGGCTTCCTCGGGCTGCTGCATCTGGAGATCATCCAGGAGCGGCTGGAGCGCGAGTTCAACCTCAACCTGATCTCGACCGCGCCTTCGGTGGTCTACCATCTGAAGCTGCGCGACGGCACGACGCTGGAGCTGCACAACCCGGCCGACATGCCGGATGTGATGAAAATCGAATTCATCGAGGAGCCCTGGATCAAGGCGACGATCTTCACGCCCGACGAATATCTCGGCTCGGTGCTGAAGCTCTGCCAGGACCGCCGTGGCGTCCAGACCGACCTGTCCTATGTCGGCTCGCGCGCCCGTGTCGTCTACGATCTGCCGCTGAACGAGGTGGTGTTCGACTTCTACGACCGCCTGAAGTCGATCTCAAAGGGCTATGCCTCGTTCGACTACCAGATCACGGATTATCGCGAAGGCGACCTCGTGCGCATGTCGCTGCTGGTCAATGCCGAGCCGGTCGACGCGCTCTCGATGCTGGTTCATAACTCGCGGGCCGAGGCGCGCGGACGCGCCATGTGCGAGAAGCTCAAGGAGCTGATCCCGCCGCATATGTTCCAAATTCCGGTGCAGGCCGCGATCGGTGGCAAGATCATCGCCCGCGAGACGATCCGCGCGCTGCGCAAGGACGTGACCGCGAAATGCTATGGCGGCGACGCCAGCCGCAAGCGCAAGCTTCTGGACAAGCAGAAGGCCGGTAAGAAGAAAATGCGCCAGTTCGGCAAGGTCGAAATCCCACAGGAAGCCTTCATCGCCGCGCTCAAGATGGACGATTGAGCTGGCTTATCATCTTTGATCGGGCGGTAAGCGCGTCCCGCGGCGCTTGATCCAAGCTGCGATCGGACGGAAGCTCGCCTGATGACAGCAACGCCGTTCTTCGACGATCTCCGGGGCAAGAGCGCGCTGGTCACGGGCGCCTCAGGCGGGCTCGGCCTGCATTTCGCCCGGCTGCTGGCGCGCCATGGCGTCACGGTGACGCTCGCAGCACGGCGGGTGGAGGCCCTGGCGCAGGCCTGCTCCGCGATTGGGGCCGATGGTGGCAGGGCCGAGGCGCTGGCGCTCGATGTGAGCGATGCCTTGTCCGTTCGTACCGCGCTGGACGGACGATGCTTCGACATCCTGATCAACAATGCCGGCATCAGCGGTAGTGGGCGCGCAGCCGATCTCTCGGAAGGGGATTGGGATGCGGTGATCGACACCAATCTCAAGGGCGTTTTTCTGGTGGCGCAGGCCGTGGCGCGCGGGATGCGCGAGACCGGACAGGGTGGCGCCATCGTCAATATCGCTTCCATTCTCGGAGAGCGGGTCGCGGGCGGCGTCAGCGCCTATGCGGCCTCGAAGGCCGGCGTGATCCAGTTGACCAAGGCGCTGGCGCTGGAATGGGCGCGCGACGGCATCCGTGTGAACGCGCTTTGCCCCGGCTATGTCGAGACCGACATCAACCGCGCTTTCTTCGCGACGGAACCCGGCCAGCAGCTCGTCCGCCGCATTCCGCAGCGCCGCCTCGGCCAGCCGGCAGATCTCGACGGGGCACTGCTGTTGCTGGCCTCCGACGCCGGCGGCTATATCACAGGCGCTTCGCTCGCCGTCGATGGCGGGCACCTCGTCTCCTCGCTGTGAGGTCGCCGTTCTTGCGGCGCGCGACCAGGAGGCCTATCGGGTCGCGTGAGCAAGCAGGCCGGATGTCGAACGGAGAGCGTCATGACCACCGCCCCGGATTGGAACGCCGCGCAATATCTGCGCTTCGAGGATGAGCGTACGCGTCCCTCGATCGACCTGCTGGCCCGCGTGGCGCTCACCGATCCCAAGCGCTGCATCGATCTCGGTTGCGGGCCCGGCAACAGCACGGAGCTGGTCGCTGCGCGTTTTCCGAACGCGGTCGTCGAAGGTCTCGATTCCTCCGCCGATATGCTGGAAAAGGCCCGCAAGCGCATGCCCGGCTCCGACTTTGCCTTGGGCGATGTCGGCACCTGGCTGAGCGAGGGGGCCTATGACCTGATCTTCGCCAACGCCGTGCTGCAATGGCTGCCGGACCACGCGACCCTGTTCCCGCATCTGGTACGCTCGCTGGCGCCGGGCGGCTGCCTCGCCGTCCAGATGCCTGATAATCTCGACCGGCCTTCACATCGCGCGATGCGCGAGGTAGCTGCCGAGGCCCGTTGGGCCGAGACGCTGAAGCCGGCTTTGTCCGCGCGATCGGCCATCGGCTCGTTCGGGGACTATCGGCGCTGGCTGGTCGAAGCCCGCTGCCATGTCGACATCTGGCAAACGACCTATATCCATGCGCTCGACAGCCAGCAGGCGATCGTCGAATGGTTCAAGAGCACCGGCCTGAAGCCCTTCCTCGATCTGCTCGATGCCGACGCGCAGGCAGCCTATCTGGCCCGCTACCTCGCCCGCATCGCGCCGGCCTATCCGGTCGAGAGCGACGGCAAGGTGCTGCTGCCGTTCCCACGCCTGTTCATCGTGGCGACAAAGATCTAGATCGCCGCTCCATCCGTGACGACATCGGCGCCTAGGCCCTGCCGCACGGCGCGGACGATTTCGGCTTCCGCCGCAGCGCCGCGCCGGCGCGGGCGCGCGGCGTCGATGCGATGCTCGGCGATGATCTGGCCGGGCGCGCCCGACAAAATCACCACCCGGTCGGCGAGATAGGCGGCCTCGTCGATATCATGGGTGACGAAGAGCACGGTCTTGCCGGTGCGCTGCCAGACGCGGATCAGCTCGTCCTGCAGGCTTTCGCGCGTCAAGGCGTCGAGCGCCGAGAAGGGCTCGTCCATCAACAGAATCTCGGGCTCGACCGCGAGCGCGCGAGCGAGCGAGACGCGCTGTCGCTGCCCGCCGGAGAGCTGGTGCGGCCAGCGTTGCGCCAGCGAGCCCAGACCGACGAGATCGAGCATCTCCTGCGCCTTCCGCAGGCGCTCAACCCGCGATGTCCGGCCTTCGAGCCCGAAGCCGACATTGCCGATGACCTTGCGCCAGGGCAGCAGCCGCGAATCCTGGAACACCAGCGCCACCGGCCGGCGCGTGCCCTCCTGCGCGTCGATGACGACCTCGCCGGCGCTCGGCCTGGCGAGGCCAGCGATCACGCGCAGCAGAGTCGATTTGCCGACGCCGGAGGGACCGACGATGGCGAGGAACTCGCCCCGCCCGACCGAGAGGTCGAGCTTGCGGAGAACCTCGGTCTGCTCGCCGTCGCGGGTGAAGGTCAGGGACAGGCCCCTGATGTCGATCACGCTTTCCATCGCAGCACCCATTTCTGGAAGGCGACGAAAGCGGTGTCGAGCAGGCCGTAGAGCGCCGCCATCGTCAGCATGTAGACCACCACGATGTCCGTCGCGAGCAGGCTGGAGGCCTGCATCATGCGCTGGCCGACGCCGGCGACGCCGAAGATTTCCGCCGCGACCACCGCCATCCAGGCCTGGCCCAGCGCGGTGCGGAAACCGACGAGGATGCCGGGCATCGCCGCCGGCAGTAAAATCTTGAACAGACGCTGCCAGGGCGAGCGGAAGCCGAACGCATCTGCCACCTCGACGAGGTCGCGGTCGACGCCCCGGATCGCGCCCTGCGCTGCGAAGAAAGCGATCCAGAACACGCCAACGGCGATGATGAAGACCGCTGCGCCGGGCGTGACGCCGAACCAGATGATCGCGAAGGGCACCCAGGCGAGGCCAGGAATCGGCCGCAGCAGACGCACGACCCAGGCGCTCGCCTCCTCGGCGATCCTGGACATGCCGACGAGGACGCCCAACGAGATGCCGAGGCCGGCACCGACGAAGAGGCCGACGAAATAATGCCAGAGCGAGCCGAGGATGGCCGCGAGCCAGGCGCCCGACGAAACCTCCCGCATGAAGGCCTTGGGCAGGACGCTCGGCGGCGGCAGGAAGGCCGGGTTGACCCAGCCGAGATAAGGCGCCGCCTCCCACAGCAGCAGGAAGGCGGCAAGGCCGAGAAAGGCAAGGGCCGGAGCCCGCAATCGCATCACGTTGTCAGCCGCCCGTCTTGATCGCGCGCTCATAGTATTGCGCGTCGAACAGTCCGTCGAACGGCAATTCCTTGTCGAGTGAGCCGAGCTTGACCTGATAGGCCTGCATGGCGCGCGCCGGCTCGATGATCTTGCGCGGGTCGATCTCGAAGACGCTCGCCGGCGAGACCAGCGCCTTGCGGATCAGCTCGGGGTCGACGATGCCCTTCCCCAGCGCGGCGCCGACATGCGGCGCGGCCTTGTCGGGGCTGGCCTTGATCAGGGCGGCCGCCTTGACGAGGCTCGAGACGATCGTCTGCACGGCTTCGGGGTTCTTGGTGGCGAAAGCGCCGGAGACCGCGACGACCGTACCCGGCTGGCCGGGGAAGACCTCCTCGCCGCCGGCGACCAGCTTGATCGCGCTGTTGCGGCTCTGCAGGATCGTCAGCGCCGGCTCGCGCACGCTGCCGCCATCGACGGCGCCCGCCAGAATCGCCTGCTGCGTCGCGTCGATGCCCATTGGCACGATCTCGACATCGGCCTTGTCGACCTTGGCGACCTCCCAGAGCCAATATTGAAGCGTCGTGTTGGGCACCGAACCCGCAGGCTGGGTGGCGAGACGGGCCACCTTGCCGGTCGCAGCCTTGAACGCCTTGAAGGCGGCCGCGGCCTGAACACCCGCCGCGAAGAATTTCGACAGGGACGGCGAAGCGACGACGACGTTTTCGCCGATTGCCGTCGCGGCGACGACGCGGATGTCGATGCCACGCGAACGGGCCACGGCCAGCGGCGCGACGCCTGCGACATAGACGTCGAGGGTGCCCGACGCCAAGGCCTGGATCATGTTCGGGCCGGATTCGAACACGGTGACCGTCGCTTCGACCCCGCCCTGCTTCAGCCAGCCCTCGCCATTGGCGACGAAGAACGGCGCCGTTCCGACGACGGGAATGTAACCGACACGCGCCGGCACGCCTTGCGCCCGTGCGGGCGCGGCGAAGGGCAGCACGGTCGCCGTGGCGGTCGCGGCTGCAAGAAACTGACGGCGATCCATCATCGATCCTTTGGCGGAAACGGCGCCGAGAAGCGCCTTATTGACAGATTGAGAAAAGGATTTTCTATCTGAGTTCAATAGCCGCAGCTCAAAAAGATCGATCTTCTATCGAAATCGATCTGAGAAGAATATTTTTCTAATACTGATGGAATGAACAGATGGATGCCATCGACCGCAAAATTCTCACCGTGCTTCAGGGTGACGCGAACATCTCGATCGCCGAGCTTGCGGACCGGGTCGGGCTTTCCCAGACGCCCTGCTGGAAGCGCATCCAGAAGCTCGAACAGGCCAATGTGATCCTGAAGCGCGTCGCGCTGGTGTCGCCCGAGAAGATCGGGCTCGGCCTCACCGTCTTCGTCCAGATCGAGACGGCGGACCATTCAGGCCCGTGGCTCTCGACCTTCGCCGACACCGTCGCGGCGATGCCGGAGGTGATGGAGTTCTACCGGATGGCCGGTGACGTCGATTATATGCTGCGCGTCGTCGTTGCCGACATGGCGGCCTATGACGGGTTCTACAAGAAGCTGATCGAAACCATCCCGCTCAAGAACGTGACCTCGCGCTTCGCGATGGAACGGATCAAGGCGACGACGGCCTATAAGGTGCCTGATCTGCCGCGTCCCTGAACTCATGACAGGGCACTGTCGCGGATGCTAGGAAGCGTGCAGCCCGACGCCTTGCCCCAGGAGCCGTCTTGTCCGCTTCCCGCTCCATCCTGCTGATCATCGGCGGCGGCATCGCCGCCTATAAATGCCTGGAGCTGATCCGCCGGCTGAAGGATCGCGGCATCGCCTCGCGCTGCATCCTGACCAAGGCCGGCGAGCAGTTCGTGACGCCGCTGGCGGTTTCGGCGCTGGCCGGCGAGCGCTGCTTCACCGACCTGTTCTCGCTGACGGACGAGGCGGATATCGGCCATATCCAGGTCTCGCGCTCGACCGACCTGATCGTCGTGGCACCGGCCACCGCCGATCTGATCGCCAAGATGGCGACGGGACAGGCGAACGACCTCGCCACGACCGCCCTGCTGGCCACCGACAAGCGCGTGCTGATCGCACCCGCGATGAACCCGCGCATGTGGCAGCACCCGGCGACGCGCCGGAACATGGCGCAACTGGAAAAGGACGGCGTGCTCGTTGTCGGCCCCAATAGCGGGGCGATGGCCGAGCGCGGCGAGAGCGGGGTCGGCCGCATGGCGGAGCCCATGGAAATCCTCGCCGCAATCGAGCTGGCACTGGCCGGCGACAAGCCGGAGGCGCCGCGCGCGATCGGCTTTCTCGGCCGGCTGACGGGCGGCGACAAACCCTCCGAGGGCGGGCTGGCCGGGCGGCATGTGCTCGTCACCTCTGGCCCGACGCATGAGCCGATCGACCCGGTGCGCTACATCGCCAATCGCTCCTCCGGCAAGCAGGGCCATGCGATCGCTGCCGCTGCCGCTGCCGCTGGTGCACGGGTGACGCTGGTCAGCGGGCCGGTCTCGATCCCCGATCCGGAGGGTGTCACGACTGTGCATGTCGAATCGGCGCGCGAAATGCTGAGCGCCGTCGAGGCGGCTTTGCCGGCCGATCTCGCGATCTTCGCCGCCGCCGTCGCCGATTGGCGCGTGGCCGATGCGGCGCCTCAAAAAATGAAAAAGGGTGGCGGCGCATTGCCGGCGCTTTCGCTGGTCGAGAACCCCGACATTCTGTCGACGATCGCGCATCGAAACACCGGCCGCCCGGGCTTCGTCGTCGGTTTCGCCGCCGAGACGCAGGCCGTGATCGATCATGCCCAAGCAAAGCTCGCACGGAAGGGCTGCGATCTGATCGTCGCCAACGATGTCGGCGGCACCGGCGTGATGGGCGGCGATGCCAACACCGTGCATCTCGTCACGGCCAGCGGGATCGAAACCTGGCCGACCTTGCCGAAGGACGAGGTGGCGCGCCGGCTCGTCGCGCATCTCGCCGGATTACTGCCGGCAAAGGCGGTTTGAGCATGGTGACGATTTCAGTGCAGCGCCTGCCGCATGGCGCCGACCTGCCGCTGCCGGCCTATGAGAGCGCCGGCGCGGCCGGGCTCGATCTGCGCGCCGCCATCGAAGCGCCCATGACGCTTGCATCCGGGGCTCGCGCGCTGGTGCCGACGGGGCTCGCGATGCAGCTGCCGGATGGATTCGAAGGTCAGGTCAGGCCGCGCTCCGGGCTCGCGGTCAAGCATGGCGTCACCGTCCTCAACACGCCCGGCACCGTCGACAGCGACTATCGCGGGGAGATCAAGGTGGCGCTGATCAACCACGGTGACGCGCCGTTCCAGATCGTGCGGGGTGACCGCATCGCGCAATTGATCATCGCGCCCGTGACGCGTGCGACGCTCAATGAGGCGGCCGAACTGGGTGGAAGCGAGCGCGGAAGCGGAGGATTCGGCTCGACCGGCTTACGCGACGACAGCCACAGGGAGCCGGCACGGTGATGCTGCTGTCGCGGCGGAGCCTGCTCGCCATCGCCGCCGTGGTCGACATCGCGCTGCATGCCCGCCCTCAGCCGGTGTCGGCGAAGCTGCTTTCGGGCCGGCTCGGCCTGCCGCCGCGCCATCTGGAAACCCTGCTGCAGGCCCTGGTTCATGCGGGTATCCTTAGGGGTGTGCGGGGACCGCGCGGAGGCTACGAACTGGCGCGCGAGCGCCGTCGCATCACCGGAGGCGATATCACCCGCGCGGCGATGGCGGATATGTCGGATGATTTCGAAGCTTTGCCGCAATCGGCGCTGATCGACGCGGTCGTCGCGCCCGAGGTCGCCTCGGCCTCCGCCGCTTTTCTGGCCGCGCTCGACGGTGTGACCGTCGAGGAGCTCTGCAAGCGTGCCCGACAAGGCGAGACAGGAATCACCGATCATTCCGACAATTTTACAATCTAGGATGTGATTTAATTCTACTGTTCGACAGGGCCTGTGAATTCGACTAGCTTGCCACCCAGAACATGTTCCCGAGAAGCTGTCCGAGGAGTGACCCCATGGCCGAAGCGCAGACCCCCCAGAAGACACCCGGGCGTGGCCGGATCTACAATTCGATCACCGACACGATCGGCGATACGCCGCTGGTCAGGCTGAACCGGCTGCCGGCGGAACGCGGCGTCAAGGCGACGATCCTGGCCAAGCTCGAATTCTTCAACCCGATCTCGAGCGTCAAGGACCGGATCGGCGTCAGCATGGTCGATGCGCTCGAAGCGTCCGGCGCGCTCAAGCCCGGTGGCACGCTGATCGAGCCGACATCCGGCAATACCGGCATCGCCCTGGCGTTCGTCGCCGCCGCTCGCGGCTATCGGCTGATCCTGGTCATGCCGGAGACGATGTCGCTGGAGCGGCGCAAGATGCTGGCGCTGCTCGGCGCGGAACTGGTCCTGACGCCTGGCCCCGGCGGGATGCGCGGCGCGGTCTCGAAGGCCGAGGAGCTGAAGAACGAAATCCCAGGCGCGATCATCCCGCAGCAATTCGAGAACCCGCACAATCCCGAGATCCACCGCAAGACGACGGCGGAAGAGATCTGGAACGACACGCAGGGCAGCGTCGATATCGTGATCTCGGGTGTCGGCACCGGCGGCACCATCACCGGCGTCGGCCAGGTGCTGAAGGCAAAGAAGCCGGGCGTCAGGATGGTCGCGGTCGAGCCGGAAGATTCGCCGGTGCTGTCGGGCGGGCAAGCCGGTCCGCACAAGATCCAGGGCATCGGCGCCGGCTTCGTGCCCGGCGTGCTCGATCGCAGCGTGATCGACGAGGTTGTCACCGTCGGCAACCAGACGGCGTTCGAGACGGCGCGGGCGCTGGCGAAATATGAGGGCATCCCGGCGGGCATCTCGTCGGGCGCGGCCATCGCGGCGGCGCTGGAGGTCGGCGCCAAGCCGGAAAACGCCGGCAAGACGATCGTGGTGATCATCCCCTCCTTCGCCGAGCGCTATATTTCGAGCGCTCTGTTCGAAGGGCTGTGACCGAAGCCTCCATCCAGATCGTCCGGCTGAGCGAGCAGCTGCCGGACGATTTCGAGGCTTTGCGTAACGAAGCCGGCGCGGAAGCCTATCGCTTCGTCGAGGGACTGCATGGGGAGTGGAAGGCCGGGCATTATCGCGGCATTGACGACCGGTTCGCGCTCTTCGCCGCGTTTCGCGACGGGGAACTGGCCGGGGTCGGTGCGCTGACGCCCGACCCCTACGATCCGGAGCCGGATCTGCTGCGGGTTCGGCATGTCTATGTCAGGCCGCTGCATCGGGCCGCCGGTGCCGGCCGGGCGCTGGCCTCGGCGCTGATCCAGCAGGGGCTTGCGCTGGTGCCGCGCCTCTCGCTGCGCGCTGCCGATGCGCGGGCCGCCCGGTTCTGGGAGGCTGCCGGCTTCAGCGAGACCGCCAGCGGCACCCGCCGCTCGCATCTGCTGACGCGCTGACAAGCCCTCAGCGAACCAGAACGACCCGGTTGTTCCAGGGGTCGGCGATCCCCGTCACGCCGCCCTGCTCCTGCCCGCCTGCCGCCAGAATCCGGTCGCGCATCGCTGCGTAATCGACCTCGGTGCGCGCGACGATCTCGAAACTGTCGAGCCCGGCCTCCTCGGCTCCGCGCGCACCGGCCCCACGGCTGCCCCAGATATTGCCGGCGATATGGTGGTGATAGCCTCCGCTGGCGAGGAAGCTCGCGCCCGGGTAATGCACCGTCACGTCGAAGCCGAGCAGGCCGTGATAAAACGCTTCGGCCGCTGCGGTGTCGCCGACGCGCAGATGGATATGACCCATCGCGGTGCCGGCGGGCATCCCACCATAAGTGCCCTTCGCCGCTTCCGACAAAAGCCGGTCGAGATCGAGACGGTCGGTTGCCATGGCGATGCCGCCATCGGGCCGGCGCGGCCATTGCGCCCGCTCGCGGTCCCGGTAGATCTCGATGCCGTTGCCTTCGGGGTCGGAGAGATAGAGCGCCTCGCTGACCAGGTGATCGGACGCCCCTTCGAGCCGGACCCCGATGTCGGCGGCGTGGCGGAGCCAATCGGCCAGCGCCTGCCGCGAGGGCAGGAGGATCGCGAGGTGGAACAGGCCGCTCGCCGCAGTCGAGCGCACGGCACCGGCCTGCAGGCGCACCAGCACCGTCGTTCCGACGCCCAGTTCGGCACTGTCCGCATCGGCTCGGATCAGGCCGAGCCCGATGCTGTCGCGATAGAAGGCGGTGAGCTTCGCAAGGTCGTGGACGCGCAAGGTCACGGCGCCGATGTGATACGGCGCGTCATGGGCCTCCAGGCCGGCAGGCCTGGCTGCCTCGGCGGTGGCAAGCATCGGAATCGTCCTTTCGCACGCGACTGGCGGGGTCGTCATGGCGAAAGATGGCGTCTCGCGCGGCGTTTGTCGCCACCCCCAACGGAAAGCGCGCGATTGCAGCTCTGCAATACCGAGAGAGCTAGCCCGGGCGGGGGCGGTCGATCGCGAAATGGCGGAACCAGTCCTCCTCGCGTCCCTCGATCAGCGCGGCAAGGATCCGTGACGCCAGGAAACTGAAGGTGATGCCATTTCCGCCGTAACCGTAGGCGGCAAGCATGCGGGGATGGCCCGGCACCTTTCCGATCAGCGGCAGCCCGTCCTCGGTCTGACCGAAGGCGCCCGACCAGCTATGGCCGAGTTGCAGATCGACCGAGGGCAAGAGTTCATGCAGCTTTTCGCGCAAGGCCTCGGTCTTGGCCGTGTCCAGCGCCGCGCGCTGGTCGGGATCGTCGATCTCCTCGTCCTCGCCGCCGAAGATGATGCGTCCATCGGTCGTCGTCCGGCAGTAGACGTAATCCTGCGAGGCTTCCCAGACCAGCGCCGGGCCGGGCCAGAGCCGTTCGGGCTTCTGCGGCACGGTCGCGATCGCCCAGCTCGACGCGACACGGTGCAGATCGTCCTTGACGCAATCGGGCATGACATAGCCCGTCGCGAGCACGATCGCGCCGGCTTCGATCACGCGCCCGCTCTTCAGGGCAACAGTGGCGGAGCGCCCCGAGCCGTCGAAGCTCACCGCCTCCTCCCGCAGCAGGCGCGCACCGCGCTTTATCGCCATCGCGATCAGGCCGTGGCACAGGCTCAGCGGGTCCGCCTCCGCCGAGCCCGGCGAGACGATCGCCGCCGCCCTGTCGAAGCCGAAATGGTTCAGCAGATCGGCGTGCTCGACGAAATCGCCCGGCAGGCCGGCGCGGCGGCGCGCGTCCGCTTCGGCCAGAAGCTCCTTCGGGCCGACGTCGCCAGCCGACAGATAGACAGTCTGCCGGTGCGAGAACCCGCACGGGATGGCAAGCTGCGTGACCAGATCGCCCAGCGATTCCACAGCCTTGAAACTCAAGCGGTAAATCTCGGCCGCATTGTCGAAGCCGTAAAGCCCCGCCAGCTCGGACAGGCGCAGGTCGATCTCCCATTGCAGCATCGCGGTCGAGGCCGCGGTACTGCCGAAGCCTTCGCGCTCGCGGTCGATCAGCACCACGTCCTTGCCCATCGCCGTCAGGTGCTCGGCCATCAGCGCGCCGGTGATGCCTGCGCCGACCACGACGACGTCGCAGCGGGTATCCGCCTCCAGAGTGCGGCCGGGTGGGCGGGCGATGCCGGGCAGCCACGGGCCCTGCCCGTCACGAAGATCATCGTGCCGTGTCGTCTTGGGATCGAGCATCAATCAGCTTTCGGAGGGCCGATCTTGTCGGCCATGGTCGCGCCGCGCAGGCCAAGCGGCTTGGGCCGGCCGGTGGTGGTGTCATGAGCGGTCTGGTGTTCGAGCTCGGCATTGAGCTCGGCGCCGGCGAGCACGATGGTCGCCGAAATCCAGAGCCAGGTCATGAAGACGACGACGGTCGCCAGCGAGCCATAGGCGGCCGTGTAATTGCCGAGCGAACTGACATACCAGGAGAATACGTAGGATGCCCCGGCCCAGAGCAGCGCCGCCACGAGGGCGCCCGGCATCACCCAGATGAACTGCATGCGCTCGCGGCTCGGGCCGATCCAGTAGAGGCAGGCGATCGAGAGCGTGCCCAGGACCAGGAAGGTGGGCCAGCGCACCAGCCGGATCAACCGCTCCAGCTCCGAGTGAAACGGAAATAGGGCGGTGACCACCGGCAAGCTTGCGATGACGACGAGCGCCGTCGTGACCAGCAGCACCCCGCCGACCGTGGTGAACAGCGAGACCATGTTGAGCTTGATGAAGCTGCGCTTTTCGGTCTCGCGATAGATGATGTTGAGCGCGTCGAAGATCGCCTTCACCGCGGCATTCGACGACCAGGTCGCGACGAGGAAGCTGATAAAGAAGGTGAGGGACAGGCTGGCGCCGGACTGGCTGGACAGCCGTATCGCCTGCTCGTGGATGAGGTCGCGCGCGGCCTGCGGAAACATCGTGGTGACCGCGTCGAGCTGTTCGGCGATCGTCACCGGATCGGTGAAGTAGCGGTAGATCGTCACGAGCAGCGAGAGCGCGGGCACGAGCGAGAGCAGCGTGAAGAAAGCGACCGCTCCCGCCAGCGACATCAGGCGATTATCGATGATGTTGCCGATGAATCGCAGCAGCACGTCTTTCCAGCCGAGCCACGGCATCTGCCAGGGCGTCTGCGCCAACCGGCCTCGCTGCGCGGCGCTGCGCTTGCGACCGACATGGTTCGAGACCGCCCCCGAGAGGTAGCCCAGCGCGACACCGAGCCCGGCCGCCCCCGTGATCCGTTTCAGGAAGGCCATCGAACGCCCGGTCCCCATTGCCGCCGCAAGCTTGCGGGCAACAGGGCGCGGACGCAATTGTTCCTTTCGGCCCGCACGCCAGAACCGCCTTAGGCGGTTGTTAACCTTAATGCTTCGTTATCGGCGCAGACGCGAACGCGGCAGCGGCCGATGGAACGATGATGAAAAAGGCGATCACAGCCAGCCTGACGGGCCTTGCGATGGTGTGGGCCGGGGCGGCCGGCGCGGCCGATCTACGCGGCGTCGCGCTGCCGCCGGCACCGGAACTGCCGACCTTCTATTCCTGGACTGGCGTCTATGGCGGCGTCCAGGGCGGATATTCCTGGGGCAGCAACCGGGTGCGCATCGGCTCGACCGGCGGCCCGTTCGCGCCGCTGAGCTTCCGCATCAATGACGACATGGCCTTCGGCGGCGCTCATGCAGGCTTCAACTACCAGACCGGCAATGTCGTGCTCGGCATCGAGGGCGATATCGAGGCGGTCAACAGCCGCAACCGCTTTGACGGCATCGGATTGTCCGGGCGCGTGTCGCAGGATTGGCAAGGTGCGGCGCGCGGGCGCCTCGGCTACGCTTTCGACCGGCTGATGGTCTATGCGGCCGGCGGCGCCTCCTTCACCGAATACGAGCGGCGTGTGTTCTCCGGCGCAGGCTTCGGCGAACGGCTGACGAGCACCCGCACCGGCTGGAATCTCGGCGCCGGCATCAACTTCGCCTTCACCGACCATCTGATCCTTGGCGCGGAATACCGCTACACCGATTTCGGCCGCAACCGCTTCGCCTCGCCCGGCGCCTTCCCCGGGCTGAGCGGCGATCAGGAGCTCACGACACAGAGCGCACGGGCGAGCGTCGCCTACAAGTTCTGAGGAAATCGCTTCCCGTCATTGCGAGGAGCGAAGCGACGAAGCAATCCAGAAGACGGGGCGAAACGGTTCGTCCAGTCCCCTGGATTGCTTCGCTTCGCTCGCAATGACGAGGGTGTATCAAAACCCTGTGCGCTGCCTGATCGCGGCCGCCAGCGTGCCGTCGTCGAGATAATCGAGTTCGCCGCCGACGGGCACGCCATGAGCGAGCTTCGTCACCTTGACCGGCAGGTGTCCGAGCAGATCGGTGATGAAATGCGCCGTCGTCTGGCCGTCGACGGTGGCGCTGAGCGCCAGGATGACCTCCGTGACCGCCGGAGCGGAGGCGCGTGTCACCAGGGCGTCGAGCGAAAGATGCTCGGGCCTGACACCGTCCAGAGCCGAGAGCACGCCGCCCAGAACATGGTAGCGGCCGGCGACCGCGCCGGAACGCTCCAGCGCCCAAAGATCCGAGATGTCGGCGACGACGACGATCAGGCTGTCGTCGCGTCGATGGTCGCCGCACAACCCGCAGGGGTCGGTCGTATCGACGTTACCGCAGGTCGAACACACGACGATGCGCTCACGCGCCACGGTCATCGCCTCGGAGAGCGGGCCGAGCAGCTGCTCCCGCTTCTTGACCAGATGCAGCGCAGCCCGCCTGGCCGAGCGCGGTCCAAGCCCCGGCAGCTTGGCCAGCAGCTGGATCAGGCGTTCGATCTCGGGGCCGGCGATGGCGCGGGGCATGGTGCTACCCTGTCATTCCGGGGCGGCCGCAGGCCGAACCTGGAACCCATGACCGGGTGAGCTTCGTCCTGCCGATGTATTCCATCGCGCGAGCCCCGTCGTGGGTTCCGGGTTCTTCGCTTCGCGAAGCCCCGGAATGACATTGCGTTTTCAAAACAGCTTCATGCCCGGCGGGATCGGCAGGCCCTTGGTGACCTCGCCCATGCGCTCCTGCATGACGCGCTCGGAGCGCGAGCGGGCGTCCGCGCAGGCAGCGACGATCAGATCCTCGAGGATCTCGCGTTCGTCCGGCACCATCAGGCTGGGGTCGATCTTGACGGTCTTGAGAGCGCCCTTGGCCGTCATGGTGACAGCGACCATACCGCCGCCAGCAGCGCCCTCGACCTCGACGGTGTCGAGCTCGGCCTGAAGATCGGCCATCTTCTGCTGCATCTGCTGCGCCTGCTTCATCAGGCCCATCATGTCGCGCATGGTCTAAACCCTCTCGTCAGATTGAAACGGTCGAAATCAGAAATCGACACCGTCGAAATCCGGCTCGGAATCATCGAATAGCGGCTCGTCGCCATTCTGCAGATCATCATCGCCGGCAGGCGCGGCCGCCGCGATCTCGGCGGCGGCGACGGCACGGGGGTCGCGAACATCGACGACGCGCGCGCCGGGAAAGCGCTCCAGAACCGCCTTGACCGCCGGGTGGCCGGCCGCATCGTTTTCGCGCTGGTCTTTCGCGGCGGCGACCTGCTCGCGCATCGTCGCGCCGCCTTCGGCGTTCACAACCGCGACCATCCAGGTCTGTCCGGTCCAGTCTTTGAGCTTGCGCGACAGATCCTGCGCGAGCGTGCGCGAGGCGCCCTCGGCCAGCGAGAACTCGATCCGGCCGGGCTCGAACCTCACAGGGCGGACGTCGCGCTCGAGCGAAATCTTGAGGCCGATCTCGCGATGCTGGGAGGCGAGCGCCACCACGTCCTCGATCGAGGTTACGATCGCCTGCGGGGCTGCGACCGCGCGCGGCGCGGCGACGGGCATCGGATTGGCGCTGGCGAGAATCGGCCGCGCCGCGAGCGCGGTGTTGCCACCGCCGGAAGGCGGGCGGGGCGCGCCGCCATAGCCCCCATTGCCGGCGGGCACCGCGCCCATGCCGTCGCGCAGCAGTTTCAAGGCTTCGTCCGGCGTCGGCAGGTCGGCGGCATGGGCGAGGCGCACCAGCACCATCTCGGCCGCCATAACCGGCCGGTCGGCCTGCTTCACCTCGGCAATGCCCTTCAGCAGCATCTGCCATGTCCGGGCCAGCACGCGGATCGACAGGCGCTGGGCGAAATCCCCGCCGCGCACACGCTCCGCCTGCGAGAGCGTCGCGTCCTTCACCGCATCGGGCACGAGCTTCAGTCGGGTGACGAGATGGCTGAACTCGGCGAGATCGGTCAGCACCACGACAGGATCGGCGCCAGCATCGTATTGCGCGCGCAATTCGCCCAAGGCCGAGGCGATGTCGCCCTTCATCACCGATTCGAACAGATCGATGACGCGCGCCCGGTCGGCGAGGCCGAGCATGGAGCGGATATCGTCGAGCGTGATGCGGCCGGCCGCATGCGCGATGGCCTGGTCGAGGATCGAGAGCGAATCGCGCACCGACCCTTCCGCCGCGCGGGCGACCGCCGCCAGCGCCTCGACCTCGGCATCGACACCCTCGTTGCCGCAGATCCCGGAGAGATGGTTGACCAGCACGTCGGATTCGACGCGGCGCAGGTCGAAGCGCTGGCAGCGCGACAGCACCGTGATCGGCACCTTGCGGATCTCGGTGGTCGCGAAAATGAACTTGGCGTGGGCTGGCGGCTCCTCCAGCGTCTTCAACAGGGCGTTGAAGGCCTGCGTCGACATCATGTGCACTTCGTCGACGATGTAGACCTTGTAGCGGCCGGAGACCGGCGCGTACTGGATGCCCTCGATCAGCTGGCGGACATTCTCGACGCCGTTGTTGGACGCCGCGTCGAGCTCCATCACGTCGATGTGCCGGCCTTCGATGATATCGCGGCAATGGATGCCGAAATCGCGCAGATCCGTCGTCGGCGCGCCGCTGCCGTCGGCCGTCTGATAGTTGAGGGCGCGCGCGAGAATGCGGGCGGTCGTGGTCTTGCCGACGCCGCGCACGCCAGTCAGCATCCAGGCCTGCGGAATACGGCCGGCGGCGAAGGCGTTGGTGAGCGTGCGCACCATCGCGTCCTGGCCGATCAGGTCGCCGAAATGCGCAGGGCGGTATTTGCGGGCGAGCACCCGATAAGGCACCGACGCAGTGGCCGGCGCCGGCGCGGGCGCCGGATCGAAACCGGCGAAGCCGGGCTCGTCTGCGATGGCGGCGTCGGTCATGTCGCTCATGGAAACCGGTTTCGCCAATCGGAAGGCGAGGGTCAATGCCGCCCTTGGCCTTAAGCCATTCAAGCATGCGGCGAAGGTGGGAGGCTGGACGAAGACCCGTTCGGTCTCGTTAGGGCTGCTTCCTTCCGGACCTGACCCAGTTGGCGAGTGAGACGTCCCTCGCCAACCTCCCGCCCGCTATATCGGGGATGTCGCGCCGGAGCGCAAGCCGGCTCCCGGAAGCGCCGCGCCGACGTGCCGCGAAGCTTCGTCGCAGCCGCCGCTGCGGCATTGACTTGGCTCCGGCCATCCGTCATAAGCCCGCCACCTGCGCTGCCGAGAGGCGGCGCCGACCCTTATCGCATACTGGCTCGGTCGGCCCTGCTTCCTTTCGGAGGCTTAAGGCCAGCGCGCCCGACAAGTCCCCGGAGTCGGACGATGAAAAGAACCTATCAACCCAGCAAGCTGGTTCGCAAGCGCCGCCACGGCTATCGTGCCCGCATGGCGACCACCGGCGGCCGCAAGGTCATCGCCGCTCGCCGCGCTCACGGCCGCAAGAAGCTTTCGGCCTGACGCCGACCGGCGCGTGATTTCGACGCGCCTGTTCCGGAAGACTGGCCAATCGCCATGCGCCTCGCCCGTCTGACGCAACGCAAACAATTCCTGGCGGCGGCCGATCACGGCCGCCGCTTTCGTTCGTCGACGTTCCTCGTACAGGTGCGCGATGCAGCGCCCGACGAAGAGCGCGACGGGCTCAAGCTGGGGCTGACAGCCTCGCGCAAGACCGGCAATGCCGTACAGCGCAACCGCATCCGCCGCCGCCTGCGCGCCGCCGCTGCAAAAGCCTTGCAAGACCAGAGCCATCGCTGCTGCGACGTCGTCATCGTCGCGCGCGCCGAGGCGATCGGCACGCCCTTCGAACGGCTCGTCGCCGATCTTTCGGTTGCCATCGACCGGGCAAGGCCGCAAAAGCCGCAGGCCGACCGGCGCCCCGGGCGCGACAGCCGCAAGCCGATCCATTCTTCCGTGCCCTCCTCCTCTGTTTCATCCGCCTGAACCAGCCGGACCAAGCGAGATCCGTTTCCGATCATGATGAAAGAAGACAACCGCAATCTGCTTCTCGCGATCGCCCTGTCGGTCGTGATCCTGCTCGGCTGGCAGTTCTTCTACGCCAAGCCGCAGCTGGAGAAGCAGCAGGAGATTGCCCGGCAAAACCAGCAGACGCAGACGCAAGCTGCGCCCGCCGGAGCGAGCAACCCGGCCGCGACCGCCGCGCCTCCGGGCCAGGCCGCGGGCTCGGCTGCCCCAGGCACGGCGCCCGGCGCGGCAGCGACGCAGGTTTCCGGCACCCGCGAGCAGGCGCTCGCCGCCAGCCCGCGCATCAAGATCGACACACCGAAGATCGCCGGTTCGATCGCGCTGGCCGGTGGGCGCATCGACGACGTTTCGCTCAAGGCCTATCACGAGACGGTCGACGACAGCAGCCCGATCATCGTGCTGCTGTCTCCCGCGGGCGGGCCGAACGCCTATTATTCCGACTTTGGCTGGGTCGCCGCGCCGGGCAGTAATACGCCCGTGCCAAACGCGACGACGCTGTGGACCGCCGACAAGCAGGTCCTGACGCCCGGCCAGCCGGTCACGCTGACCTGGGACAACGGCCAGGGCCTGACCTTCAAGCGCATCGTCAATGTCGACGACAATGCGATATTCCAGGTCCGCGACGAGGTCGAGAACAAGGGCGGCAATGCCGTCACGCTGTTCCCCTATGGACAGGTCGTACGCCAGGGCAAGCCGCACACGCTGGGCTACTACGTGCTGCATGAAGGCCTCGTCGGCTATGTCGGCGAGAAGGACGGCCTGCAGGAATGGACCTACGACAAGCTCGACAAGGAGCCGGCTCTCTCGTCAGGCACCGTCGGCAAGGTCTGGAAGGATGCCGTCGGCGGCTGGGTCGGCATCACCGACAAGTACTGGGCCGCGGCCGTCATTCCCGACCAGTCGCGCAAGTTCGAAGGCCGCTTCTCCTCGGTGCAGACCGGCTCGGAGCGGACCTATCAGGCGGATTTCCTGGGCGAGGCCATCGCGCTCGCGCCCGGCGCCTCGACCGCCTCGCAGTCGCGGCTGTTCGCGGGGGCCAAGGAGGTCGCGGCGATCAACGGCTATGAGGCCAGCCAGCAGATCAAGCGCTTCGACCTGCTGATCGACTGGGGCTGGTTCTACTTCTTCACCAAGCCGCTCTTCGTCGTGCTCGACTGGATCTACAAGCATGTCGGCAATTTCGGCGTCGCGATCCTGATCGTCACGGTGCTGCTCAAGGGCCTGTTCTTCCCGCTCGCCAGCAAATCCTACGCCTCGATGGCGAAGATGAAGGCGATGCAGCCGGAAATGACGGCCATCCGCGAGCGCTACGCGGACGACAAGATGAAGCAGCAGCAGGCTCTGATGGAGCTGTACAAGACGCAGAAGATCAACCCGGTCGCCGGCTGCTGGCCGGTGCTGCTGCAGATCCCGGTGTTCTTCGCGCTCTACAAGATCCTGTTCATCACCATCGAAATGCGGCACGCGCCGTTCTTCGGCTGGATCCACGATCTGGCCGCACCGGACCCGACCAACCTGTTCAACCTGTTCGGGCTGATCCCCTTCACGCCGCCGACCATGCTGCATCTCGGCCTGTGGCCGATCATCATGGGCATCACGATGTTCATCCAGATGAAGATGAACCCGGAGCCGCCTGACCCGGTGCAGAAGATGATGTTCACCTGGATGCCGGTGTTCTTCACCTTCCTGCTCGGCTCGTTCCCGGCCGGCTTGGTGATCTATTGGAGCTGGAACAACCTGCTCTCGGTGACCCAGCAGGGCTTCATCATGAGGAAGAACGGCGTCAAGATCGAACTCTTCGACAACATCAAGGGCATGTTCGGCAAGAAGCCGCCTGCGACCACGGCCGTGGCGGTACCGGGCAAGCCCGCCAACACCAACAAGAAGTAACGGCGAGGGGCGGGTTTCCCGCCCCTTTCCTTTTAACGTCGCTGCAGCGCTACCCAATTCATTGCGGGCGGAGCGAAACTATCCAGGACCGACGGAGCTCTACGTCCTCCTGGATTGCTTCGTCGCTTCGCTCCTCGCAATGACGAGGTCGCAGTGCAACGATGTGTCGCGACGGAACTGCTGCCATGCCCCTGCCCGATCCGAACACCCGCCATCCTATCCCGGGCTGGAAGGGCACGGCCTTTCTCAAGGCGGTGGTCGACCATCCACTGATCGAGGTCGGCGATTACAGCTACTATGACGACTCGCGCGGGCCGGAGCATTTCATCGGTCGCTGCGTGCGCTATCATTTCGACTTCATCGGCGACCGGCTGATCATCGGGAAGTTCGTCGCGATCGCGCAAGGAGCGCAGTTCGTGATGAACGGCGCCAACCATCCGCTCGGCGGCTTCTCGACCTTTCCCTTCCAGATGTTCGGGCTGGGCGATCCCGAGGCTCTCAAGCGGCCCGGCGCCACCCATCGCGGCGACATGGTGATCGGCAACGATGTCTGGATCGGCCGCGAAGCGGTGATCATGCCGGGCGTCGTATCGGCGACGGCGCGATCATCGGGACGCGGGCGCAGGTGACGAAGGATGTGCCTGATTATGCGGTCGTCGCCGGCAATCCGGGACGGATCGTCAAGATGCGCTTTGCGCCGGAGATCGTCGTGGCGCTGTTGGACATCCGCTGGTGGGATTGGGACGCCGAGACAATCGCGCGCAACGTCGCCGCCATTCAGGGCGCCGATATCGACGCGCTGCGCGCAGCCGTATAGGCAGAAGCCCATGACGACATCAATGACCAAGCCTTACGACGCCGAGGAGATCGAAACCGCGCGCAAGCTCTTCGAGGGCTCGTGGGATTTCGTCTGGGCCTCGACCAAGATTGACGACCTGCCGACCATGGTCGGGCAGGAGATCGCCTTCGCCGGGCGCTCCAATGTCGGCAAGTCCAGCCTCATCAATGCGCTGACGCGGCGCAATGCGCTGGCGCGGACCTCGCACACGCCCGGCCGCACACAGCAGCTGAACTTTTTTCGTCAGGTCGACGATGCCGAACGGCTCACCATCGTCGACATGCCGGGCTACGGCTATGCCGCCGTCGGCAAGGAAAAGGTCGCCGCCTGGACGCGGCTGATCCATGATTATCTGCGCGGCCGCTCCAACCTGATGCGCGTCTACGTGCTGATCGACGCCCGTCACGGCATCAAGGATGTCGATGGCGCCGTGCTGGAGACGCTCGACAAGGCCGCCGTCTCCTATCAGGTGGTGCTGACCAAGGGCGACGCGCTGAAACCCGCCGAGCAGCAATTCATGGCGGAGGCGACCTATGACGAGATCAAGCGCCGGCCAGCCGCCTTCCCTGAGGTGCTGCTGACCTCGAGCGAAAAGGGCCTCGGCATTCCCGAGCTGCGTGCCGCGGTCGGCCGGGTTCTGGCCGAGCGGCAGTGAGGATCGCGTGCCCACCGCGTCATGGTCGGGCTTGTCCCGACCATCCAAATCTTCGCCGGTCGAAGGTCGCGTTCAAGGCGTGGATGCTCGCCACAAGGGCTGGCATGACGGAGCCCCACCAGTGCGAGCGGAGCGACGCCTGCCGTGACAGCCACTAAGCTGCATCTCACCCTTGCCGCCCTGATGGGCCTTGCGGGCGTCGCGTTATTGGCGGCGGCCGCGCACATCACCGGCACCGCCAACGTTCAGACCGCCGGGCAGATGCTGCTGTTCCATGCCCCGGTGATCTTCAGCGCGACCGCCGCGCGCAAGGGCGGCCACCTGCACGACCTTCTGGCGCGGATCGCGCTGTCGGCGATCATCGTCGGAGCGATTCTCTTCGCCGCCGATCTGTCGCGGCGCGGTTTTGTGAACGAGGCGTTGTTTCCGCGCGCGGCCCCGATTGGCGGATGGTTCATGCTGGGCGGATGGTTGGGTCTGGCCGTCGCGGCCGTGGCAACGAAGCGCGGCTGATCACCCTGCACATCGGCCTTCCCGAAAACCGCATTCCATTTTTCGGGCCGATGCTCTGCTTATGCCTGCATCGGCTTTTCCGAAAACCGCATTCCACTTTTCGGGCCGATGCTCTAGAAGCGCTCCGCATCTTCCTCGCGGCCGTGCGGAGCTTTGCCGAATGACCGACCTGCCTCAACTCACGCCGTCGCAATCGGCCGATCTGCTCGTCCAGGCGCTGCCGCACATGCAGCGCTACGATCAGGAAATCATCGTTATCAAATATGGCGGCAACGCCATGGGCGACGCCGCCACCGCCGAGGATTTCGCCGAAGACATCGTGCTGCTCGAGCAGTCGGGCCTGAAGCCCGTCGTCTGCCATGGCGGCGGCCCGCAGATCGCCTCGATGCTGAAAAAACTCGGCATCCAGTCCGAGTTCAAGCAAGGCCTGCGCGTCACAGACGAGGCCACCGTCGAGGTCGTCGAGATGGTCCTCGCCGGCTCCGTCAACAAGGAGATCGTCGGCTATATCTCCCGCGAGGGCGGCCGGGCCATCGGGCTTTGCGGCAAGGACGGCAACATGGTCACCGCGCGCAAGGTGACCCGCACCGTGGTCGACCCCGATTCGCGAATCGAGCAGGTGCTCGATCTCGGCTTCGTCGGCGAGCCGGAGACGGTCAATACCGGCGTGCTGGATGCCGTGCTGAAGGCCGAGCTGATCCCGGTGCTGGCGCCGGTCTGCGCCGCGGCGGACGGCCAGACCTACAACGTCAACGCGGACACCTTTGCGGGTGCGATCGCAGGCGCGCTCAACGCCAAGCGCCTGCTGCTGCTGACCGACGTGCCGGGCGTGCTGACCAAGGAAAAGCAGCTGATCCCGGAGCTGACCGTCGAGGAATGCCGCCGGCTGATCGCAGACGGCACGATCTCGGGCGGTATGATCCCGAAGATCGAGACCTGCATCTACGCGCTGGAAAAGGGCGTCGAGGCGGTCGTGATCCTTGACGGCAAGGTGCCGCATGCCGTGCTGATCGAGCTGTTCACCGATACCGGCCACGGCACGATCATCCGGCGTTGAGATCCGGCTCCATCCGCCGTCATCCCGGGCGGAGCGAAGCGCAGACCCGGGATCCATTCCGGAGCATCGACGATGAAGGTTCGGGCATGGATCCCGGATCGGCGCCGCGGAGCCTGTCCTTGGGCCGATCAAAGATCGGACCCGAGGGCGGCTTGTCCGGGATGACCACGCGGAAGACCCATCATTAAACCTCCGCAAACGACTTGCGGCGCCAAATCCGGCTCCCACATCTGCAAGTCCGATGACCACATTTTCCCCGACCATCCTCGCCGAAGCGCCCGCCGCGACCCCGCCCCTCACGGCGGAGGGGTTCGCGCATGTCGACCACTGGATCTTCGATCTCGACAACACGCTCTATTCGCATGAGAGCCGCGTCTGGCCGCAGGTCAACGAGCGCATCACGCTGTTCCTGCAGGAGCTGTTCGGACTCGACGGGCTGTCGTCGCACGCGCTGCGGCAGTATTATTACCACCGCTACGGCACGACGCTGAAAGGGTTGATGGAGGAGCATCAGATCGATCCGGACGCGTTCCTCGATTTCGCCCATGACATCGACCTGACCCTGCTCGAACCCGATCCGGAGCTGGGCTCCGCGCTTGCGGCACTGCCCGGTCGCAAGCTGATCCTAACCAACGGCTCGGTCGGTCATGCGAAAAACGTGGCCGGCAAGCTCGGCATCCTCGACCAGTTCGAGGACATTTTCGATATCGTCCATGCCGGCTTCCTGCCGAAACCCGAGCGCGCGACCTATGAACATTTCCTCGCCAAACATGCGGTCGATCCGGGCCGGGCGGCGATGTTCGAGGATATCGAGAAGAACCTGATCGTGCCGAGCGCTCTGGGCATGAAGACGGTTCTGATCATCCCGAAGACGCCCGATCCATTCCGCGAGGCGTGGGAGCAGGCGGCGATCGAAGCCGGGCACATTCATCATGTCACGGCGGACCTGGCCGGATTTCTCAGGCCGCTTGGACGTTCTGCGGAAAGCTCTGCCTGAAACGGACGGATTTAGCCCGGCGCATCTGTCCAAAGGGAATTTCGTTCTTCTTTACGAACCCGCCGCGGAATGATACCCGTTCCGTTCGGTAAAAAGAACGAATTGGATGTCCCATGTCGGTATTCGATCACGACGCGGCCACGCTGCATCCCGAAACCCGCCTCGTCCATGCCGGCACGATGCGCTCGCAGTTCGGCGAGACCTCCGAAGCGCTGTTCCTGACGCAGGGCCATGTCTATGACAACGCGGCGCAGGCCGAGGGGCGCTTCCTGAACACAGACCCCGGCTTCCAGTATGGACGCCTTGGCAATCCGACGACGGCGATGCTGGAAGCGCGCATGGCCTCGTTTGAGGGTGCCGAGAGTTGTCGGGCCACCGCGACGGGTATGGCCGCCGTGACGGCCGCGCTGATGGCGCCTGTGCGGGCCGGCGACCATGTCGTGGCCGCTAGCGCTCTCTTCGGCTCCTGTCGCTACATCGTCGAGGACCATCTGCCCCGCTACGGCGTCGAGACGACGCTGGTCGAGGGCAGCGACATCGAGGCCTGGCGCAAGGCGGTGCAGCCCAACACCAAGCTGTTCTTTCTGGAGTCGCCGTCGAACCCGACGCTGGAAGTGCTCGATATCGCCGCCATCGCGGTGGTGGCGAAAGAGGCCGGCGCGAAGCTCGTCGTCGACAATGTCTTCGCCACGCCGCTTTACCAGCGCCCGCTCGCACTGGGCGCCGACATCGTGGTCTATTCGGCGACCAAGCATATCGACGGACAAGGGCGCTGCCTGGGCGGGCTGATCCTCGGTGCTAAGGAGCTGATCGAGGGCGATATCCAGCAGTATCTGCGCCAGACCGGCCCGATCCTCTCTCCGTTCAACGCCTGGGTGATGCTGAAGTCGCTGGAGACGCTGCCCTTGCGCGTCGCCAAGCAGGCCGAGAACGCGACCAAGGTCGCCGATTGGCTGGCGGCACAGGCCAAGCCGGTCAAGGTGATCTTCCCCGGTCACAAGAACCATCCGCAGGCCGAGATCATCGCCCGCCAGATGAGCGGCCCTTCCACCATGATCGCCTTCGAGGTACCGGGCGGGAAGGCCGGCGCCTATCGCCTGCTCGACGCCTGCCGGCTGATCCGCATCTCCAACAATCTCGGCGACGCCAAGAGCCTGATCGTCCATCCGGCGACGACGACGCATCAGCGTTTCACGCCCGAGGTGCGCGCCGCGATGGGGGTCAGCGATGGGCTGGTGCGGCTTTCGATCGGGCTCGAGCACCCGGACGACCTGATCGCCGATCTGGAACAGGCGCTGGCGCAGGTTTGAGGCGTTTCAGTCAAGGACCCGGACAGCGCGAGGAACCCTCTCCCGTAGGGAGAGGGCAGGGTGAGGGGTCGGCCATTGGACGCTTTGGCTGTAACCTGACCGCTGCGTTATAGGGTGCTTCGTAAACTGGTTCAGGGGCCTACACCTCACCCCTGCCCCTCTCCTTACAGGAGAGGGTTCTAGCGCCCTTGCCATCGTCCCAGTGGCCATCCCCGCCGGCCCCTGCTAAAGCGAGGCCGTTTTCCAGCGAGCCCTGAGAGGCCAGCATGCGTTCGGGCGAAGTGAAGCGCCGCACCAACGAGACCGATATCGCGGTCTCGCTCCATCTCGACGGCACCGGCAAGGCCGAGATCGCCTCGGGCGTCGGCTTCTTCGACCATATGCTCGACCTGTTCGCCCGCCACTCGCTGATCGACCTCAACGTCGCGGTGAAGGGCGACACGCAGATCGACGACCATCATTCGGTCGAGGATACCGGCATCGCGCTGGGCGAGGCTGTGAAGCAGGCGCTCGGCGACAAGAAGGGCATCCGCCGCTACGCCGATATCCATCTGCCGATGGACGAGACGCTGACCCGCGTCGCGGTCGACGTCTCGGGCCGGCCGTTCCTCGTCTTCCGCACTGAATTCAAGGCACAGAAGATCGGGACGTTCGACACCGAGCTGGTGCGCGAGTTCTTCCAGGCCTTCGCGATGAACGCCGGCATCACCCTGCACATCGAGACGCTTTACGGCGACAACGCTCACCACATCGCCGAGAGCTGCTTCAAGGGGTTGGCGCGGGCGCTGCGGCAAGCGATCGAGGTGGATCCCCGCGAGGGCGGGCGCGTGCCCTCGACCAAGGGTGCGCTCTGATGGCGTTCTATACGGTGATGACGCCGCCTCCGGGTGGGACCGGCGTTAGGGACGGAATCGAGCAGGCGCGGGTCATCCCCGACGCCTTCAGCTGGGGCGCGTTTCTGCTGACGGGCTTGTGGTTGCTCGGCCGCCGGCTGTGGCTGGCGACGCTACTCTTCGCGCTGTTCTGGGGCGCCGTCTGGTTCGTTCATCGCCGCCTCGGCATCCATGACGGCGCGCTGACCCTGCTCTACTGGACCGTCGCGCTGTTCCTCGGTTTCGAGGGCCGCAATTTGTTGGTGCGCAAGCTGACCCGCCAGGGCTGGCAGCTCGCCGATGTGGTCGAGGCCCGCTCGCTGGATGAGGCCGAGCGGCGCTGGTTCGAACGCGCACTGGCAGGGCTTCCAGCCGTGCCGCGCGTCGAGCCTGCGGTCTCACCGCCGCTGCCGCGTTCCACGACGCCCTTGCCGATCATCGGCCTGTTTCCCGAGGCGCGGGGGCGATGAGCCAGTCCGTCGCCATCATCGATTACGGCTCGGGCAATCTCCACTCAGCCGCCAAGGCCTTCGAGCGGGCGGCGCTGGAGGCCGGCATTCCCTCGACCATCCATGTCACCAGCGACACCGAGATCGTGCGCGCGGCCGACCGGATCGTGCTCCCCGGCGTCGGCGCCTTCGCCGATTGCAGGCGCGGGCTCGATGCCGTGCCGGGCATGGTCGAGACGCTGGAAGAGGCGGTGCGGGTCAAGGGACGGCCTTTTCTCGGCATCTGCGTCGGCATGCAGCTCCTGGCCTCGCGCGGGCTGGAATACGCGGTCACCGAAGGGCTCGGCTGGATTCCAGGGGATGTCGCGCTGATCGAGCCTCGGGACGACAGCCTCAAGGTCCCGCATATGGGCTGGAACGTCTTGCACAAGCAGGAGGAGCACCCGCTGCTCGCCGGCATCGAGACCGGTCCGCAGGGACTGCACGCCTATTTCGTGCACTCCTACGCGCTGGTGCCGGAGCGGGCGCAGGATGTGGTGGCGCTGACCGACCATGGCGGACCGGTGACCGCGATGGTGGCGCATGGCAACATCGCCGGCACACAGTTCCACCCCGAAAAGAGCCAGACGCTGGGCCTCAAGCTCATCGCCAATTTCCTGGGCTGGACGCCGTGATCCTGTTTCCCGCGATCGATCTCAAGGAAGGCCGCTGCGTCCGCCTGAAGCAGGGCGATATGACACAGGCAACCGTGTTCAACGACGATCCGGCTGCACAGGCGGCCGATTTCGAGCGACAGGGCTTCCCGTGGCTGCATGTCGTCGATCTTGACGGCGCTTTTGCGGGCAAGCCGATGAATGCGGCGGCGGTGGAGGCGATTCTGGCCCGGGTTTCGTTCCCCGTACAACTCGGCGGCGGCATCCGCGACATGAAGACGGTCGCGGGTTGGCTGGAAAAGGGCATCCGCCGCGTCATCATCGGCACGGCGGCGGTGCGCGATCCCGCCTTCGTGCGCGAAGCGGCGAAGGCCTTTCCGGGCCGGGTCGCGGTCGGCATCGACGCGCGCGACGGCTATGTCGCGGTCGAGGGCTGGGCGGAAACCTCGTCGTTGGCGGCGGCCGATCTCGGCAAGCGCTTCGAGGATGCCGGCGTCGCGGCGATCATCTACACCGACATCGCGCGGGACGGGATGCTGCAAGGTATCAACTGGGAGGGCACGATCGCGCTGGCGCAGGCCGTATCGATCCCGGTCATCGCCTCGGGCGGGCTGGCCTCGATGGCCGACATCGAGCGGCTGCGGGCGCCCGATGCCGCTATTCTCGAAGGGGCGATCACAGGGCGGGCGCTCTATGACGGGCGGATCGACCCGGCGGCGGCACTGGCGCGGCTCGTAGGAACTTAGC
The DNA here is from genome assembly GCF_056400625.1 of Allobosea sp. P5_A5. Classification (NCBI taxonomy): domain Bacteria; kingdom Pseudomonadati; phylum Pseudomonadota; class Alphaproteobacteria; order Hyphomicrobiales; family Alloboseaceae; genus Allobosea; species Allobosea sp. P5_A5. Next base: position 97,939 of record NZ_JBFUKY010000008.1, read on the forward strand.
TCATGAAGCTCGATCACTTGAAGGCCCTGACAAATCGAGCAGCTGTGGTGAAAGTCAGCACCGCGCTCAATCCGCTTCTGTGGCTAACTGCCGTTGTGACGCCGGCTTCATTGCTAGCCTCGGTTTTCTCATCAGACGCGCTGGTTCGCTCCGTATCTCTTGGCCTTGCAGCTTTACCTGTCATTGTCTCAGCAGCTGCATACTTCATTTTCCTTTTCCGTGACCCCAATCGGTTACAATCGGAAGAGTTTCAGCTTCGGCAGCAAGAGCTTATCCTCTTCCGAAAAGGCGATGATGCCCCCATCTTGATTGATGAGGCCGAAGGCATAACCCAACGTGAGGCCTTAGAACGAGGAGAGAAAGGAACTAAAAGATGAAAACGTTCCTGTTTTCTTTTAGCGTAGCTCAAATTGACCCCGAAATCATCCGCCAGCGACTTAACAATGCGCCAGAGATTAACGATTGGTTAGTTATGACCGGCGGCCTGGTTATCATTAAGTCTTTCTTTGGAACCTCTGACCTAGCGGCGCGGATTCGCGGAAGTTTTCCGGGAATGCAGTTTCTTATGTCCGAAATCAGCCCAACTTCTTGCGATGGATGGCTTCCGCAAACCGCTTGGGACTTCATTAATATTCCCCAGCGCCAAGCTCTTCCTGCATGACCTTGAAAACGCGCATCATTCCCTGCCTCGACGTCAAGGACGGCCGCGTCGTCAAGGGCGTCAAATTCGTGGACCTCGTCGATGCCGGCGATCCGGTCGAGGCCGCCAAGGCCTATGACGCGGCCGGTGCGGATGAGCTTTGCTTCCTCGACATCACCGCCAGCCATGAGGATCGCGGCATTCTCTTCGACGTGGTGACGCGCACGGCGGAGGCCTGTTTCATGCCGCTGACGGTCGGCGGCGGCGTGCGCAAGGTCGAGGATATCCGGGCGCTGCTGCTGGCGGGCGCCGACAAGGTCTCGATCAACACCGCCGCCGTCACAAACCGGGGCTTCGTCAAGGAGGCGGCCGAGAAGTTCGGCGCGCAGTGCATCACGGTGGCGATCGACGCCAAACAGGTCTCGCCCGGCCGCTGGGAGATCTTCACCCATGGCGGGCGGAACGCCACCGGCATCGAGGCTGTCGCCTTTGCCCGCGAAGTCGTTTCGCTCGGCGCCGGCGAGCTGCTGGTGACATCGATGGACAAGGACGGCACGAAATCCGGCTACGACCTCGGGCTGACCCGCGCGATCGCGGATGCGGTTTCGGTGCCGGTGATCGCGTCCGGCGGCGTCGGCGATCTCGAAGATCTGGTCGCGGGCGTGGCACAGGGCCATGCCTCGGCCGTGCTCGCCGCCTCGATCTTCCATTTCGGCACCTACACGATCGGGCAGGCCAAGGCGCATATGGCGGAAGCCGGCCTCCGGATGAGGCTCGTTTAGCCGTGTCTGGGTTCTCCCCGCTCGTCATTCCGCGGCTTTGCGCGGCGAAGAACCTGGACATTGCGACTGGGCGCAAAGCCCATGAACGGGCCGCAAATACCGCGCCAAGTCGTGGGTTCCGGGTTCGCGCTTTTGGCGCGCCCCGGAATGACAGAGGTTCAGCATGACCTTCACTCTCGCCGATCTCGAAGCGCGTGTCGCCGAACGTGCCGCCGCCTCGCCAAACGAATCCTGGACGGCGAAATTGCTGGCGGCCGGCCCGGAGCGCGCCGCCAAGAAATTCGGCGAGGAAGCGGTCGAAGCCGTGATCGCGGCGGTCAAAGGCGACCGAACCGAACTGATCGCCGAGAGCGCCGACGTGCTCTATCATCTTTTGGTCGTGCTCAGGGCCCGCGATGTTGCATTGCAGGATGTGTTGAGCGAGCTTGAAGCGCGCACCGCCCGGTCCGGACTGGCGGAAAAGGCGGCCAGGCCCGGGCAGGGCTCCGCGCCGGCATGATCTTTCCTCGTACCTCGAAGCCTGGATTGCGGGTCGCGTCATGGACCAAGGATTGATCCCGGATCCGGGTTTGAACGCGGGCGAAGACATGATGTCCGACCAGCGCCTCATCTCCACCCCGCCGGAGCGCGATCTCGTCTCGCCCTATCGCTCCTTCTCGCGAGACGAGTGGGCGCATCTGCGCGCCGATCAGCCGCTGACGCTCGCGGTCGACGATTTGACCAAGCTGCAGTCGCTCAACGACCCGATCTCGCTCGACGAGATCGTCGCGATCTACCTGCCGCTGTCGCGGCTGCTTTCGCTTTACGTCGCGGCGACGCAAGGGCTGTTCAAGGCGACCCAGCGCTTCCTGATGGCGGAGGCGGAGGTCAAGGTTCCCTATATCATCGGGGTCGCGGGGTCGGTGGCTGTCGGCAAGTCCACCACCGCGCGCGTGCTCAAGGCGCTGCTCTCGCGCTGGCCGAATACGCCGAAGGTCGAACTCGTCACCACCGACGGTTTCCTGCTGCCCAATGCGGAGCTGGAGAAGCGCGGGCTGATGCAGCGCAAGGGCTTTCCCGAGAGCTATGACGGCTCGGCGATCCTGCGCTTCCTCTCCGACATCAAGGCCGGCAAGCCGCAGGTGAGCGCCCCGGTCTATTCGCACCTCGTCTACGACGTGATGCCCGGCGAGACGGTGACGGTCGAGCGGCCGGACATCCTGATTCTGGAAGGGCTGAACGTCCTGCAACCGAGCCGGATGCCGAAGGACGGCACCGTCATCCCCTTCGTGTCGGATTACTTCGACTTCTCGGTCTATCTCGACGCCGACGAGAACGACCTGCACCGATGGTACGTCAACCGCTTCATGACGCTGCGCCAGACGTCATTCCGCGACCCGCGCTCGTTCTTCCGCAAATATGCCGAGATCGCGGAAGAGGACGCGCTGGCCATCGCCGAAAAGCTCTGGACCGGGATCAACCTGCCAAACCTGCAGGAAAACATCCTGCCGACGCGCCAGCGCGCCAGCCTGATCCTGACGAAGGGCGCCAGCCACCGCATCCAGCAGGTCGCGCTGAGGCGGCTGTAACGATGTTGGCGGCCATCTTCGTCATTGCGAGCGAAGCGAAGCAATCCAGGAGGACTGGGCGACAGCTTATGACCCGGTCCCCCTGGATTGCTTCGTCGCTGCGCTTCTCGCAATGACGGCAGGCCGATCACGCAGCTGATCCGATGGATACGTTCTGGTCGCTGGCCGGGATGGCCGCCGCCGCCTTCATCGCGGCGACGCTTTTGCCGGCCCAGTCGGAGGCGGTCTTCGTCGGCCTTCTCGCTGCCGGCAGCGTCGATCCGATCGCGCTCTTCCTCGTCGCGAGCGTCGCAAACATGGCCGGCTCCGTCTTGAACTGGTGGCTCGGCCTGTTGATCGCGCGCCACGGCGTCGAGCGGCTGCCGAAGCGCATCAGGCCCGACCCGGCCGGTTTCGCGAGGGCGCAGGCGTTGTTTGCGCGCTTCGGCTGGCCTTCCCTGCTGCTCGCCTGGCTGCCTGTTGTCGGCGACCCCCTGACCTTCGTCGCCGGTACGCTGCGCTTTCCGTTCTGGCCCTTCACGCTGCTTGTCCTGATCGGCAAGGCGGCTCGCTATGCAGCGTTATGGGCCGGCTGGTCGGCCATCATGTGAGGCCAGCGATTGCACGACCGGCCTTGCCGGGCTACCAGCGGGGCACCCTTTCCAAGGAGCTTTTCAGATGAGCATTCAGCGTATCCAGCCCGGCCCGCGCATGTCCAAGGCCGTCGTGCATGGCGACACCGTCTATCTCGCCGGGCAGGTCGCGGGCGAGGCCGCCGGCAAGAGCGTCGCCGAGCAGACCAAGGACATCCTCGGTATCATCGACGGGCTGCTGACTGAGGCCGGCACCGACAAGTCGAAGCTGCTGATGGTCAATATCTGGCTCTCCGACATGTCGACCTTCGCCGAGATGAACGCCGAGTGGGACAAGTGGGTCGTCGCGGGCGCCACGCCCGGCCGCGCCACGGTCGAGGCCAAGCTCGCCGCACCCCAGTTCACCGTCGAGATCGCGGTCATCGCCGCGAAGTGACCTTGTCCGATCGCGGAGGCCGGTTGGTCGAAGCGATCGGATCGTTAACAACTCTCTGGTAGCGAACTTACATTTCGTCCGGATCGATCGCGATCCGGACGAATTTATGCGCTCTGGAGGCCACCATTAGCCAGTCCGACGAGATCGCGCCGATGCTGTCACGCGTTGCAGAGCGCTGCAGCGTGCCGCCGGTAGCGCTCGCCGCCATGCTGGCCGACCGGGTGCGGGCCTCGGCCGCAATCAGCGAAGCGCTGCTCGAGCGCAAGGCTTTCGACTTTCTCGCACTGTCCCGCCGGCTGACCCCAGCCTTGCAGGAAGACACGTCCTCGCAGCAGGGCGATATCCGCCAGCTGCGAGAGGCTGCCGCGGGAGCCCTGCTCGCCGGCAGGCTCGGCGAGGCCGACAAGGCCTTGGCGCAGGCGGAACTCCGCGCCATCGACGGCGCGACGGACATGTCCGGCCTGCCTCTCGAAAAGCGCCTCCTCATCGGCGAGAACCGGGCCGACCGTGCGGCGCTTAGCTTTCTGCGGACCAGCATCGAGGCTTATCGCGAAGCCGCCGCCCGCTACGGCGAAGCCTCCGCCCTGATCGGTCTCGCGAACATCGAGCGCAGCCGCGCGGCCGCGCTCGACCAGGCCAGGTCGCTGGCCCGCATCAGCGAGGATTTCGGCGGACGGGAAGGCTTCGACGAGGCCATCGCTGCGCTACGCCGCCTGCTGCAGGGGCTCGACACCCTTTCCGACACTGTCGCTTTCGCCCGTGTCCAAGAGGCCATGGCCGCCGCGCTGGAAGGCCTTGCCAAGATTACCAACGACCCGCAGCTGCGCGATCTGGCGCTGACGCATAGCCGCGCAGGTCTGGAGTATCTGCATCAGGATGAGGATCCCGAGCTCTGGCGCGCGCTGAAGCTGCGCTTCGGGCGGCTGGCGGTCGCGCTCGGCATGACGCAGAAGGACGACGACCTCCTCGAAGAGGCGATCGCGGGCTATGCTAGCCTGCTCGCCGTCTGGTCGCGGGCCGATGAGGAGAAGCGCTGGCTCGAGGCCGAGCACATGATCTCGCGCGCACGGGCGACGCTGGGCAAGCGCAGGATCGACCTCGCCTTGCTGGAGCGCGCCTTCAACGGGCTGAACCGGGTCTCCGCCGCGATCGACCGCGGCCGCGAGCCTTTGCGATGGGCCGAATTGCAGGATCAGATGGGCGGTGTGCTCGCCTCGATGGGCGAGCGCTACAGCGAGCCTGTGGTGCTGGAGGAGGCAATCGCGGCCTTCGACGCGGCGCTGGAAGAACGCCGGCGCGAACGTGCTCCGTTGCTGTGGGCGCGCAGCCGTGCCAACCAGGCCGAGGCCATGCTGTTGCTGGCGCGGCGGACGAAGAGCCGCGACATGGCGCAGCGCGCACTCGGCCAGATGATGGAAGCGACCGATGTCGCCCGTCAGGCCGAGCCCCGCTCGGCTTCGGACTTCCAGGGCCGGTTGGCGGATGCTGGCGCGCTCGTGGAGCGCATGCTGGCGAGCTGACGCCGCTCAGCGGCGATAGCGCTCCGCCAGCCTTTGCAGAGCGCCGTCGAGCGTCTCGTCGCGCTTGGCGAAACAGAAGCGGACGACCGTCCTGACCGCCCCTTGCGCATAAAAAGCGCTGACTGGAATCGCCGCGACGCCGTTTTCCATGACCAGCCGCCGGCAGAAATCGACATCGTCGCTCTCGCCCAGCGGCGCGATATCGACATTCAGGAAGTAGGTCCCGGCCGAGGGCAGCACCGCCAGGCCGAGATCCTTCAGCCCCGTCGTAAAACGGTCGCGCGACCGCTGGAAATCAGCCCGCATGCCCTCGAAATAGCCGTCTTCCTTGCCCAGCCCATACGCCACGGCGGTCTGTAGGTTCGGGGGCGTGGTGAAGGTGATGTATTGATGCGCCTTGGCCAGCACGCGCATGATCGCGGGGGCCGCCATCACGAAACCGACCTTCCAGCCGGTCAGCGAGAAAATCTTGCCGGCGGAGGAGATCTTGACGGTGCGCTCGCGCATATCGGGCCGGCCGATCAGCGGCGTATGGCGTCGGCCATCGAAGACGACATGCTCCCAGACCTCGTCGCAGATCGCGATCGCGTCATGACGCACGCAGAAAGCGGCGAGCAGATCGAGATCGGCTTCGCTGAAGACGGTCGCGGTGGGGTTCAGCGGGTTGTTGAAGAGAACCAGGCGTGTCTTCGGCGAAAACGCCTTGGCCAGCGCCTCCTCGGTCAGACCGAAATGCGGCGGGGTCAGGGTGACGAATTTCGGGATGCCGCCGGCGCGCCGCACCAGCGGGACATAGGCGTCGTACATCGGCTCGAACAGCACGACCTCGTCGCCGGGAGAAACCAGCGCCATCAGCGCGCCCGCGATCGCTTCGGTGGCGCCCGAGGTGACCATGATCTCGCGGTCGGGATCGAGGTCGAGCCCCTGCCAGTGCTTGTAATGCACCGCAACGGCCTGCCTCAGTTCCGGCAGGCCCATCATCGGCGGATACTGGTTCCAGCCCAAGACGATCGCCTCCGCCGCCTTGCGCCGGACATCCTCAGGACCGGGATCATCGGGAAAGCCTTGGCCCAGATTGATCGCGCCGGTCTCGCGCGCGAGCTGTGACATGACCTCGAAGACGCTGGTTTGCAGAGCGGAGAAAATCGGATTCATCGCGCAACGGCTCGGGCGGGCGGACAGGGAGGCCGGCTTTAGCATGGGCCCGGCCGGCTTGGCATCCCGCAACCCGCGCCCAATGGCGCCCAATAAAATATCGAATGATGAATGTTGACATTCATCAGCGGTCAGGCTTTAGTGCCTTGGCCGGCCCATGGCGCCCACCTGATGCGACTTCGCCCCTTTGGCGCAGCAGGTAGACGCGGTGGGCCGGCAAACCATGTCAGGACCCGCCCGGCATTGACGCTGCGCTTTCCGGCCCGATGATTTAAGCAGGAGCCCATGCTCCGCCGCGCCACCCCCGCTCTGATGATCCTCGGTACGGGATCGAATGTCGGCAAATCGCTGATCGTCGCCGGTTTATGCCGGCTCTTTGCCGATCGCGGCCTGAAGGTCAGGCCGTTCAAGCCGCAAAACATGTCGAACAATGCCGCCGCGACGGCTTTCGGCGAGATCGGCCGCGCCCAGGCGCTACAAGCGCGCGCGGCCCGAATCACGCCGCATCCGGACATGAATCCCGTCCTGCTCAAGCCCGAAGGCGAACAAGGCAGTCAGGTCATCCTGCAAGGCCGCGTCGCCGGGCGGCTGGCCTCGCGCGATTTCGCGCGCCGGGGCGACTGGCTGCCGACGGTGCTGGAAAGTTTCGAACGCCTCGGGCATGACGCCGACCTGATCCTCGTCGAGGGCGCGGGCTCGCCAGCCGAGACCAATCTGCGGGCTCGCGATATCGCCAATCTCGGCTTTGCCCGTGCCGCCAATGTGCCGGCCATCATCATCGGCGATATCGATCGCGGCGGCGTCATCGCGAGCCTGGTCGGCACCCATGCGGTGCTCGACGCCGACGACCGCGCCATGATCCGCGGTTTCGCGGTCAATCGATTTCGGGGCGCGGTGGAGCTGTTCCGGCCCGGCGTCGATACGATCACCGCCGCCACCGGCTGGCGCTGCCTCGGCGTGGTGCCATGGTTTTCCGCGGCGAGCCGTCTGCCGGCCGAAGACGGGCTCGACCTCGCGAGCGAGCGCAGGCCCGGCGCGCGTCTCAAGATCGTGGTTCCCGTGCTGCCCGGCATCGCCAATTTCGACGATCTGGACCCGCTGAAGCTGGAGGCCGATGTCGATCTCGGCCTGATCCGGACCGGACAGCCCCTGCCCGGCGATGCCGATCTCGTCATCCTGCCGGGCTCGAAGACGACGCTGCGCGATCTCGCGGCGCTGCGCCAAGAAGGCTGGGATATCGATATCCAGGCGCATCGGCGCCGGGGCGGCCATGTGCTGGGGCTCTGCGGGGGCTATCAAATGCTCGGCCGGGTCGTCCGCGATCCGCTCGGGCTGGAAGGGCCGGCCGGCGAGGCGCCGGGACTGGGCCTGCTCGATGTCGAGACCACGCTCGACCGCGACAAGACGGTGCGCGAGGTCGCGGTCGCCCATCATTCGAGCGCGAGCCATGGCCGGGCTTACGAAATCCATCTCGGACGAACCGAGGGGGCCGATACCTTTCGGGCTCCGTTCAGCGTCGACGACCGGCCGGAAGGCGCGGCAAGCCCGGACGGGCGCGTCGTCGGCAGCTACCTTCACGGGCTTTTCACGTCGGATTCGCTGCGGTCTGCCTGGCTCGGGACGATCGGCGGCGCGCGCCCTGCCGGCGGCCTGAACTATGAGGGCGCAGTGGACGACACGCTGGACGCGCTAGCCCGGCATCTGGCCGAGCATCTCGATGTCGATGCCCTTTTAGGCTTGGCCCTGGAACGCTGCCGCCGTTCGAGCTGAGCCGGCTCGGTTGTCAGCGGGTTGTCAACATCCGTTCAGCCTGGATTCATTCTCAGCGCGCTAAAAACCATAGATAAGACATCATGTTGACGAATGATGAAATTCGTCATAGCGATAATACGCTTCTTTTTTCACCTGCATGCAGAGTAACGGCCGCGTCGTGAGCCAGACCGAACGCGATACCAGGCAGACGATCGTCGACACGGCCGAGCGGTTCTTCCGTGACATCGGCTATCAGAAAACGACTGTAGCGGACATCGCCAAGTCGCTGCGGATGAGCCCGGCGAATGTCTATCGCTTCTTCGATTCGAAGAAGTCGATCAACGAGGCCGTGCTTGATCGCTTCAAGCGCGAGCAGGAAGAGGCGATCATCGCCATCGCCGAGCAGGATCGGCCGGCGGCCGAGCGTCTGCGTGATATTCTGGCGACGTCCTTCCGGCTGAACGCCGCCCGCTTTGCCGGCCATGCCCGCATGCAGGAGATGGTGTGCGCGGCGATGGAGCAAAGCTGGGATGCGATCCTGGCGCATATCGAACGGTTCGACGTGGTGCTGCGCCGTGTGGTGGCCGACGGCGTCGCCCGCGGGGAGTTCCGCGAGATCGACCCGACCCATGCAACCGGCTGCATCCGGGTGGCGATGCTGCGCTTCATGCACCCGCTGCTGATCACCCAGTGCGAGTTCATTCCCGGCCCCTCCTCCGACGAGATGATCGCCTTCGTGTTGCGCGGGCTCGAGGCGCGCTCCGACCATGGCTGAGCGCACCCCGGGCGCGCGCGTTGACAAGCCATGACGGGAGCGGGATACCCCGCCTGACATGGCCATACCGCCCAAGCACAATCTGAAGAAGCTCGCCGTCGTCCTCCATGACCTCGTGGTGACGGCGCTGGCGATCTGGCTCGTCTTCGTCATCCGCTTCGAAGGGTGGCTGCTCGACGAGCATCTGCGCTATCTGCCGCGCTTCCTGCCGTTCTTCGTGGTCTATGCCGGGCTGGTCTACTGGTTTTTCTCACTCTACCGGTCGAAATGGCGCTTCGCCTCGCTTCCCGACCTGTCGAACATCGTCAAGGCCGTCTCGATCCTGACGGTCAGCCTGCTTGCGATCGACTATGTGCTGGTGACCCCGGATCTCTACGGCGGGTTCTATTTCGGCAAGATCTCGATCGCGCTGTATTGGCTTGTCCAGATCTCCCTGCTGGGCGGGCCGCGCCTGGCCTATCGCTATTTCAAATATGCCCGGACCCGGACCTCCGCCGAGCGTGACGCCACCTTGCCGGCGCTGCTCCTCGGTCGCGGCGTCGAGGTCGAAATGGTCATCAGGGCGATGGAGGCCGGCACGATGCGGCGTTTGCGCCCGACCGGTATCCTCTCCCCGCGCCCCGACGATCTCGGCCAGTCGATCCGTGGCGTGCCGGTCCTCGGCCTGCTCTCCGACATGGAACGGGTCGCCGAAGAGGCCACGATCAGGGGCGAGGGCTATCGCCGCATCGTCGCGACGCCGTCCGCGCTTTTGCCGGAGGCGCAGCCCGACAAATGGCTGAAGCAGACGCGCAAGCTCTCCTTGCCGATCTCGCGGATCGAGTCGCCCGGCGAAGGCACGCGCGACACCGATGTCGCGCCGCTCGAGATCGAGGATCTGCTGGTGCGCTCGACCGTCGCGATCGATCGCGTCCGCCTCGGCAGCTTTCTCGCTGGCAAGCGCGTCATCGTCACCGGCGGCGGCGGCTCGATCGGTTCCGAGATCTGCTTGCGTTGCGCCGCGTTCGGAGCCTCCGAACTGCTCGTTGTCGAGGGGTCGGAGCCGGCCCTGTTCCAGATCACCGAACAGCTCTCCGTCAAGGCGGAGCGGACGTTGGTATCGGGCGCGCTCGCCGATGTGCGAGACCGCGAGCGCATCATGCCGCTTTTCGCCGAATTCCGGCCCGACATCGTGATCCATGCCGCCGCGCTCAAGCACGTGCCCTATCTGGAGACGGACTGGAGCGAGGGCATCAAGACCAATATCTTCGGCTCCGTGAACGTCACCGATGCAGCGATCGCGGCTGGCGCCACGACCTTCGTGCTGATCTCGACCGACAAGGCGATCGAGCCGGTCTCGATGCTGGGCGCGACCAAACGCTTCGCCGAAATCTATGCGCAATCGCGGGATGCGGAATTCATCGCAGCGCCGTCCGGCGTGCGCCTCGTCGCGGTCCGTTTCGGCAATGTGCTGGGCTCGGCCGGCTCCGTCGTGCCGAAATTCAAGGCGCAGATCGCGCGAGGCGGGCCGATCACCGTCACCAGCCCAGACATGATCCGCTATTTCATGACCATCCGCGAGGCCTGTGACCTCGTGCTGACCGCAGCCTCGCATACGCGCACGCTTGCAGCGGACGCCGAGCGCGCGGCGGTCTACGTGCTCAAGATGGGCCAGCCCGTGAAGATCATGGACCTGGCCGAGCGGATGATCCGGCTCGCCGGTTATGAGCCGGGCGAGGATATCGAGATCGTCGTCACCGGCGTCAGGCCGGGCGAGCGGCTGAACGAAATCCTGTTCGCGCGCGACGAACCGATGGCCGAGACCGGGCTCGACGGCGTGATGGCGGCCAAGCCGAGCTTCGCGGATCGCGCCCGGATCCAGAGCTGGCTGACGCGTCTGGACGAAGCCATTCACCAGGGCGATCGCGCGGCCGCCGATGCGGTACTAGTCGAGGCGATCCCGGATTTCAGCCGGCGCGGAGAGACGCTGCCAGCCGAGCCAGCGCTGCTTGCGCCTGTTCCGGTGGCTGCCAGCCAGCCCTGAGCAGGCGCTCGGGCCGGGCAATGAGGCTGCCCGCGAGCTTCAGAAACATCTCCTCGCGGCCCGCTGCTCGCGCAAGGCCGCGCAGCCAGCGTTCCGGAACCGGCAACAGGCCGGGAGAGCGACCCAGCCCTTGGCGCAAGGCCGCGATCATGTCCGCGACGCTGATCGGGGCGGGATCGGCGACGACATAGCTGTGACGCGGCGGGCAGCTTTCGCCCAGGGCGAACAGAATGGCGCTGGCGAGGTTTCCCACAGCCAGCAGCGAGCGCGGCGCCCGCAACCCGCCAAGCGGCAAGGGCAGCGGTAGATTTGCCAGACGCAACAGCGCGGCCATGTTGGCCTTGACGCCCGGCCCATAGATCAGGACCGGCCGCAATGCCACCCAGTCGAGGTCGAGTGCGGCAAGGCCCTGCTCGGCCGCGAGCTTCGAACGGCCATAAATGTCACCGGGCGCCGGGACGGCATCCTCGGAGAGCGGGGGACCGTCGAAGGCGCCCGTCAGGGCCTTGATCGAGGAGAGATAGACGAAACGGCGCACCCCTGCAGCTTGGGCGGCACGCGCCAGCGCCAGCGTCGTGTCCGTATTGACACGACGATAGAGCGCCTCGTCGAGGCCGGGCCCGGCATGGGCCAGACCGGCCATGTGGACGACATGGTCGACGTCCCGCACGGCGTCGGTCCAGTCGACCGCTCCCGACAAATCGCCGATCAGGACAATCTCCGCCCCTGCCCTCGATGCTTCCGGGCGACGTTGCGCGAGGCGCAAGCGATAGCCTGCAGCCGTCAGAGCTGCCACGACATGGGGGCCGACGAAGCCGGTCGCGCCGGTGAGCAGGACACGTTTCTCAGCCATGAAGCCGACGCGGGCGCGAGAAGCTGCGCAGCAGCCAGGCGGTCAGGATGGCAGCCAGCAGCAGCCCTGTGACCTGAACCCAAAGTCGCGAGTCGAGGATGGTGAGCGCAGCGAGCCCGGCCAGGATGATGTTGAGGCCGGCAATACGCCCGACCACGGCCAGCACACTGAAACCGTTCGTCGTCGCCTGCTGATAGAAATGCGAGCGATGCGCTTCCCAGACCTTCTCACCTCCCGCTAGCCTTCGCAGCAGCGTAAGGGTCGCGTCCGTGATCGCATATAGGGGCAGGATGATCGCGGCCGCGAACGCGCCTGTTCCGGCCAGGCGGTAAAGCAGGTAGGCGCCAAGCAGGCCCAGCGGCAGCGAGCCGACATCGCCGAGGAAAAGCCGCGCCACGGGCCGGTTGAAGGGGGCGAAACCGAGCAGGCCGCCGCAGAGCGCAGCCGCCAGCCAGCCCGTGGCGGGATCGACGACGCCGGCCATGCCGCTCAGCGCGATCATCATGGTCAGGGGGAGGAAGCCGGCAACGGTGACCCAATCGAGCCCGTCGATGAAGTTGACGAGGTTGACGAACCAGACTCCGGCCAGCAGCGCCAGGCCGCGCTCGATCGGCAGCGGCAGCGTATCCGGGAACAGACGCAATTCAGGAGCCGCACGCATCAGGACGAAGCCGACACAAGCGGCCTGCAGAATAAGCCGAAGGCTCGCCGGCAGCGGGCGGATATCGTCCCAGGCGCCAATGAGCGCGAGGACCATGGCCCCGCCAAGGACGACGAGGAGGGAACGCCAGGCTTCCCCTCCGGGTGGAGCGATGAGGAGCACAACGACGAGGCCCAGGATGACGCCCAGGAGCACCGCGATGCCGCCGCCCTGGGGCGTCGGCGTCGTGTGGCTCGAGCGCGCATTGGGTCGCGCCAGCGCGTAACGGATCAGCAGAGGCCGCAACAGAACGCACGACATCGCCGCCGCGGCTGCGGCGACGATGGCGATCGAAAAGGGGAGGAACGAAGGGATCAAGGTGGCCGCACCATAAAGCGGCCGGCTGAAAAACCTAGTGCCCCGCGTACTGTCCCAGGCGGAGACTTACTGCTTGAAGCCGATCAGCACGCCGTCGGCGCCGAGCGAAAGCTGAAGACCCTGACGACGCGTGGTGAGCCGCAGCGTCACGCCCTTGTCGTTCTGGAGCCAGACCGAGCCACGGCCGGCGCGACCGACCGCCCAGCCTTCCTTGAGCTGCACATAGGCGCCGGCGAAATCGGACGTCTGGCGCAGACCGTAGACGGTGCCCGAAGCGACGGTGCGCGAAGCGCCGATGGTCCCGATACCAAGCCCGCCAACCGTGATCGGATAGGCCTTACCGCGATAACGCAGCGTGCCGCCGCCCACTTCGCCCGAGGCGATGAAGCCGGCCTGGACCTGCTCGATCCGCACCGTGCCGGTCGACGGACCGAGCGTCTTCGGCTGCGCGAGAGCGGGGGTCGACAGCATCGCGACAGCGGCAAGCGAAAGGACGGTCTGTTTGAAATTCATCATGGCTTTACTCCTTGCGCCTTGTGCGGCGGCGCACCATCAACCCGCGAAAAGCGATTTCGATCCCCAGGGCCCGAACAATATCCGCCGAAGGTTCCGCGCGGGGCGCACCGAAGCGCGCTGGCGCACGTAGGCGGGCCTGCGCTCAAGCGCCGGAACGGACCGGACACGGCTCCGTTCTTTGCTCGACCCCCTCATGACGGAGCTTCACAATGGCCGATGATCGATCCCATCTCACGCGCCGCAACCTCGTCGGCGCAGCGGGTACCGGGCTGGTGGCGGCCGCGGCGAGCGGCCAGGCCGCCGCGCAGTCCAGCCCTGCGACAGCCCAGCCCTTGACCGACCCGACATCAAAATATCCCCGGCCGCCCTTCGAAAAGCAGTCGCAGCCTTGGCCGGGTATGGCGAGCAAGATGAATCCAAGGCCCGACCATGGCGAGCAGAGCTATAAAGGGTCCGGCCGTCTCGCGGGCCGCCGGGCGCTGATCACCGGCGGCGATTCCGGGATGGGACGTGCCGCTGCGATCGCCTATGCCCGCGAGGGAGCGGATGTCGCGATCAACTATCACCCCGACGAGGAGCCGGATGCGCGCGAGGTGGTCGAGCTGATCAGAGCCGCAGGGCGCAAGGCGGTCGCTTTGCCCGGCGATCTGCGCAGCGCGGAATTCTGCGCCAAGCTCGTCGAAGATGCCGTCGCGGCCTTGGGCGGCCTGGACATCGTCGTCAGCAACGCGGCACGTCAGCAGACGAAGGCCTCGGTGCTCGACATCTCCAACGACGAGTTCGATGCCACCATCAAGACGAACATCTACGCGCCGTTCTGGATCATCAAGGCCGCGTTGCCGCACCTGAAGCCGGGCTCATGCATCATCGGCACCACCTCGGAGCAGGCGACGGACCCCTCCGCCGAACTTTATGACTATGCCCAGACCAAAGCCGCGACCACGAGCTATGTGAAGTCGCTGGCCAAGCAACTCGGCCCCAAGGGCATCCGCGTCAACGGCGTCGCGCCCGGTCCGATCTGGACGCCGCTACAGGTCAGCGGAGGCGCAACCCAGGAGAAGCTGCAGAAATTCGGCGGCATGACCGCGCTGGGCCGGCCGGGACAGCCGGCGGAGCTCGCATCAATCTATGTCCAGCTCGCAGCCCCCGATGCCAGCTTCACCACCGGTGGCATCTATGGAGCGAATGGCGGCGGAACGGTCAGCAGCTAAAGCGGGGTCGACCTCTCTGCGACAGTTTCCGCTCGGCAGGCGTCATTTTAAGAAACGAAGGTCATCGCGGGCGAAGCCCGTGATGACGCCGTAACCGGGGCTATAAGGCCCCGCCCGTCGCTGCGAAGGCAGCTATTTCGAGCCGCGCTTCTTTCGATCGTCTTTTTCCGGCTCGGCTGTCGATTTCGTCGATCGGGCGAGGCTCGAAATCGCGAGGGCCGGCTTGCCGGATTTCTCCGAGATGAGCTGATCCTGTTCCGCGATGGCCGTCCGGGCCGGCTCGTCGCCATCGAGCCCGCCGAGAAGCGCGGTCGGGACACGCCGATTCGATGTTCTCGACCCGTCCTCATAGGCCACATCGAACATCGTGAACTCGGTGTCGAGGGCTTTGGATTTGGTGCGTTTCGCCACTGCAGTTCCTTTCTACCCAGCCCGTCCCGTCGACAATCCCGCCACCGGTGCCCGTCGCCGCCGCGACGCTGACCTGGACATGCAAGGAAACGTCGACCCAGCCCGGATCGGCTTGATCAAAATCACGCGGCCTATCGGGGCCGAAATCAGGGTTTCAGCTTGAACGTCCAACTGAAAGACGAGCAAATGCGGAACTTTAAGGAAGAAATTTTGGTGGAGCCAAGCGGGATCGAACCGCTGACCTCCTGCATGCCATGCAGGCGCTCTCCCAGCTGAGCTATGGCCCCACTTGCAACGATCGGTCTGGATTCGATCGTCGATCCGGTTATCGCACCGCCTTGGCGGTGATGTCCGGGCCGCCTTGCGGCGACGCAGCGCTCTATAGGCGGCCCGGACTGAAGACACAAGCGGCGATTGTCGCCTCGTCGTCATCTTTTTGCGAGCTTAAGGCTCAGTTGTCTTCGTCGCCCTCGATCTCGCCGTCGATCAGGTCGGCGACATCGTCATCACCTTCCTCGTCTTCTTCGAGGAAGGTGTCGTCGTCTTCCTCGTCGTCGTCACCGATCTCGTCCTCGACCTCGATGTCGTCCTCGCTGGTGACGACAGCTTCCTTCTCGGTCGCCTCGGCGTCGGCATCCTCCAAGGAGACGAGCTCGACGGCGCCGTCGGCGGCCTCCGTCTCCTCTTCCTCTTCCTGAGGTTTGGGAGCCGGGGCCGGTGCCGCCTTGGCCTGCGGCTCGAACATCGAGAGGGGGTAAGCCTGGCCCGTATAAGGCGAGACGACAGGGTCTTTATTCAAATCGTAGAACTTGCGACCCGTGACCGGGCAAACGCGCTTCGTTCCGAGTTCCGGTTTCGCCACTGCGTCGGACCCTTCAACTATTATGTTCTGAAAAGCAGGCGCGTCCGTTAGTCGGGGCAGACGGCCCTGTCAAATCTTCATTTGCCGATGGGGCCGTCCGCAACGGTTGGAGCCGGGCTTTCCGCATGCATTTGGCAGGCCGCGAAGGGGCATGCTAGGCCGGACGCTTGTCAGCAGCGAGCCCTGTCCAAAGCGCAACGGCCGAGATATCCCACCATCATGACCCCGTTCTCTCCAAGGCGCGCCGCGACGGCACGCCGACCGGCCGCTTCATGGGCGACGCATCGTCGCGCCTCGCCACCCGCACACCGGTCATCGTCGATGACGGCGCGATGATCGCAGCCGGCTTCCCAGGCTTCGCCGCACGTTCGAACGGGCGCGGAGGCCATCTCGCATGAGAGCCGGCGGGATGCGGCCCAACCTCGTCATCGCCGTCGACGGCCCGGCTGCCTCCGGCAAGGGGACGCTGGCGCGCCGGCTGGCCGCGCATTACGGCCTGCCCTATCTCGACACGGGGCTGCTCTATCGCATGGTCGCGCGGGCCATGCTCGATGCCGACCATGACATCCGCGACGCCGATGCCGCCGCCACGATCGTCGGCAGCTTCGACGAGCGCGCTTTTCCTGAAGAGCGGCTGCGCGGGCGCGAGATCGGCGAGGCCGCATCCGTCGTCGCCGCGATGCCGGCGGTGCGCGCCGGCCTGCTCGCCCGCCAGCGGCGCTTCGCGGCCCAGCCGGGCGGAGCCGTGCTGGACGGGCGCGATATCGGCACCGTGATCTGCCCGGAGGCCTCCGCCAAGCTCTTCGTCACCGCGACACCGGAGGTGCGCGCGGCGCGGCGTTTCAAGGAGCTGGTCGGGCGCGGCGAGGCGGTGACGCAAGAGGGTATCCTCGCCGACATCCGGCGACGCGACGCCCGTGATTCCGGCCGCAGCGACGCGCCGCTCAAGGCGGCGGAGGACGCCGTGCCGCTCGACACCTCCGCGCTCGGCGTGGAAGAGGTGCTGGCGGCCGCGATCGGCATCGTCGAAAGCCGGCGGGTCACCTGACCGGCCGCAAAACGCTGCTCGCGATTTTGCTACCACGCGGCCCCTGTAGAGCCGGCGTTTGAGGCTTGGCCTGCGGGCCTGGCCAGCGCACAGTCTCCGTCCCGATGCGATGCGGAGGCGGCGATGCGGCAAAGGCTGTTGGGTCTCTCTTGTCTGGCGGCCGCCGCTATGTGGAGCGCTTCGGCAGCCCTGTCCCAGACGACCGGGGGGGCATCCGAGGAGGTCGACGTCGCGCTCATCCTCGCGGTCGACATCTCCTATTCGATGGACCCCGACGAACTCGCCTTGCAGCGCAACGGCTATATCGAGGCGTTCCGCTCCAAGGAATTGCAGGACGCGATCGGCAAGGGCGCCATCGGCAAGATCGCCGTGGCCTATGTGGAATGGGCCGGCAGTGGCCTCCAGCACATCGTGCGGCCCTGGAAGATCATCGACGGCCCTGCCGCCGCCAACGCCTTTGCCGAGGAGCTGGCCGAGGCGCCGACCCGGCGTGGCCGGCGCACCTCGATCTCGGCGGCGATCGATCTCGGCGTGAAACTCTTCGAGGAGGCGAACGTCACGGCGGCGCGGCGCGTGATCGACATCTCCGGCGACGGCGCCAACAATGACGGCCGCCCCGTCACGGCCGCGCGCGATGAGGCCGGGGCCAAGGGCATCGCCATCAACGGCCTGCCGGTGATGCTGAAGCAGGGCGGATATTTCGATATCGACAACCTCGACGTCTACTACAAGGACTGCGTCGTCACGGGCATCGGCGCCTTCGTCATCCCGATCCGCGAGAAGCACCAGTTCGTCGATGCGACGCGGACGAAGCTCGTGCGCGAGATCGCCGAAATCCCGCCCGATGCGACGATCCAGAAGGCGCAGGCCGGCAGTTCCGCGACCTGCCTCGCCGGAGAGCGGCAATGGCGCGAGCGGATGGGGAATTGAGGGATTTCGCTTCCCTTCTCCCCTTGCGGGAGACGGTGGCTCGGCGAAGCCGAGACGGATGAGGGGCCGCGCGACCTAACCGTCATTGCAAGGAACGAAGCGACGAAGCAATCCCGAGCGGCCGTGCTCTACGCCCCTGGATTGCTTCGCTGCGCTCGCAATGACGGGAAGCACGGCGCGACCCCTCATCCGCCTGCCGGCACCTTCTCCCGCAAGGGGAGAAGGGATCGCGAGCGCCGCCACGAGTGCTGAGTTACGTCCCGCGCGGCTTGGCCCGTGTCGTCGGCAAGGCGGCCGCCGGATCGTCCGGCCAGAGATGGCGGGGGTAGCGGCCCTTCATCTCGGTCTTCACCGCGGCCCACGAGCCACGCCAGAAACCCGGCAGGTCGCGGGTGATCTGAACCGGCTTGTGACCGGGCGAGAGCAGTTCCAGCACCAGCGGCACGCGGCCCCCCGCCAAGGCCGGATGGACGCCAAGCCCATAAAGCTCCTGCACGCGCACCGCGATCGTCGGACCGGCTTCCGCCGCATAATCCACCGCGAGCGAGGAGCCCGTCGGCGCCGTGAAATGCGTCGGGGCCTCGGTATCGAGCCTGCGCTTCATCTCCCAGGGCAACAGCGACGCCAAGGCGGAATCGAGATCGGAGGCCTGGATCGCCGCGAGCGAGGCGCGACCGAGGATGTGCGGCGCGAGCCAGTGTTCGGGCCCGCCAGCCAAGCCTTCGTCACCAGCCAGACCTTCGTCGGAAAGATCGGGCCAGCCCTGCTCCGTCGCGGCCTTGCGCAAGAACGCGACGCGCTCGCGCAGCTGGTTCTGGCCCTTCGTCCAGGGCAGAAGGCCGACGCCAACTCCGGCGACGCCTTTGGCAAGCGCCTCAGCATTCCCCGGCGTATCGGCGACAGGCAATGGCCGCTCGGAGAGCGACAGGGCGCCGTAACGGCGCACCGCCCGCACCCGCAAGGCGCGCGCCGGCCGATCGAAGCTCGCTTCCTCGCGCTCGTCAATGGCGAACGGCGCGAGACCCTGCCCGACCAGCATCGTAATGTCGGCTTCGGTGATCGCGGCGGCGGCCATGATGCGGGCCTGCTGTGCCGAGCCGGTCATGTCGGCCACGACGAGATAGGGCTCGCGCGCCAGACGCTGCGAGGCTTCCATGATCGCGCCGCGACCGTTGGCGAGGAGATATTGCCCCGAGCCCGGCACGCGCGCCTTGGCAACGCGGTCGGGATAGGCGAAAGCGAGCAGCAGGCCGGGCGACAGGGTTCCGGCGTTCGCCTCGATTTTCGCATGTCGTTCGGCGGTGCGAGCCCAGCCCTCGGCGAGGCGGCGCATGTCGCCGGCGCGGCCGCCACGCTCGCGACCGAGTCGGTCGAGCCGCTCGGTCAAATCGGTCGCATCGCCGCCCAGGCCGCGCTCCACGAGCAGGGCGGCGACCTCGGCCGCCACGCCGGCCTGTCCGAACCGAACAGCGGCCAGCACCATTCGCGCCAGACGCGGCGGCAAGGGCAACGACTGGAGGGCGCGGCCCTCAGACGTGATCCGTCCGTCGCCATCGAGCGCGCCGATAGCCGTGAGCAGCGCCCTTGCCTCTTTCAGAGCCGGCACCGGCGGCGGATCGAGAAAGGCGAGGCTGGTCGGATCGGTGAGGCCCCAGGCCGCACAGTCGAGCAGCAAGGGCGCGAGATCGGCGGAGAGAATTTCCGGGCGAGCGAAGGCCTCGAGCGCGCCGGTCGCGGCCTCCTCCCACAAGCGATAGCAGATGCCCGGCTCGGTGCGCCCGGCGCGGCCCCGGCGCTGATCGGCGGCGGCACGACTGACGCGGCGCGTTTCCAAGCGGGTGATGCCGATATCGGGCTCGTAGACCGGCACGCGGGCAAGGCCGGAATCGATCACCACCCGCACGCCTTCGATCGTCAGCGAGGTTTCGGCGATGGCGGTGGCGAGCACGACCTTGCGCTTGCCTGCAGGGACCGGCAGCACGGCGCGGTCCTGCTCGCGCTGGTCGAGCGCGCCATAAAGCGGTGCGATTTCCACGGAAGCGTCACGCAGTTTCTCGCGCAAGCGCTCCTCGACGCGGCGGATTTCACCCTGACCGGGCAGGAAGACGAGTTGTGAGCCCAGTTGCTCGTTCAGCGCCAGCAGGATCGTCTCGACGACCTGATCCTCGATGCGCTTCAGCGGGTCGCGGCCGCGATGGCGCGTCTCGACCGGAAAGGCGCGGCCTTCGCTCTCGATCACCGGCGCATCGCCGAGCAGTTTCGCGACGCGGGCTCCATCGAGCGTCGCCGACATCACCAGAATGCGCAGATCCTCGCGCAAGCCGCCTTGCGCGTCGAGCGCCAGCGCGAGCCCGAAATCGGCGTCGAGCGAACGCTCGTGGAACTCGTCGAAGAGTACGGCGGCGATGCCCTCCAGCGCGGGATCGTCGAGGATCATCCGGGCGAAGACGCCTTCGGTCACGACCTCGATCCGGGTCTCGGGCCCGATCTTCGAACCCAGCCGCACGCGAAGCCCGACGGTTTCGCCGACCCGTTCCCCCAGCGTTTGCGCCATGCGGTTCGCGGCGCCGCGCGCGGCGAGCCGGCGCGGCTCCAGCACGATCAGCTTGCCGGCTTTCGTCCAGGGCTCGTCCAGCAGGGCAAGGGGCACGCGCGTGGTCTTGCCGGCCCCGGGCGGGGCGACCAGCACGGCATTCGATCGGGCGCGCAGGCTGGCGGCGAGATCGCCGAGCACGGCGTCGATCGGAAGGGGCGTGTCGAAGGCGCGCATCGCTCCGCGATGTGGCGCAGGCGGGCTTGCGACGCAACCCACTCGCCAGCCTTCGCTCGCCATGCTAACCGCAGGCGCATGACAGATTTGAAGACCGAGACCGGCCAGACCCGCATCCGCAGACGCTTCGAGGCCTGCGCCCGCGAGGGCCGGGCCGCGCTGGTGACCTTCGTGACGGCCGGCGACCCCGATCTCGAAACGTCGAGCGCCATTCTCGCCGCCCTGCCCGGCGCTGGCGCCGACCTGATCGAACTTGGCGTGCCCTTCACCGACCCGATGGCGGACGGCATCCCGGTGCAGCTCGCCGGCCAACGGGCGCTCAAGGCCGGCCAGACCCTGAGGAAGACGCTCGCGATGGTCGAGGCCTTCCGCCAGGCCGGCCACGACACGCCGATCGTGCTGATGGGCTACTACAACCCAATCTATGTCTATGGCGTCGAACGCTTCCTCGTGGATGCGCGCCGCAGCGGCGTGGACGGGCTGATCGTGGTCGACCTGCCTCCTGAGGAGGATGCCGAGCTTTGCCTGCCGGCGCTGGCTGCCGGGATCAGCTTCATCCGGCTGGCGACACCGACCACCGACGACAAGCGCCTGCCCAAGGTGCTGCAGAACACTTCCGGCTTCGTCTATTATGTTTCAGTGACCGGCGTGACCGGCGGCGCCATCGCCGATTACGGCGCGGTCGGCGAAGCGGTAACGCGGATCAAGCGGCATACCGAACTGCCGGTCGCGGTCGGCTTCGGCGTGAAGACAGCGATCGATGCCGAGACCATCGCCAAAAGCGCGGATGGCGTGGTGGTCGGTTCGGCGCTGGTCGAGCGCATCCGCCTCTCGCTCGACGCCGAGGGCAAGGCCACGGAAAAGACCGTTTCGGCTGTCACCTCGCTCGTCGAAGAGTTGGCTTCCGGCGTGCGCAAGGCCGCGAAGGCGGCCTGAAACCCGTTCGAACCGGGCCAGGACGCTTGGCGGAAACGCCGCGACGGCCCATCTCCTGCATGACGGCGCCTCGTGCCGCCGCAACGATCAGGGATATCTGACCGATGAACTGGATTTCCGAAGTCGTCCGGCCGCGCATCAAGACGCTGTTCAAGCGCGAGAGCCCGGAAAATCTTTGGATCAAATGCCCCGATTCCGGGCAGATGGTCTTCCACAAGGACGTCGAGGCCAATGCCTATGTCATCCCCGGCTCGGAACACCACATGCGCGTCACCGCGCCGGAGCGGCTGCGCCTGACCTTCGACGAAGGCAAATGGCTCGACGTCGCGCTGCCGGATGCGCCGACCGATCCGCTGAAGTTTCGCGACGAGAAGCGCTATATCGACCGGCTGAAGGACGCCCGGACCAAGACCGGCGCGCAAGACGCCTTCAAGGTCGGCTATGGCCGGGTCAAGGGCCTGGCGATGACCATCGCGGCGCAGGATTTCCATTTCATGGGCGGTTCGCTCGGCATGGCGGCGGGCGAAGCCTTCATCAAGGGCGCCGAAACCGCTCTTGAAAAGAAAACTCCCTATGTCGTTTTCGCGGCCTCCGGCGGCGCGCGCATGCAGGAAGGCATTCTCTCGCTGATGCAACTGCCGCGCACGACCGTGGCGGTGCGGCGCCTGCGTGCGGCCGGCCTGCCCTATTTCGTCGTGCTGACGAACCCGACGACCGGCGGCGTCACCGCCTCCTACGCCATGCTGGGCGATATCCACATCGCCGAGCCCGGCGCGCTGATCGGCTTTGCCGGACCCCGCGTGATCGAGCAAACCATCCGCGAGAAGCTGCCGGACGGCTTCCAGCGCTCCGAATACCTGAAGGATCACGGCATGGTCGACATGGTCGTCCACCGCCGCGAGATCCCCGAGCTGCTGGCGCGGCTTGGCCGGCTGCTGACGAAGCAGCCTGCGGCGCCCGCCCAGGCCGTGACCGCCGCGGCACCGGTCGAGGCCGTGGCCGAGGCGGTCTGAGCGCCCGCGGGAAGCGCATCATGGGCTCGTCCGACACGCTGCTCGCGCGCTTCATGGCGCTGCATCCCAAGCTGATCGATCTTTCGCTCGGCCGCATCCTGACGCTGCTGGAAAAGCTCGGCGATCCGCAAAAGCGCCTGCCGCCGGTGATCCATGTCGCCGGCACCAACGGCAAGGGCTCGACCATCGCCTTCATGCGGGCGATCCTGGAAGCTGCCGGCCTGTCCGTGCATGTCTACATCTCGCCCCATCTCGTGCGCTTTCACGAACGCATCCGCCTGGGCGCGCCGGGCGGCGGGCATTTCGTCGACGAGGATAAGCTGGTCGCGGCGTTCGAACGCTGCGAGGCGGCCAATGCCGGCGATTCGATCACCTTCTTCGAGATGACCACGGCGGCCGCGATGCTGCTTTTCGCCGAGAACAAGGCCGATGTGCTGCTGCTCGAAGTCGGGCTCGGCGGGCGCTTCGACGCGACCAACATCATCGCTCACCCGGCCTGCACGGTGGTGACACCGGTCTCGCTCGACCATTCCGAATATCTCGGCGACACCGTCACCAAGATCGCAGGCGAAAAGGCCGGCATCTTCAAGCGCGGCGCCCCGGCGGTGATCGCGCCGCAGGAGCCCGAGCAGACGGCGGTGCTGGAAGCCGCGGCCGAGCGGGCCGGCGCATCCAGAATTCTGGTCGGCGCGCAGGATTTCAATGTCCACGAGGCCGGCGGTCGGCTGGTCTATGAGGATCAGGACGCGCTGCTCGACCTGCCCCTGCCACGGCTTTCCGGCCGCCATCAGCACATCAATGCCGGCACCGCGATCGCGGCGCTCAGGGCGGCCGGTTATGGCGCCCTGCCGGCGCGGGTCTTCGAACAGGGCATGCGCAATGCCGACTGGCCGGCGCGGCTGCAGCGGCTTTCGCGCGGGCATCTCGCCGAGCTCGTGCCCGAGCGGGCGGAACTCTGGCTCGATGGCGGGCACAACCCCGATGGCGGGCGCGTGCTGGCCCAGGCGATGGCGGATCTTGCCGACCGCAACCCGGCACCGCTCGTGATGATCGCAGGGCTGCTGTCGACCAAGGACGCCACGGCGACATTGGGGCATTTCAAGGGGCTGGCGCAGGTGCTCCATGCCGTGCCGATCCAGAACTCGCTCGCGGCCCGCCCGGCCGCCGAGGTCGCGGAGGCCGCGCGGGAAGCGGGCCTTGCGGCCGAGGTGTCCGGCTCCGTCGAGCAGGCGCTGCGGACGATCGCGGCACAGGATTGGCCGGTCCCGCCGCGCATCCTGATCTGCGGCTCCTTGTATCTCGCCGGCGAGGTGCTTTCGGCCAACGGCACACCGCCGGTCTGATTATCTTGCCGTCCCGAGGAAGCCGACCTGCCGGAGGAAGGCATCGACCTCTGCGGCCCAGCTCTCGGTCGCGCGGATATAGCGGTGGCCGTCCGCGCCATAAGCGGGCGCGGCCACGAAGCGCGCCCGGCCGCCTGCGCCGGTGAAAGCGCGGTAAAGCCGCTGTGCGAGGTCCGGGCCGAAGAAGCGGTCGTTGACGCTGTAGACCCACAGTTCCGGCACGCGCGAGCCGCGACCGTAGCGCGCAGCGGCAGCGATCAATTCCTCCGGCTTGCAGACATCGTCCGGGCCGCGTGAGCCGCGCCCGCCGGCGAAATTCACGACCCCGACGAGCCCCTTGAGCGGCCGCGACGCCGCCGCGAGCGAACCCCAGCCACCGGCTGACACGCCCATCAGCACGATTCTGCGAGGATCGGCGTCAGGCCGCGATGACACCGCCAGCGCTGCAGCCCGAATGTCTCCGCGCTCGCAAGTCCCGCCTGACCGTAGCGCGCCCCATTGCAGCCGCCGTAATCCTCGGCCCATGGCGAAGGCTGCGGGCCGTAACCGCGCCGGATCGGGGCCCCGACAAGGATGCCGCGTCCGGCAAGGCTCGCGGCCACGCCGCTCAACGTGTTCCGCCCAAAGTCGCGCCGCTCCGCGGCATTGCGGGGGCTGCCATGGGACAGGATGAGAACAGGAAAAGGTCCCGGCCCCGGCGGCACATAGAGATGGACCGGCACCGCTGCGCCGGCCACGCGGACGGACGCTTCCTCGCGTTGCTGGGCATAAGCGGGCCCGCCGATGGGCAGCGACAGGACCGCAAACGCACCCAGCGCCAAGGCGGCTTGGAACATTCGGCGATTGCGGAGGCTGAAGGTAGGCATGGTAAGGCTTCCGCAGGAGACGGCGATGACCAAACAGAATGACACCGGATGGCGCGATGTCGCAAGGATCGGCCAGGGCAGCTGGTATATCGAGCGTGGCGACAAGACAGAGGCTGTCGCGGCGCTGCGGCGCGGGCTCGATCTCGGGCTCAACCATATCGACACTGCCGAGATGTATGGCGATGGTCGCTCCGAGGCGATCATCGGCGAGGCCATCGCCGGACGGCGCGACGAGGTCTTCCTGGTCTCGAAGGTGCTGCCGCATAACGCCTCGAAGGCGGGTGTGCGCGCTGCCTGCGAACGCTCGCTGAAGCATCTGCGCACCGACCGCCTCGACAGCTATCTGCTGCATTGGCGCGGGCCGCATCCGCTGGAAGAGACCTTCGCCGCGTTCGAGGCGCTGAGGCGGGACGGCAAGATCCTGTCCTGGGGCGTCAGCAATTTCGATGAGGACGATCTCGACGAGGCGCTGACGGTCGCAGGCGCAGGCCAGATCGCCTGTAATCAGGTGCTCTACCATCTGGGCGAACGCGCGATCGAGCACGCGGTCATTCCCTGGTGCGAACGCCATGGCGTCGCCGTCACCGCCTACAGCCCCTTCGGACATCATGATTTCCCGGAGGCCGCGAGCGCGCGGGGACGCATCCTCGCGGAGATCGCCAGCGGCCATGGCGCGACGGCGCGGCAGGTCGCGCTCGCCTTCCTGACGCGCCGTCCCTCCGTCTTCGCGATTCCGAAAGCGGCGAGCCTCGCGCATGTCGAGGACAATGCCGGGGCGCTTCAAATCCGTTTGACGGAGGCCGAGACCGCGCGCCTCGACGCCGCCTTCCCGCGCGGGCGAAAGCCAAGCTCCCTGCCGATGATCTGAACGGCTGGAAACCACGATCCGAATCGCTGCTTTACAGCGCGCCGGCGCCGGGCTTTCCTAGAGTCAGGGCGACGGCCGCGAGAGCCTTAGACAACGCCCGCCAAAACAGTGTGTGTTTTCGGAGTTGCGGGCGATGCGTCGTATTCTCGGCCTGATGGCCGTTCTTTTCGTGTCCTTCTGCGGCATCGCCTCGGCGCAGGCCGGCGTCGATGTGAAGGTCGACATCGCCGCACAGCGGATGACCGTGACCACGAGCGAGGGCGAGGTTTACAACTGGGCGATCTCGTCCGGCCGGCAGGGTTTTCGCTCGCCGAACGGGGTCTATCGCCCGACGCGTCTGGAAAAGAACTGGTACTCGCGGAAATATGGCGGCGCGATGCCCTATGCCGTCTTCTTCCGGGGCGGCTACGCGATCCATGGCACGAGTTCGGTCGGGGCGCTCGGCCGCCCGGCCTCGCATGGGTGCATTCGCCTTCACCCGGCCAACGCCGCCAAGTTCTTCGCTCTGGTGAAGAAGCACGGCTCCAGCCAGACCCGCATCGCGCTGAACGGCGCCGCGACGGATAATCTCTCGCGCTTCGCCAAAGCCGCGCAGCCGCGCAAAGCGACGCTGGCCCAGGCTCCCGTCATCGCAGCGGTTGCGACTGTGTTTCGCGGCGAAACCCTGCTCGTCCCCGCCCGAACCGCCCGCGCCCAGATTGTCGGCGGCACGACGGCAAGGACCCAGCTCGTAAAGGCCGAGATCACGAGCGCCAAAATTGCGAAGGTCAATTTCGCCAAAGCCAAGATCGCGAACGCCAAAATCGCGAACACCAAGATCGCCAAGGCCCGATCGCATCGGCATCAGTCGCTCGGCATCGCGCAGCAGCGGCGCGGTGGCGCGGGCTGGGAAGCCGCACGCGGGCAGATCCTGCTTCGCCCTGCTCTGCCGGCCAGTGCCTATGGCTACCAGCCCTATGGCCCCTCGGGGTATGTCTATGGGCCGGGCTGGCGCTAGGGTCTGGCGGAAACGATCATAGCAGCGAAGGCCTGATCCTGATCCAGCCCTCCAAGGTCTCACCCGGTGCAAGCCTGGTCAGGGGCGATGCAGCACGGGCCGCGGCTTCGCTCGGGGCACCGATGGCGTGGCTCTGCGGCTCGACGCAGAGGAAATCCGCGCCCGGCGGCGCCCAGACCACGGGACAGGCGAGATTGGTGCTTGCGGTGAGATCGATCGCAAGCCCGGTGGACGGCGTCTCGATGCGGGCAAGGCCGTCCCAGCCGAGGAAGCTCCAGGCCGTGACCGTCTCGCTGCGAAATCGCGGGTTATCGGCGTAAGGGCCGCCATCGGCGAGCGCCTGCCGGCCCGTGGCGCGGAAGGCTTCGCCGAACATCAGAGCGTCGGTCGCCCGCATCGTCAGGCGCGTGTCGGCGGCGCAGGGGAACCACGGGTGATGGCCGATTCCGTAGGGTAGTGCCCGGTCCGCCTCGTTCGTCACCGCGAACCGAATGGTCATACCGTCGTCGTCGAGACCGATCTCCTGCCGCGCGCGGTAGCGATAAGGGTCCGCCCCGTCCGTTCGCCGATGCTCGAGCAGGGTATGACCCCGGTCATACCGCAGAATCTCCCAGGCCGACTGCCAGCCGAATCCATGGATCGCGCCGCCGGGATCGTTCTTCGGCACCAGAAAGCTCTCGGAGCCGTCGTCGATCAGCTCGCCGAAGGCGCGGTTGGCGAAGGGCAGCATCGCCCAGGTGCCGCCATGGTTGGGCTCCGCCATCGATGGCTCGCGCGGGAGCGGCCTCAGCACAGGACGGTCACGTCCATCCGGACCCCGCCAATCGAGCCGCGCCACGATGCCACCGATCTCCGGCAGGATCGTGGCCTTGAGACCTGCGGCTTCGAGCTCGACCATCGTCCATCCCCATCAACCCGGTCGGCAGCATCAGGCGCAGCGCGTCTCGAAACAAGCGGCCGGGGCCCGCGCCTCCCTTGACCATAAGTGCGGGCGCGGGGACAGTGCCGGCCCTGCCGGAGCCTGCCATGCCCACACCGTTGATCGCACTCGATTGGGGGACCACCCGTGCGCGTGCCTTTCTGATCTCGCCCTCGGGCGAAGTGCTGCAGCGGCGCGTCGCTGACCAGGGTATCCAATCGGTTCCCGATGGTGGTTACCCCGATGCCTTCGAGAGCTTGGCGGGCGATTTCCGGCGCGAGGCCCCCGATGCAGCCATTGTGCTCGCTGGCATGGTCGGAAGCCGCAACGGTTGGGTCGAGGCCTCCTACGTCGCCTGTCCAGCCTCCGCCGAAGCGGTGGCGGCTGCAGCCATCACGGTCGAGCTCAGCGAAGGGACCTCTGCCACGATCGTGCCGGGGTTGAGCTGCGACGAGGGCGCCTTCGACGTGATGCGCGGCGAGGAGACGCTGGTCTTCGGCCTTGGCCTGCGGGACGGGTTGATCTGCCTGCCGGGCACGCATTCGAAATGGGCCGAGATCCGTGACGGCCGCGTCACGCGCTTCGCCAGCTTCATGACCGGCGAGGTCTACGGCCTGCTGCGCAACGATTCGATCCTGGCCAGGCTCGCGCAGGCGCCGGAGGGCGAAGATGCAGCCCGTGGGGCCGAGCGTGGCCGGGCCGCGGCGGGACGCCCTGCCGGCTTGCTGAACAACGCCTTCGCGGCGCGCACCGAAGTGCTGGCCGGCCGCATGGCCGCAGGCGAGGTCGGCCCCTTTCTCTCCGCACTGCTGGTCGGGCAGGAGATCGCCGGGGCGCAGGCGCTTTTCGGGCCAAGCCAGGAGGTTCATCTGGTCGCGGACGGCGCTCTGGCGGAAAGTTATGGCGCGGGCCTTGCGGCGGCCGGCATCGCCGCCATCGTCACCACGCCTGAATCTGCTTTCGTCGCCGGTGTATGCCGCCTGTCGGCGGGGCTCGTCACATGATCCTCGTCTTCGGCTCGATCAATATCGACCTCGTGACGCGGGTCGAGCGCCTGCCTGGCGCCGGCGAAACCGTGATGGGTCCTGATTATGCGATCCACCCCGGCGGCAAGGGCGCTAACCAGGCGCTCGCCGCGCGGCGCGCCGGCGCGGATGTGGTTCTGGTCGGGGCAGTCGGCCGCGATGATTTCGCCGATACGGCGTTGTTGCTGCTGGCTACGGATGGCGTCGCGCTCGACGGGGTCGCACGCGTCGATGCTCCGACGGGCGCGGCCTTCATCGCGATCGACCGCGACGGCGCGAACCAGATCGTGGTGGCGGCGGGCGCCAATGCCCACGCCGATGCGGGCGAGTTCGATCGCCTGGACCTGGGCGAAAACGACATCCTGCTGCTGCAACGGGAAGTGCCGGAGCTGGCCTGCACCGCGGCAGCAGTGGCCGTGAAACGGGCGGGAGGCCGTGTCGTCCTCAACCTTGCGCCGGCTGGCGCTCCGGCCGAGGCGCTTCTGGCGATGCTCGATATCCTGATCGTCAACGAGCATGAGGCCGTCGTGCTGGCAGAAGGTTTCGGCTGGCCGGAGCGCGACCCCGACGCTATCGCACGCAGGATGGACGCCGAACGCGGCATCGTCTGCGTGGCGACGCTGGGCGCAGACGGGGTCGTCGGCTGGGCTGGCGGTGTCAGACGCCGCCTGCCCGCGCCACAGGTCGCGGTCGTCGATACGGTCGCGGCCGGGGATAGTTTCGCCGGTGCCTTCGCCGCAGCGCTTTCCGCCGGGCTGGGCTTTTCGGCGGCATTGCAGCGCGGCCTGGCGGCAGGGTCCCTCGCCTGCACGCAAGCGGGCGCGCAGCCCAGTATTCCGCGCGCCGGGGCGATCGACGCTCTGGTCGGCGAGGCTTTTCTGTAACGCCTTTAAGCCCGGGTTAAGCGTTTGCGCGACGCCTGCGGCTCAGAGCCGCTATGCCGGCATTCTGCGCGCGTCGCGTTCACGATTCATCAGGGCGACACGGCAGAGGATGCCGTTCTCGAAAAGGGAGCCTGTTTGACGTGTCGAACCCGACGAACTGGGCCCTAGGTGTCGCCGGCGCCGCCATCGCGGTGGCGCTGAGCTATACGCACTGGCTGGCGCCGAGGGTCGAAGCGGAGACGCCACAGGCCACGAGACAGGCCCCAGCCACGGCAGCCCCGGGCCAGCGCATGCCCGCGACGCTGGCCGTGGCGGCCAATTATCAAGGCCATTATCTGGTCCACCCGACGGTGGACAATTATCATATCAAGATGATGGTCGACACCGGAGCCAGCGTCGTCGCGCTGACGGAGGAAGATGCGCAGGCGCTCGGCATCACGGCCGGCGCCACCAGCCGAAGGGTCACGCTGAGCACCGCCAACGGCGCGGTCAGCGGGTTTCGAACCGTGCTGAAGGAAATCCGTCTCGGCGAGATCGTCGTGCGCAATGTCGATGCGGTGGTGTTGCCAAAGGGCGCGCTCGGCATCAGCCTGCTCGGCAACTCGTTTTTGGGCAAGCTGACGGGTTACGAGGTCCAGACGGGGCGCATGGTGTTGCGCGGCTGAGCGAGGCGCATTGATCCGAGCGACGCACCAGATTGACTGGCGCGGGACTTGGCCAGTTCTTGACTGCCGACAACGCAATTCTGCCATCCGACAGGTCGCCGACGTAGCGTCAGAAGATGGGACAAGGGTTGGTGCCGACGAGCGAGACCTGCTCGATGCTGAGCGAGCCCTGCGCCTGTGCACCGCGCGGACGGGTGTAGATCGGATCATCACCAAGCGTGAAGCTGCCTGAGATCACATAGCCGGTGATCGGCGTGTAGACGTAGCTCGCCTTCGCCATAATGACCGACGTATTCGGCACGCGCACGCTGTCGGGAACGGTCACGGTGGCACCTCGCGCCAGTGCGACGCTGTTGCGCTGGCTGCTCCAGCAGACACGGGCCACGCCGCTCGCGTCGATAACGATGTTGGTCAGCGACATCTTCGTGCCAGCGCCGGAGTACGGCGCCATGATCATCTGAGACGCATCGAAGATATTGCCCAGATCCGCCGCCGAGACGGACGAGGCTCGCGCAGTCAGGTCCGCCAGCGCCGAGGTCAGCTGGGTCACTTTCCGGCTCGTCATGACCATCGTGGAAACGTCGACCGTGCCGGTATAGGCCACCAGCATGACGGGAAAGACCATCGCGAACTCGACGATGGCAACGCCTTTCCGGTCTCGCCGAAAGGCGCTCAGTCGCTTCGAAAGCTCGCTGGTCAACATGCGGGTTCGCCTCATGGAATATCGTCAACTCCCTGCCGGGGGCGGGGCCGGCGTGCCATTGACGAAAGGCTCCGCGCGGAACGTCACCGTTGACACCAGCGCGCGGTGCCCGGCGCCGATATTGGCCAGCGAGGTCGATGCCCAGGACGTCAGGAAAAGCTGATAATCGAGCACCGCCCGGGCCACGATGATCTGGCCCGGCTGAGGCTGGTTATAGCTGAAGCCATTGGTGTTGAGGGCCCCACCGGATACCGCGCTGCCCGTACCGGCCGTCGCATTCGCGAAGCTTGTGAAGACTTTGACGTCGACACTGAGCTTCGAGCAATCGATCAGCCCAATCGGTGCCAGCGCACAGATGTCGTTTCGGAACGCCTGCGCATTCACGGCGGGATTGGTCGACGTATACCGGCTCACCGCCTGACCGGTCAGAAGACGCCGCGACACCTGACTCAGCGATTCCTCGAGAATCTGGCTTGTCCAAAACATCAGCGCTGTTTCGAAGATGGCGAAGAGCAGCGCAATGAACGGGACCGCGACTAACCCGAATTCGACAGCGGTAGCGCCCTGCTCCGACCGCCGGAAGCGGCGCAGGAGAGGGTTTGGCCAACGGCTGACCGCGTCTGACCGCTCCTGACGAAAAGAAGTTGAACTCATGACGCGAGAACCCGTCCGAACCCGGAGCGCATGCACCGTTCGACAAGAGATACCGCGAAAGGATTGCCGATCGGTTATGCCGAGGCGAGGCAGAGCGGGTCGTCAGATATACCGGAGGTTTACCAACTTGCGCCTCGCAGGCGCGTTTGCTTGTAAGGCTATCGCCCGCTCACGCTCGGGTCACGCTTACTTCGGAACACCCGTCGACATCGCGTTGCGGCTCGATGCCTGGGCCGCGGTTTCGCCGAAATACTTCTGCCCATCACCGAGCTGGATGGAAGGCCGGCATTCCGGGCTGCAGGAGTAGCTCTCGCGGTCCATGCCCCGCTGCACGGTGACGACCGAATCCGAGGCCGAGCTCACCCGCACGAGCGATTCCGCAAGCAGCGTGCCGGAACTGTCCAGGGCGATCAGGTTCGTGACGCCGAAGCTCTTGCCCGTTACGATCATCACGCCGTTGCGCTGCACGGTGACATCGGCGATCGCGGGGTTGCCGACGATAACCGTCTGCGCCTTTTCCGGCAGCCGGACCACCTTGGCATGATCGACCAGGACGATGACACTATCGATGCTTGTTGATTGGGGAGCGGCGATCGCCGCGCCGGCGACCAGCGACAAGAGCGCCAGACCGATCAGCGACGACAGGACCGAACGTGCATCCAATACGGTCCGGACAGTGTCCATGGCGGCGCCTCGAAGCTTGTGACACCGCCATGGAAGCGCAAAATGATGAATCAAACGCTAAATCATGCCGAACTGGCAATTTGAGTAAGGCCCGAAGATCGGTTCGTAGGGGAAGGACGCCTCGGTCAACCCATAGAGGGTTCCGCTCCATAGAAGCAATGCGCCAGCTCGCAGCGCGATTGCAAATAGATTAACCAATTAATTCTGGTTTAAATTTTGAATATCGCCCGTATTACTATATTGATACACATCAATCGAACGTTAACCACAGGATAAACCCCGTTGGCTTTCCGCGAATTCTTCTGTCGATTTAACGGTTCGGCAAGATGGGCTGGGTAATGTCATTTTTGTCGCTGACCGAAGCCGATCCAGAGCGAAGGCAGCCGTCAAACCGTGGTAACAGGAGATCAACATGACCAACGTTTTCGCTCGCTTCGTCAAGGATGAGTCCGGCGCCACCGCCATCGAATACGGCCTGATCGCCGCCCTCGTCGCCGTCGTCTGCATCGGCGCACTGACCACGCTCGGCACCAAGCTCAGCGCCATGTTCGCGACGGTTTCCGGCAAGCTCTGAGCTTTCTTTAAAGCCTACGAGACAAGGAGCGCTCCCGAATTATCTGGAGCGCTCCGCTCGTTTTAAAGCCGGGATATCGCGATGTCGTTTTCTCTGCTCGTCATGCTCGTCATTTTTCCGGCCGCAATGGCTTACGCGGCGGTGAGCGATCTCCTGTCGATGACCATTTCGAACCGCATCACGATGGTTCTCATCGCGACGTTTGCATTGTGCTCGGTTTTGCTCGGGCTAAGCTGGGATGCGATCGGCTGGCATCTCGCTGCCGGCGGGACCGTCCTCGTGGTGTGCTTCGGCATGTTCGCCGCGGGCTGGATCGGCGGCGGCGACGCGAAGCTGGCTGCGGCCACCGCTCTCTGGTTCGGTTTCGGGGAGCTGACGTCCTATCTCGCGATCGCCGGCATGGCCGGCGGGTTGCTGACCCTGGCGATCCTTTTGTATCGCGGTCAGCCGCTGCCAGCACTGATCGGACAATGGGATTGGGCTCGCCGCCTGCATTCGCCGAACGAAGGCGTGCCTTACGGCATCGCGCTCGCTTTCTCCGCTTTGGTCATACTGCCCCAGACCGACATCTGGCGCGTGGCAATCGGTGTCTAACGCTGGCGAAACGGCTCTCGTCATTACAACTTATAACTGCCTGTTAACCATAAGTTGACGTTTCCCCGCGACGATCCGGTTCGAGGGCCAGTCCTGACTGGCCAAGGATCGGACATCGATGAGTCCCGCACGCATCATCATCCTGGTTGTCGCGCTGGCCGCAGGCCTCGGCGCAGCGTTTCTCGTTCAGCGGCCGTCCGAGGGGCCGGCTCCCGCGGCCAAGGTTGAGGCGGCACCGACCGTGCCGGTGCTCGTCGCGGCGACCGACATCCCCGTCGGCAATACGGTGACGCCCAACGACATCCGCTGGATCGACTGGCCGCTGGCCAGCGTCCCGAGCGGCATCGTCCGCAAGGACGAGGCGCCCGAAGCCGAAAAGGAACTGACGGGCCAGGTCGCGCGCTACGCGATCCTCGCCGCAGAGCCGATCCGCCGCGAGAAACTGATCAAGACGGACGGAACGGGTTTTCTCTCCGCTGTGCTGCCGTCGGGAATGCGTGGTGTCGCCATCACCACCGACAGCCGGGGCGCAACCACCGCCGGCGGCTTCATCCTGCCCAATGACCGGGTCGACGTCATCAGCACGGTCCGCGAGGACGCGTCCGGCGGCGGACACGGTGAAAGCTACGCCAGCATGACGCTGCTGCGGAACATCCGCGTTCTCGCGATCGGCCAGAACGTGCAGGAGCGCAACGGCGAAAAAGTCGTCGTCGGCGAAACCGCGACGCTCGAGGTCGAGCCGGCGCAAGTCGAAGCCCTCGTCCAAGGCCAGAAGAGCGGGATGCTGTCGCTGGCCCTGCGCAGTCTCAAGGATTCGCAGGAAACGAGCGCTCCAGCCGCCCGCGAGGACAACGCCATGACGCTGGTCCGCTACGGCGTCACCACCAAGAACGTGAAGCCATGAGAAGATCGACCGCCCTTCTCGCGACTGCTGCCGTCCTGTCGCTGTTGGGCGTCGGCGCCAGCGCCCAGACCGCCGGTCCGGCGCCGGTGCTGAACGTCGGCACGAGCGACTACGCGATCTCGCGTAAGCTCGATCTGTCCATCGGCCGGTCGCTGGTCGTCGAACTCCCGCGAGACGCCAAGGAAGTCTTCGTCGCCAATCCGAAGGTCGCCAATGCCGTCGTCCGGACGGCCCGGAAACTTTTCATCATTGGCATCGCAGACGGCGCGACCTCAATGTTCGTGATGGATGGCGATGGCCGGCAGATCACGGCTCTCGAAATCAATGTCGGGCGCGATCTCAATGTCCTTCGCCAGACGCTGCGCACCGCGCTGCCGAACTCGCAAATCGAGATCAAGCCGGCGGGCGATTCCATCCTGCTGCTCGGCAATGTGCCGAATGCCTCGGAGGCGACGCAGGCCGTTGACATCGCCGCCGCCTTCGTCGGCGGCGCGGGGGGAGTATTCAGTTCCGGGAAAGGTGCGGTCATTAATTCGCTGACCATCCGCGATCGCGACCAGGTCATGGTCAAGGTCGTGATCTCGGAGGTGCAGCGCAAGGCGATCAAGCAGCTCGGCATCAACTCGACCGGCGAGTGGAAGCTCGGCAAGTTTTCGCTCACGCCTTCGATCGACAATCCGCTGCCGTTGCAGCCGCAGGCGCTGTCCAGCACTGCGATCACTGCCGGCCTGGGCAACGCGCAGAATTTCACGCTGCGCGCGCTGGAGCGCGCCGGCCTCGCGCGCGTGCTCGCCGAGCCGACGGTGACCGCAATCTCAGGCGAGACGGCGAAATTCACGGCCGGCGGCGAAGTGCCGGTACCGAAAGGCCAGACCTGCTCCTTTGACACTTTCGGCCGGCAGACCTGCCAGGTGCAGCTTGAATACAAGCCGATCGGCGTGACTCTGAATTTCACGCCGATCGTGTTGTCCGATACGAAGATCAGCATCCGGATCGCCACCGAAGTCACCGAGCTCGATTTCGAGAACCAGTTCCGCATCAGCGATTCCACGCAGGCGGGCCTCAACGCTCCGGCCTTCCGCACGCGAAAGTCGGATACGACCGTCGAATTGCCTTCCGGCGGAACGCTGGCGACGGCCGGCCTGATCCAGCGGGTATCGAAGACGTCGTTGAACGGGCTGCCGGGGCTGATGAACCTGCCGATCATCGGCACCCTGTTCCGCTCGCGCGACTATCAGCGCGAGGAGACGGAGCTGATGATCACGGTGACGCCCTACATCGCCAAGCCGATGGCGCCGACGCAGGTCCAGCGGCCCGATGACGGCTTCGTCGAATCGCACGACCCGCAGGCGATCCTGCTCGGGCGCCTCAACAAGATCTATGGCAGCGGCGGCGGCGGCGTTCCCCAGGCCTATAAGGGCCGGGTGGGTTTCATCGCCGACTGATGCAAAGAACGGATACAGCGATGAAGACGGCACGAGCCCGATCGCATTCCCCTTTCTCCTTGCGCGTCGCCCTCGCGATGACGGCCGTCGGGCTGCTCGCGGCCGGCTGCGCCAGCAAGGGGCCCGAGCCCGTCGCTTCGGCGCCGATCGACCTGCGCGAGCGTCATCCTATCGTGCTGCGCGACGCACCGCGCTCGCTCGATGTCTTTATCGGCCGCTCCGGCAGCTCGCTCGATCCGCGTCAACGAGACGATGTCGTCAGCTTCGCGCAGGAGTTCCGGCGCAGCGGCAAGGGCGGCCTGGTCGCCGAAGTGCCCACCGGCGCCCGCCGGGAACTGGCGACGCATGACGCCCTCACGGGCATTCGTGCAGCGCTTGCGCGGGGCGGCGTCTCGCCGGCGGTGCTTTCCGTCAGAACCTATCCCGTGCAGGACCCCCTTCTGGCCTCGCCGATCCGGCTGACCTTTGCCTCGCTTCAGGCTCAACTCCCGCATGAATGCGGTCAATGGCCGCAGGATCTCGGCACTTCGGACTTCAAGTTTTCGGCCTCGAACGAACAATACTGGAATTTCGGCTGTTCGAGCCAGGCGACGCTGGCGGCACAGGTCGCCGACCCGATCGATCTCGTCCGCCCCCGCGACGAAGGCCGGCCGGACATCGTCAAGCGCATGAACGCAATCGCCAAGATCCGTCAGGGTCAGGATCCCTCGACGCAGTACCGCTCGCAGACGCCGCAGATCAGCACGACGGTCGGAGGCGGCTCATGAGCATGGACGGCGATATGACTTCCGGTACAGGCCGGGGCGGTGAGGACCTCATCGCTCCGCTGCCGCGCATCACCCTGCAGGCGTTCTGCGAGACTCCGGCTGTCGCCGCCGCGATGCAGGCAGCGGTGGCCGACCGGCGCATGGACAAAGCCCATGCGCGTGTACAGATGGGCGGGCCGGCGGCAGCCGTGGAAGCGTTCCGTACGGCCCCGACGCCAAACATCATCGTGCTCGAGACCGTGTCCGATGCAGGAACGCTGATCGGCCATCTCGATTCGCTGTCGGATAGTTGCGACCCCGGCACGAAGGTGGTCGTCGTCGGCCACGTCAACGACGTCCAGCTCTATCGGGACCTGATCAAGCGCGGCGTGAGCGAGTATCTGATCGCGCCGCTCGAGACGATCGATGTCCTGCGCACGCTGTCCGAACTCTACACCACACCGGAAGCCCGCAATCTCGGCCGTGTGATCGCTGTCACGGGTGCCAAGGGCGGCGTCGGCGCCTCCACGATCGCGCACAACCTCGCCTGGACCATCGCGCGCAATCTCGATGCCTCCACGGTGATCGTCGATCTCGACGTTGCGTTCGGCACGGCGGGGCTGAACTTCAACCAGGACCCGCCGCAGGGCATCGCCGAGGCCTTGTTCGCGCCGGAGAGGCTGGATTCCAACCTGCTCGATCGCCTGCTCTCCCGCTGCAGCGACAATCTGGCCTTGCTGGCCGCGCCGGCCGTGCTGGACCGAACCGTCGACCTGAACGAGGACGCGCTCGACCAGCTGCTCGACCTCCTGCGAGCCAGCGTACCCTGCATCGTGCTCGACGTGCCCCATCAGTGGACGGCGATGATCCGGCGCACCCTGCTCAATGCCGACGAGTTCGTCGTGGTGGCGGAGCCCGAACTCGCCTCGCTGCGCAACGCCAAGAACCTGCTCGATCTTGCACGGGCCGCGCGTGCGAACGACAGCGGCGCGCGCCTTGTGCTGAACCAGGTCGGCATGCCAAAGCGCCCCGAGATCGCCGCGGCGGAATTTGCCAAGACCCTCGGCGTCGAAGTCGCGAGCTCGATCCCGTTCGACGCCCAGCTTTTCGGGACTGCGGCGAATAACGGCCAGATGATCGCGGAGGTCCAGGCCGGCAGCAAAGCCAACGAGGCTTTCACAGCCATCGCTACCCTGCTGACCGGGCGCGGCGAGGCCAAGCGCAGCAAGCGCAGCCTGTTCGAGCCATTGGTCTCCAAACTGAAGCGTCGCAAGGCGTCATGACCGACCGCATGCGCCCGGGCACCCCCGACCGCGCGGCCAAGCCGCAGCGCAAGCCGCTTCGCGCCGGAGAACCCTGAGATGTTCGGCAAGCGATCAGCCGGCGCAGCCCCGGCCGCGAATCCGCAACCGAGAAAGATCGCCCCGCCTGCCGCCGCCCCGCGCCAGCCGGCAGCGACGATGGTCATCGAGGATCGCAAGGCCGCCCCGGAGTCGAGCCGCTCCGAAGACTACTACCAGATGAAGAGCATGATCTTCGGGGCGCTGATCGAGGCTATCGATCTGTCGCAGCTCGCGAAGCTCGACGCGGAATCCGCGCGCGAGGAAATCCGCGACATCATCAACGAGATCATCTCGCTGAAGAACGTCGTGCTCTCGATCGCCGAGCAGGAAGAACTGCTCGAGGACATCTGCAACGACGTGCTGGGCTATGGGCCGCTGGAGCCCCTGCTGGCGCGCGACGACATCGCCGACATCATGGTCAACGGCGCCAACCGCACCTTCATCGAAACCGGCGGCAAGATCACGCTGACCAACATCCGCTTCCGCGACAACGCGCAG
The DNA here is from genome assembly GCF_056400625.1 of Allobosea sp. P5_A5. Taxonomy (NCBI): domain Bacteria; kingdom Pseudomonadati; phylum Pseudomonadota; class Alphaproteobacteria; order Hyphomicrobiales; family Alloboseaceae; genus Allobosea; species Allobosea sp. P5_A5. The sequence goes on from NZ_JBFUKY010000008.1 coordinate 136,442, forward strand.
CTGATGAACATCTGCCAGCGCATCGTCAGCCAGGTCGGCCGGCGTGTCGACGAAAGCTCGCCGATCTGCGACGCGCGCCTTGCCGACGGCTCGCGTGTCAACGTGATCGCCCCGCCGCTTTCGATCGACGGGCCGACCCTGACGATCCGAAAGTTTCGAAAAGACAAGCTCACCCTCGACCAGCTGATGAGGTTCGGCGCGATCTCGCCAGCGGGCGCCGAGCTGCTGAAGATCATCGGCCGCGTCCGCTGCAACATCGTCATCTCAGGCGGCACCGGATCCGGCAAGACGACGCTGCTGAACTGCCTCACAAACTACATCGATGAGGACGAGCGCGTCATCACCTGCGAGGACGCGGCCGAATTGCAGCTGCAACAGCCGCATGTCGTGCGCCTGGAGACCCGGCCGCCCAATCTGGAAGGCACCGGCGCGGTGACGATGCGCGACCTCGTCAAAAACTGCCTGCGCATGCGTCCCGAGCGGATCATCGTCGGCGAGGTGCGCGGACCAGAAGCCTTCGACCTGCTGCAGGCGATGAACACCGGCCATGACGGCTCGATGGGCACGCTGCACGCCAACTCGCCGCGCGAGTGCCTGAGCCGTATCGAATCGATGATCACGATGGGCGGCTTCTCGCTGCCGCCGAAGACGCTGCGCGAGATGGTGTGCTCCTCCATCGACATCATCATCCAGGCACAGCGCCTGCGCGACGGCTCCCGCCGGATCACCCACATCACCGAGGTGATGGGCATGGAGGGCGACGTCATCATCACCCAGGACCTGATGACCTACGAGATCGTCGGAGAGGATGCCAACGGCAAGCTGATCGGCCGGCACCGCTCGACCGGCATCGGTCGCCCGCGCTTCTGGGAGCGGGCGCGTTACTACAACGAGGATAAGCGGCTCGCAGCCGCCCTCGACGAGCTCGAGCAGAGCGGTGAGACCGATGCCTAGCGACGCGAGGCCGGCATGAGCATGACTACATTGGCGGTCGCGATCCTGGCGATGCTCGCTGTCGGCGGCATTGCCTATGCCCTGCTGTATCCCTCCCTTAGCGGCGAAAAACGGGCCGAGAAGCGGCGCAAGGACTTCGCCAGCCCAACGGCGGCGCGCGGCGTCGACCGGGAGGAACAGGCGAGGACCAAGCGTGGCCAGATCGCCCAGAGCCTCAAGGAAATCGAGAAGCGCGAGAACGATCGCAGCAAGCTCTCACTCGAAGCGCGCATCGCGCAGGCCGGTCTGCGCTGGACCAGACGAACCTATTATTTCGTTTCCGCAGGCACGGCCGTCGGCACGGCCCTGCTGCTCCTGATCCTCAGCGGTAGCCCGATCCTCGCGGGGGTAGGGTTGTTCATCGGCGCGTTCGGCCTGCCTGCCTGGTTCCTGAAGCGCTGCAAGCTGAAGCGGCTCAAGAAATTCGGCGTCGAGTTTCCCAACGCGCTCGACGTCATTGTCCGTGGCATCAAATCGGGCCTGCCCGTCAACGATTGCCTGCGCATCATTGCGAGCGAGGCCAACGAGCCGGTCAAGGGCGAGTTCCGGCAAATCATCGAGGGGCAGGCGCTAGGCCTGCCGCTTTCGGAAGCGGTCGTGAAACTCAACGAGCGCATGCCCTGCGCCGAAGCGAACTTCTTTGGCATCGTCATCGCCATCCAGCAGAAAACCGGCGGCAACCTCTCGGAAACGCTGGGTAACCTGTCCCGTGTGCTCCGCGAGCGGCGCAAGATGCGCGACAAGATTCAAGCCGTTTCGATGGAGGCCAAGGCGTCGGCCGGCATCATCGGCGCGCTACCGCCCGTGGTCGGGCTTCTCGTCTACCTGACGACGCCGAAATACATCGAGATCCTTTGGCTCACGCAGGCGGGCCAGTTTGGTCTGATCGGCAGCGGCCTGTGGATGCTCATCGGCGTGCTGGTGATGCGCAAGATGATCAACTTCGACATTTGAGGACGCTATGATCTCCCTCGTCGTCGAAAAGGTCACCAATCCGCAGTTCATGCTGGCGCTGCTGGCAGCCGTCGCAGCGATCGCGACCGTGCTGACCATCGCCATCCCCCTGACAGAGGGGCAAAGCCTGCAAAAGCGCATGAAAAGCGTGGCGACGGAGCGCGACAAAATCCGGGCCCGCGAACGCGAGCGCCTCAGCCGCCAGAACGACAGGGTCAGCCTGCGGCAAGAGCCGAAGGCCTATATGCGCCGCGTTGTCGAGCGCTTCAAACTAGGCGACTGGCTCGGCACCGAAAGCGCGAAGCGGCAGCTCGCCATGGCCGGCTATCGCGGGCCCCAATCGGAGGTGACGTTTCTGTTCTTTCGTTTGGCGGCGCCCGTCGGCCTGTTCCTCTTCGCCGTGTTCTACGTCTTCGTGCTGAACGATTTCGGTCTGTCGCTCCAGATCCGGTGCGGGATCGCCATCGGCGCAGCCTATCTCGGCATCAAGGCCCCGGAAATCTTCCTCTCGAACCAGATCGGTAAGCGGCAGGCCTCGATGCGTCAGGCCTTTCCGGATGCGCTCGATCTGCTGCTGATCTGCGTCGAGGCCGGGATGTCGATCGAGCATGCCTTCCGCAAGGTGTCCAGCGAGATCGGCGGCCAGTCGGTGGCGCTGGCGGAGGAGTTGGCGCTCTGCACGGCCGAACTCTCCTTTCTGACCGATCGACGCATTGCCTATGAAAACCTGACGCTGCGCACGGGTCTGGAGAGCGTTAAATCGGTTTCGACAGCTCTGATCCAGGCCGAACGCTACGGCACGCCGATCGGCACAGCGCTGCGCACGCTCTCGCAGGAGAGCCGCGACCAGCGCATGAACCTGGCCGAGAAGAAGGCGGCCGCGCTGCCGCCGAAGCTGACCGTTCCGATGATCCTGTTCTTTTTGCCGGTACTTTTCGTGATCATCCTGACGCCGGCGCTGGTGCAGGTCTTCCATTGGCAATAGCTGCCGCCGGCAGTGTTTCTGCCGGACACGACGAAACCGCGATCAGCGCGAATTTAAACCGTTAGACGGGCTTGAAGGCGCCCGGATCTGCTGAATCGGTTCCGATCAAAGGCGCACGGACTTAAATGGGTCGGGACTCGTTCGGCCGTGGCCGCCGATGCGCCCGAATCCCGTCACGGCCGGAGAAAGCCGTCAGCCCTGATCGGCGTTGACGAGGGGTTGGCTACGCGCAACTGGCGGCCTGGCCGCGGCCGGGCGCTCGCCTGGCTTGGCACCTTTCAGCATGTCCCAGCTATTGGGCTGGCTCACGCTGCGCTTGAGATATGCGATGGTCGCGGCGGCTTCGGCCGGGCTCTGGTCCTGGCGGGCGACCTGCTCGGCATCAGTAAAGCGGCCTTGTAGGCCGAGCACCAGCACCAGGTTCTGGCGTACGCGCGCATCGGCACCGGGCGCCGCGACGGCTTCGCGAAGCACGCGCTCGGCCTCCGGCAGGTGACGGGACAATGCCAGCGACAGGCCGAGATTGGACATCACGGTCGGCTCGTTGGGCACGAGTTTGAGCGCAGCCTGATAGATCTGCTGGGCGCGATCATGTTCGCCGAGCTGGTCCGCGACAGTGCCCTGCGCCGAGAGGACGCGCCAATCGGGACGTTCCGGCGTGTGGGCGCGGGAAAGAACCTCGTCGGCCTCTCGCAGGCGGCCGACATCGGCCAGCGAACGGCCATAGGCGCCGAGCAATTCACGATCGTCCTGGTGGGCCAGCACAGCGCCTTGAAGCACCGCGACGGCCTGGGCATGCTGATCCAGCGCTCGAAGGGCGCGGGCATAGTAGAAGGCCGCGTCGCGATCCTTCCCATCGGCATCGTAGCGCTTGCCCCATTTTTCCCGCTCGGCCTGCCAATCGGCCGGCGCGACCGCCTGCGTCTTCTGGCTGCGCGAGATCGAACCGGTGACGTCGCCCAGGCTACCGCGGCTCTGGCAGCCCGCCAGCGCGACGGCACCGATGCCGATCGCCGCCACGAGGATGGTGCGCGGGATGCTTGCGAAGCGAGGAGCGGGGATCGAGGACACCCGGGCCGACAGCATGAAAGCCGGGGATTTGTGAGCCGAAAGCATGGGCCGGTCGCCTCGCAAACTGCGATATCCGAGGAGCATCGTCTGGTGCCGATGGTGATAAAACGTTAACCCTAACGGATCCTTAACCGGCGCCGGAGGCGCCCCCGCGCTTCCAGGCCATGACCGTGCACCCTCTTCTCTCGGCCTCCACCGACGCCATTCCGATCCATGTCGTTTCGCCCGCCAAATGGCCGGAGCTGTGTCGCAGTCTGCCCCCGGCGCAGGCTGTCTTCGCCGAGGCGCAGGACTTCGCAGGACGCGGAAACCAGCATTGCCTGCTGCCCGACGCCACAGGCACCCTCTCTGCGGTCCTCCTCGGGATCGGCGGGTCCGGCAGGCGACGCGACCCCTTCGTCGCCGCCCGGCTGGCTGCGCAATTGCCGGAAGGCCACTACCGCCTGGCCGGCGAGATCAGCGATCCGGACCTGGCCGTGCTTGGCTGGCTGCTTCAGGGCTATCGTTTCGACAGATACCGTGTCGCTACGCCGCCGCAGGCAAGATTGTCGCCGCCCGATGGTGTCGATGGAATGGAGATTTCTCGTATCGCCAGCTCCGTCGCTCTGGCACGCGACCTGATCAATACCCCGGCCAACGATATGGGCCCGGACGAGATCGAAGCCGCGATCCGCACCCTGGCCGAGGAAACCAGCGCCGAGGTCGTCAGCATCGTCGGAGACGCGCTGCTCGACCGGAACTTTCCGATGATCCATGCGGTCGGGCGTGCGTCGCCGCGTGCACCGCGCCTCATCGACCTGCGCTGGGGCAACCCGGCGCATCCCAAGCTCACCCTCGTCGGCAAGGGCGTGGCCTTCGACACCGGCGGGCTCGACATCAAGCCACCGGCGTCGATGCTCCTGATGAAGAAGGATATGGGCGGCGCGGCGGCGGCGATCGCGGCGGCGCGGATGATCATGCTGGCGAAGCTGCCTGTGCGGCTGCGGCTGCTCGTGCCCGCGGTCGAGAATGCGATCTCGGGCTCTGCCTTCCGTCCAGGCGACGTGCTGGCGAGCCGGAAAGGCATCAGCGTCGAGATCGGCAATACGGATGCCGAAGGCCGCCTCATCCTGGCGGACGCCCTGGCGCTGGCGGACGAGGAAGCGCCGGAGCTGCTGATCGATTTCGCGACCTTGACCGGCGCCGCACGCACGGCGCTCGGGCCCGAACTGCCGCCTTTCTATACACATGACGAAGGCCTGGCCGCCGAGATCGCTCGCATCGGCATGGCCGTGAACGACCCGGTCTGGCGCCTGCCGCTCTGGGCTCCCTATGAAACCATGCTCGATTCGAAGATCGCGCAGGTGAACCATGTCTCGGGCGGTGCCATGGCGGGCTCGGTGACGGCCGCGCTGTTCCTGAACCGTTTCGTCGAACGCACCCTGTCCTATGCCCATTTCGACATCTATGGCTGGAATGCCTCATCCAGGCCCGGCCGGCCGGAGGGTGGCGAGTGCCAGGGAGCGCGGCTGATCTATGCGTTGGCCCGGCAGCTTTACCCCGCCGGTTAAGGCTGCCGGTCGAAGGCGATTGCGCCTGAGCCGAGGCAGGCTAATGATACGGGTCCGTAACGATCAGGACACGTCATCTTTATGCCGTTGGAGATCAGGCCGTCGCATGCCCTGAAATTGTGGCGGCAGGTGCATCTCGACCTTGTTCGCGACGGGCAGGCGGATCTTTCGGCGCGCCAGACCGCGATCCTGCTCACGGTGTATCTGGAACTGCCTCCGCATACGGTGCGTGGGCTGGCGCAGCAACTCGGCGTCACCAAACCCGTCATCACCCGCGCGCTGGACACGCTTGGCAAGCTCGGCCTCCTCACTCGCAAACGCGACGAGGCTGACCGGCGCAACGTGGTGATCCAGCGCACGGTCGCAGGCGCCCTTGCGGTCGAGCGCCTGGCCGATCTCGTGACCGAGCGGGCTCGGGAGATCGGCGGCAGCTGAGGCCTCCCACCGGACGAGACGAAGCGCTATTCTGCGGCCATGACAGCGATTCTCGACCGACGCCTCAATGCCTTCCGAAGCGATCTCGCCGCCAGCCATCTGCGCGGGCAGATCGAAGCTGCGCGCTTCGCCGAGCCCGTCGCGATGCGCGTCGTCGCGCCCGCAGCGCCCCTGCGCCGTGTACCACGGCCGGATGCCGCGCTCGACACCGAGGCGCTGCAAGGTGAACTCGTGCAGGTCTATGAACGCCTTGAAGGCTGGGCCTGGGCACAGCTTTCCGCCGACGGCTATGTCGGCTACCTGCCGGACGACGCCTTGCGGGCGGAGGTTCCCGCGCCGAGCCATCGCGTGGGCGCGTTGCGGACCTTCATCTACCCCGGGCCGTCGATCAAGCTCCCGCCGATCGCGGCGCTTTCGCTCGGCGCCGGCGTTGCCGTCGTGGCGGAACGCGGAGATTTTGTCCTGCTGGCCGATGGCGGCCATGTCTTCGCCCGCCATCTCGCGCCGCTCGACCAGCCTGAGCTGGATTTCGTCGCGGTGGCCGAGCGTTTTCTCGGTGTGCCCTATTTATGGGGCGGCAAGACCAGCCTCGGGCTGGACTGCTCGGGCCTGGTGCAGCTCGCTCTTGCGGCAGCCGGTATTCCCGCGCCCCGCGATTCCGACCAGCTCGAGGGTTCGGTGGGTACATCGGTCGCGCATGACGAGAGCCTTGCCGGTCTGACGCGCGGCGACGTCGTGTTCTGGAAGGGCCATGTCGGCATCCTGACCGATGCCAAGACACTGCTGCACGCCAATGGTCATACGATGGACGTGCATCGCGAACCGCTGGCGGAGGCGCGTGATCGAATCCGGGACAGGAGCTTCGGCGCCATCACCCAGATCCGGCGCTTGAGCTGACAGCGAGGTAGCCCGGCTTCAGGCCAGCTCGCGCTTCGGGAACAGTATCTTCACGCAGGTGCCGGGGCGGGCCTCACCCGGCCGTAGCGGCTCGACCGTCATCGTTGCCCGCATGCTGCGCATCAGGCTCGCAATCACCGTCTGGCCCAGGCCCTTGCTCTTGATGTCCTGGGGCATGCCGACCCCGTCATCTTCGACGCTCATCAGCAGCGCCGGCGCGCCATCCGAATGGACGGGCTCGAAGCGGAGCGTGATGCACCCCGCCATGTCGTCGGGAAAGGCGTGCTTGATCGCGTTGGTGACGAGTTCGTTGACGATCACCACGAAGGACACCGCATCCCGCCCGGGGAGCCGGATCGTCTCCATCTGAAGATCGAGCGCGATCGGCCGGCCTTCCGCAGCCTTGCCGATCTCGGCAAGCAGATCCTCCATATAGGGCCTGGCGTCGATCTCGTCAGTTTCGAGATCGAGCCGCAAACGGCGCTGGCCGGCGGCGATCGCCTGGATGCGCGACTGCGCCTGGACCAGCGCAGCTTTCACCGCAGGCTCCGGGCTCTGCCGGCTCTGAACGTTCAGCAGCGCCGAAACCATGGCGAGGTTGTTGCCGACGCGGTGATTGACGTCGCGCAGCAGCGCCTCCATGCGCAACTGCTCGCTCTCGAGCTGGCGGGTGCGCTCGCTGACGATCCGCTCCAGCTCGGCATTGCTGAGGGCGAGGGCTGCGCTGCGGCGCTGGCGGCTGCGCAGCTGCTGCCAGGCGGCGAAGGCAAGGCCGGCGAGCGCGATCACGATGCCGATGCTGCCCCAGAGCCGGCGGCGCTCCTCGCTGCGGTAAAGCGACAGCAGCCGCGCGTTCTCGACCCTTTGAACATCGAGCACGGTGTCGCGGATCGCATTCATCGCGACGATGCCGGGCCCGTCCCGCACAAAGGAAATGGCTTCGTCACGCCGTCCCGAGCGCTCGAGTTCGATCGTGCGGCCGAGTTCGGCGAGCTTCACCCGCATGTTCTGCCGCAGGCTCTCGACGCGTGATTTCTGCTCGGCGTCGCGAGCGACCAGGGATTCGAGGATATCGAGCTCCGGCCCCGCTTCAGCACTGCCGTCGGCGAAGGGCTGGAGGTATGCGACCTGGCCGGTGAGCAGGAACCCGCGCTGGCCGGTCTCGGCATCGCGAAGGCGCCCCAGGAAGCGTTCGGCGCGCTCACGGATTTCGATGGCGTGCGAGACGAGGTCGGCCGCGATCCGCGCTTCCCGGTTGATCCAGGCGGCGAGCACGATCGCCACCGCGACCACCGCGATGGCGATAATCGTCGCTGTCGCCGAACGGAGCCTGGCGCCGAGCACGGGCAAGGCAACGAGCGGCGACGTTCTGCGGGGTCTCACCTGATCCGACATGGCCACCGTGTTAAACACAGCATGGCCGATTCCCTATGTAAAATGACAGGCCGCAATGTCACGCTGCGGCCTGCTATCTTTCAAGCGTCGAAATCGTCGTCCTGACCGCCGCCTGAAAAAAGCTGACGCCCCAGGATCGTGCCTAGAACGGCAATTCCTCCCAGGGCCGCCACACGCCAGCCGATCCGCGAGGTGACGAGCTTGGCAGCGATGGGCGCGGCGGCAAAAGCAGCGCTTGCCGGGATCGGACGCGAAGGGCGCTTCCGGTTCTTGAGATAGAGCGCCGTCCCGAGCGAGATCGCAGCAGCCACGGCCAGGCCGCCTGCGATCCAAAGGCTCGCCGCGACCGGTCCGAAACGCAGCGCCAGCACCGTATGAAGAGCGCTCAAGGCGTAGCCGATCGCACATAAGCCCAACAGCCCGGTCAGCGCGAACAACCCGTAGATGGTGACGTTGCGCTTGACCGTCCCGGAGATCTCCGAGGCGATATAGGATCCGATCCCCCCGATCATGGGTTCAACGCGCCGAGATGTAGCCGACGAAAAGGCCGACGGCCGCCGCCAGGCCCAGGACCCGCAACGGCCGGTCGCGGATCTCGTCCTCGATCATCTGCTGCAGCTCCGAGGCCTGTTCCTTGGCGACATCGACCATGCGATCAGCATCGACGCCGACCGAACGCAGCCGGTCGCTGACCGTGGCGACCATGTCCTCGGCGCTGCGGACCAGCGTGTCCTCGAGCGCGCTGGCCTGGCCCTTCGCCTGGGTACCGGCACGCTTGGCCTCGGCCTTGACCTCTTCCACGCCGCTTTCGATGTGGTCCTTGGCGCTCTTGGCAGCGGCGGTGGCCTGTTGCTTCGCCGATTCGGTGGTGGCCATGAGGATCGTTTCCTGTCGGTTCGATTGGATTGTGATCGTGTCGAGACAAGGCCCGTGCCGCAAGGGGCCCACCGCCGCAATCGGCTAACGCAGTGAACAGGGTTCGGTTCCGATTGAGGTCGGATCGGACGAAATCGCTTCCGGCCGGTTCAAAGTCGAGCAGGCCCTTCGCTTGCGGCGCCGAGGCCATGGAATGCTAAGCGGTGGCGGGCTCGGACTCGGCCTCCTCCTTCGCCTTTTCGAGACGGTAATGGGCGAACTCTTCCTGCGCCACCATTCCGACGATGACGATCGGCGTGGCCAGCACCGCGCCGATCGGGCCCCACAGCCAAAGCCAGAAGATGAAGCCGATAAAGACCAAGAAGGGCGAGATCGTTAGACGGGAGCCGACGAACATCGGCGTCACCACATTTCCCTCGATCAGATGCAGGCCGTAATAGGCCGCCGCCGGCCAGAGTGCCGCTAGCAGCGAGGGCGCATCCAGCAAGGCCCCCGCAAAAAACATGACGGCGACGATCACCGGGCCGATGAAGGCAAGGAAGTTCAGCAGAAACGCCAGCGCACCCCAAAAGATCGGAAAGGGCATGCCCGCGAACCAGGCGATCAGGGTGGCCAGCACGCCCATGCCGAAATTGATCACCGTCACCAGCGCAAAATAGCGCGCGACCCGCTCCTCGATCTGTTCAAAGAAGGAGCCTGCCGATTTGCGGGCGCTGCGACCCAGGCACAAACGCAGGATGCGCGCCTTGAGGTGGCGCCGCGTCGCAAGCCAGAAATAGATGGTCGCGACGAACAGCAGCAGGCCTCCTGCGGCGGCCGAGGATGACATGGCGATGTCCATCAGCGGATTGCCTTGCTGGACGCTGATGTCCCCGCCATGCCCCGTCATCCCGGCAAGGCCGCGCTGGAACTGTTCCACGAAGGCGAAGACGCCCGACAGCTTGGTCTTCAGAGCCGTCGCCATGGCCGGACCCTGGTCGCTCCATGCCGCGACGGGCACAGCCAGAACGCCGATCGCGATCATCAGGACAGCGATGAAAAGCAGCACCACGAGCGCCGCGGCGAGATGCTGGGGCACGCGGTGACGGACCATCCAATCGACCAGCGGGCCGAGAACCAGGCCAAAGATCACGCCTGCGGTCACCGGAATGGCGATGACCTTCATCATGGAAAGCGCGGCGGTGAAAAGGATGACGAAGATACCGACGATCGCGTAGCGCAGGATCAGATCGTGCTCGTAGGGCGTGACATCGCCGCTCGCCTGTTCCTCGACGTTGTCGGGCGTCGCCATATAGCGTGGAAACGGCCGCCAGGCCGAGGAGGTGAGCATATGGCGTGATCCCGGCGCGCTATCCGCGCTTAGTGCGCGTCCGGCATGGAACGCGCACAGGTTGCAGCGGTTCCACCAACGTCAATGAGCCTCGTCCCAATTGCCGGCGGCGCGCGCCTCGACGGCCAGCGGAACACGCAATTGCACCGCCGGATGCGGGGCCTCGACCATGACGCGCGTGATCACGGGCAGCGTCTTCTCTACCTCGTCATCGGGCACCTCGAAGACGAGCTCGTCATGAACCTGCAGCAGCATACGGGCGTTGAGCCGCTCGGCTTCCAGCGCGGCGTCCATGCGCGTCATGGCACGGCGGATGATGTCGGCGGCGGAACCCTGGATCGGCGCATTGATCGCCTGTCGTTCGACGAAGGCGCGCTCGGACGGGTTCCGGGACGAGACCGCCGGAAAATGACAGACGCGGCCGAACAGCGTGGTGACCTTTCCATGCGCGCGGACATAGGTTTTGGTCTGGTCCATGTAGTCGCGGATGCCGGGGAAGCGCTCGAAATACTTGCGGATATAGGCGCCAGCCTCCTCCCGCCCGATGCCGAGCTGGTTGGCAAGGCCAAAGGCGGAGATGCCGTAGATGATGCCGAAATTGATCGCTTTGGCCCGCCTGCGCACCTCGCTCGGCATGCCCTGCACCGGCACGCCGAACATCTCGGACGCCGTCATCGCATGAATATCGATCCCCTCCGCAAAGGCCTGCCGAAGTTGGGGGATCTCGGCGATATGGGCGAGAAGGCGCAGCTCGATCTGGCTGTAGTCGGCCGAGACGAGCTTGAAGCCCTTCTCGGGCACGAAGGCGGTCCTGATCTTGCGGCCGGCCTCGGTGCGGATGGGGATGTTCTGCAGGTTCGGCTCGGATGACGAGAGCCGCCCCGTCGTGGTCGCCGCGAGCGCAAACGAGGTGTGGAGCCGATTGGTCTGCGGGTTCACATAGGTCGGCAGCGAATCGGTATAGGTCGATTTCAGCTTGGACAGCTGGCGCCATTCCAGAATCTTCGACGGCAGCGGATGACCCTGCTCGGCCAGCTCCTCCAGCACGCCAGCGCCTGTCGCCCATTGGCCGGTCGCGGTCTTCTTGGCGCCGGCCAGCCCCATCCGGCCGAAGAGAATGTCGCCGAGCTGCTTGGGACTGCCGATCGTGAATTTCTCTCCGGCCGTCTCGTAAATCTCGTCCTCCAGCCGGGCGAGCACCTGCGCGAAATCGCCGGAAAGCCGCGAGAGGATCTGCCGATCGATGGCGATGCCACGCCGCTCCATCCGGGCCAAAACCTCGATCAGCGGCCGTTCGAGGGTCTCGTAGACGGTCGTCTTGCGCTCGGCGACAAGGCGCGGCTTGAGGGCCTTCCAAAGCCGCAGCGTGATGTCGGCGTCCTCGGCGGCAAAATCGGCCGCCTTGTCGAGCGACACCTTGTCGAAGCTGAGCTGTGCCTTGCCGGTGCCGACGATCTGGGCATAGGGGATCGTCTCATGCCCGAGATGGAGCTCCGCGAGCCTCTCGAGGCCATGGGCATTGGTGCCGGCATCAAGCGCGTAGGACATCAACATCGTGTCTTCGATCGCGCGAAGCGGCAGCCCGTGCCGCTCCAGCACGAGGAGATCCGACTTCAGGTTGTGGCCGATCTTCAGGACGCCGGGATCGCCGAGAAGCGGCTTCAGGGCCGCGGCGGCCTGGGCAAGCGGTATCTGCTCCGGCTGCAGACCGTCGTCGAAAAGACCGCCGCTGCCCGCCCGGTGCTGGAGCGGGATGTAGCACGCCTTGTTGGGGGCGACCGCCAGCGAAAGGCCGACGAGATCCGCCTGCATCGGATCGAGCGAATTCGCCCGGATCTTCAGGGCAACCTGGCCGGTTTCATAACCCCAGCCGATCCAGCGTTCGAGATCGGCGAGCGTGCGCACGCATTCGTAGCCGGAGCGGTCGACCTTGCTTGAGGTAGCCTCGTTCTTCCGCGTCGCGGCAAGATGAGCCGGCGCCATCCAGCCGCCTTCGCCGCCGGCAGCCTCGGCCAACGTCGCGCCGGCCGAGGGCGCGACCGAAGCGATGTCGGAGACCGCATCCTCGATCGCGTCGGCGCCGGCATAAAGCGCCTTCAGCTCGGCAGCTCGCGACCCACCCGGCGCCAGCACAGGGTCGGCCTCGATCGCGCCGATATCGGCCTCATAGGCCTCGGCGACGCGCTTTGTGATGGTGGTGAACTCCATCGCCTTGAGGAAGGCGACGAGCCTGGCGGGGTCGGGCTGGTCCAGCGTGAGATGTTCCAGCGGTGTCTCGACCTTTACGTCATCGACCAGCGTGACGAGCTTGTGCGAGATGCGGACCTTCTCGACGACGTCGGGATTGGTCAGGGTTTCGCGGCGTTTGGGCTGCTTGATCTCGCCCGCGCGGGCCAGCAGCGTTTCGAGGTCGCCATATTCGCCGATGAGCTGGGCCGCCGTCTTGATGCCGATGCCGGGCGCGCCGGGAACGTTGTCGGTGGCGTCGCCCGCCAGCGCCTGCACATCCGTGACCTTATTTGGCATCACGCCGAAATATTCGACGACCTCGGGCTCTCCGATGCGGCGCTCGGCGCGGAAGCCCGCGCCCTTCTTCTGGTCGCCGGAGGCCGGGTCGTACATCGCGACGCCGGGCCCCACGAGCTGCATCAGATCCTTGTCGGCGGAGACGATCAGCACATCCGCGCCGGCCTCGCGGGCCTGTTTCGCATAGGTCGCGATCAGATCGTCGGCCTCATAGACATCCTGCTCCACCGGGATCAGCCCGAAGGCCCGCACAGCCTCCCGCATCAGCGGGAATTGCGGAATGAGATCGGCCGGCGGATCGGAGCGGTTGCCCTTGTAGGCGGGATAGATCGCCTTGCGGAACGAGTTCTCCGACTTGTCGAAGATGATCGCGAGATGTGTCGGCCTGACGCCGAGCACGCCCTCGCGCACGAACTGGAACAGCTTCGTCGCGAACAGCCGCACCGCACCTGAGGGAAGTCCGTCAGACCGGACGTTATATTTCCGGTCCTGATTGATCGACTGGAAATAGGCCCGAAAGATGAAGTTCGAGCCGTCGACCAGAAACAGGTGGTCGCCGGGTTTCAGCGCGGGGGCGGAGGCTTTGTCGCTCATGGCGGGGACCATATTCGCGCAGGCGCGGGCGGTCCATGGGCGAGACTGAGATGGTGCGCGCCAAGCTGTCAGGAATGGCAATTCGCGTTCGGGGGGGTGCGAGGAACCCTCTCCCGGAGGGAGAGGGCAGGGTGAGGGGTCGGCCGTTGGACGCCTGTCTGTAACCTCACCGCTGCTGCGGTGAGGAAGTGCCTCACTGGTCCGAGGCCCGACACCTCACCCCTGCCCCTCTCCTTACAGGAGAGGGGTTATGTCGCGGTTCGTGTGCTTACGCCGTGATCGTGTCGATCGCCGCCAGCTCTTCTTTGGTCAATGCCCAGTCGGCCGCCTTGACGTTCGCGGCGATCTGCTCGGGCTTGGTCGCGCCGGCGATGACGCTTGAGACCACCGGCTGGGCCGCCAGCCACGAAAAGGCGAGTTCGACGAGGCTGTGGCCGCGCTGCTCGGCGAAGGCGCTCAAGCCCTCGATGCGCCGCCAATTGTCCTCGCTGAAGATTTGGCCGGCACGTTCCGGCAGCTTCGACAGCCGGGCGCCTTCCGGCATCGCCGCACCGCGCTTGTACTTGCCCGTGAGGGCTCCGTTGGCGAGCGGGAAATACGGCAGCAGGCCCATGCCATAATGGGCCAAGGCGGGGATCAGGTCCTTTTCCGCGCCGCGCTTCAGCAGGCTGTATTCGTCCTGCGCCGAGGCGAAGCCGCCGAGCCCCAGGTCGCGGGCCGTCCACTGCGCATCGGCGACCTGCCAGGCGACCATGTTGGAGCAGCCGACATAACGAACCTTGCCCTGGGTGACGAGATCTTCCAGTGCACGCAAGGTCTCGTCGATCGGCGTCAGCGGGTCCGGCGTGTGGAACTGGTAGAGGTCGAGCCAGTCGGTCTTCAGCCGCGTCAGCGATTCCTCGACGGCGTTCATGATGTAGCGGCGCGAGCCCCCCTGGCCGCCATGAAACATCTTCATGCCGAATTTGGAGGCGAGCACGATGTCCTTGCGCCGGTCTCCGAGAACCTGCCCGAGCGCCGTCTCGGACCCGGCCTTCTCGCCATAGATGTCGGCGGTATCGAACAGCGTGATGCCATGCTCGATGGCGGCATCGACAACCTTGCGCGTCGCCTCCAGATCGATGCGCCCGCCGAAATTATTGCAGCCGAGGCCGACGAGGGAAACGCGCAGGCCCGAGCGGCCGAGATTACGGGTTTGCATGGTGATGGTCCTTCCCTGAACAGGCGCGCAGAGCACCAGAGCCGGCGCGGCAGGGCAATCGCCGCAGCCGTCAATCGCGGGCTGCGCCCAGCGCAGGCCGGAAGCAAAAATGCCCGGGCGTGAGCCCGGGCATCGGTATCAGGCCACGTCGGCCTTCATCTTCTGCGAGCGCTTGCGCTCGTTGGGGTCGAGGACGCCCTTGCGCAGGCGGATCGACTTCGGCGTGACCTCGACGAGTTCGTCGTCGTCGATCCAGGCCAGCGAGCGCTCCAGCGTCATCCGGATCGGCGGGGTCAGGCGCACGGCCTCGTCCTTCGAGGTGGTGCGAATGTTGGTTAGCTTCTTGCCCTTGAGCACGTTCACTTCAAGGTCGTTCTCGCGGGTGTGCTCGCCGACGATCATGCCCTGATAGACCTTCCAACCGGGCTCGATCATCATCGGGCCGCGATCCTCGAGGTTCCAGAGCGCGTAGGCCACGGCCTCGCCGGTTTCCATCGCGATCAGCACGCCGTTGCGGCGCCCGCCGATCTCGCCCTTGTAGGGGAGATAGGCATGGAACAGCCGGTTCATGATCGCGGTGCCGCGCGTGTCGGTCAGCAGTTCGCCCTGGTAGCCGATGAGGCCACGCGTCGGGGCGTGGAAGACCAGCCGCAGGCGATTGCCGCCGGAGGGACGCATCTCCAGCATGTCGGCCTTGCGCTCCGACATCTTCTGCACGACGACGCCGGAATGCTCCTCGTCGACGTCGATGATGACCTCCTCGATCGGCTCCAGAAGCTGGCCGGCCTCGTCGCGGCGCAGCACGACGCGGGGACGCGACACACCGAGCTCGAAGCCCTCGCGGCGCATCTGCTCGATCAGGATGGCAAGCTGCAATTCGCCGCGGCCCGAGACGATGTAGCTGTCCTTGTCCTTGGCTTCCTCGATCTTCAGCGCAACGTTGCCCTCAGCCTCCTTCAGGAGACGGTCGCGGATGACGCGGGTGGTGACCTTGTCGCCCTCGGTGCCCGCCAGCGGGGAATCATTGACCATGAAGGTCATCGACACCGTCGGCGGATCGATCGGCTGGGCCTTGATCGGGGTCTCGACCGATGGATCGCAGAAAGTGTCCGCGACCGAACCCTTCACCAGGCCGGCGATGGAGACGATGTCGCCGGGAATGGCCTCTTCGATCGGCGTACGCTCGAGGCCGCGGAAGGCCAGGATCTTGGTGATGCGGCCGCTCTCGACCACGCTGCCGTCACCCGAAAGAACCTTGATTGTCTGGTTCGGCTTGGCCGAGCCCGACACGACGCGGCCGGTGATGATGCGGCCGAGATAGGGATTGGCCTCGAGCAGCGTGCCCAGCATGCGGAACGGGCCATCCTCGACGGTCGGCTCGGGCACATGCGAGAGGATGAGGTCGTACATCGGAGCGAGGCCCTGGTCCTGCGGGCCGGCCGGATCATGCGCCATCCAGCCCTGCTTGCCCGAACCGTAGAGGATCGGGAAGTCGAGCTGCTCGTCGGTGGCATCGAGCGCGGCGAAGAGGTCAAACACCTCGTTGATGACTTCGGTGGTACGGGCGTCGGGCTTGTCGACCTTGTTGATCGCGACGATGGGCTTCAGGCCCAGCTTCAGCGCCTTGGAGACCACGAACTTGGTCTGCGGCATCGGGCCTTCGGCGGCGTCTACCAGCACGATGGCGGAATCGACCATGTTCAGGATGCGCTCGACCTCGCCGCCGAAATCGGCGTGGCCGGGGGTGTCGACGATGTTGATGCGCGTATCCTTCCAGACGACCGATGTCGCCTTGGCCAGGATGGTGATGCCGCGCTCCTTCTCCAGCTCGTTGGAGTCCATCACGCGCTCGATGACGCGCTGGTTGTCGCGGTAGGTGCCGGACTGTTGCAGCAGCTTGTCGACGAGCGTGGTCTTGCCGTGGTCGACGTGGGCGATGATGGCGATGTTGCGCATGGACATGCGGGAGGGGCCTTGCCTTCAAGGCCACGGGCCGGTCAAGGGTCGATGCCCTGCCGGCGCAGCCTGTTTCACGTGAATCTGGAATTCGCTGCGCTGCACATAGACGTTGCGGGGCCATTGGGCAACCGCAGCCTGTCCCAAAGGTGAATGCGCGTCAGATCTCGGCCATCACGCGCTGCCTTTCGGCGACCGCGCGGCCCACCTGATCGATCGCCAGGCGATAGGCGGCGAGCGCGGCGGCGTCGAGGTCGCCCTTGGCGTAGTCCGCCAGCACGCGGCTGAGGATGGTGTCGGCGTCGCGCCCCAGCCGCATCAGTTCGGCCTCGTCTTCGCAGGCGCGGATGATGCCGAGCAGCGTCAACAATTCGTCGAGCCCTTCCATCGCGCGCTTGCGCCGGTTGGCGCTCTCGCGCCCCAGCAATGCCGCCCCGCCGGTGCCGACGCCGGACAGGACCATCGCGCCGATATAAAACCAGTCGCCATAGCGGTCGAAGAAGCTTTCTTGCTCCCCGTCGATATAGGCGGCGGCGCCGGAATGGACCGGCAGCGGCGCGTCCTTGTCCGTCGAGGGCGTCTCCAGCGCCGCGATGGCCGGCACCTCCGTCGCCAGCGTCAGGCGCAAATCGAGGATGTCCTTGGTTAATTCACCGACGAGATTGTCGTCGAGGCTTTGCGCGGCGACCAGCCGGGATGTGATCGAGATCGTCGGCAGGCTTTCGGCCGGGCGAGGCGGGTCGCCACCCAGCGCGCCGCGCACGATCTCGCCGGATTCGATCGCGCGGTAATGGGCGGCCAACGCATCGGCCTCGCGGATCGGGATCAGGACGGGGTCCTCGCCCCAGGCAGAGCGCAGCCGCTTCAGCCCGTCATTGTTGGTGTGCGAGCCGACGGCGTTGATCGAGAAGAAGGCGTCAATCCGCTTGTCGCGCGCGGCCTGGACGATCTCGTCCTGATTCAACCCGATGATCTCCAGTTCGTCGGCGCCGACCTCATATTGCGCGAGAACCCGCTTGAGCAGCGCGATATTCCCGACCGGATTGCGGGAGACGCCGACCTTGCGGCCGCGCAGATCGGCGATGCGGCCGATCGTCGTGTCCTTGGTGGTGATGAAGAACGGATAGCTGCGGCGGGTGATCAAGACGGTGTCGGCCGTGGAGGGGGCCGCGATATCCGGCCGCAGCATCGCCAGCTCGGCCTGCCCTTCGTCGACTTTTCTGGCGCTGTCCTCGGAGCCTTCCGTCAAGACCAGCCGCAGCCGAACCGAGGCCTTGTCGCGGTTGAGGCCCTGGACGAAGGCCGCCGCCATGCGCGCATCTTCCGAGCCGAGCGGGCCGACCGCAAGCCGCAGCGTGCGCGGCTGGGTGAAGATGTAGAAGGCCGTCGCGGCGAGGCCGGTCAGGGCCAGCAGACCTGCCAGCGCCAGAAAACCACGACGTCCCATGCGCAATGTTTAACCCTCCGTCAGCCCGCCACCATGACGTCGCCCGCAACGATGTCGCAAGTGCGACAGGAACGGCAGCCTCATGCTAAGAGCGCCCATGATGAAAGGTTCCGCTGCGGTGATGATCAAGATCTGCGGTCTCTCGACGCCCGAGACGATGGAAGCCGCGCTGGAGGCCGGCGCCGACATGGTCGGTCTCGTCTTCCATCCCAGGAGCCCCCGTGTCGTCACCATGAAGCGCGCGATCGAACTTGCCGCGATGGCGCGCGGCAAGGCCGAGATCGTCGCGCTGGTCGTGGATTTCGATGAAGGGCAGGCGGCGGAACTGGTCGAGCAACTGGCTCCGGACTGGCTTCAGCTGCACGGCGGAGAGTCCCCGACGCTGGTCCATGCAATCAGCATCGCGGCCGGCCGGCCGGTGATGAAGGCGCTCGGCGTCGCGACTTCGGCCGATCTGGAGCGCATCGGGCCCTATGCCGCCGTCGCCGACCGCATCCTGCTCGATGCCAAACCGCCGAAGGACGCGGCCTATCCCGGCGGCCATGGCCGGCCCTTCGACTGGACGCTGCTAGCCGGCCTCGACCCCGCGCTCGCCTTCATGCTATCGGGCGGGCTTGACCCCGCGAATGTCACCGAGGCGATCCATGTGACCCGACCGGCCGGCATCGACGTATCATCGGGCGTCGAAAGCGCGCCGGGCGTCAAGGATCCGGCCCGGATCGTGGAATTCATCGCGGCGGCCCGAAAGGCCGCGGCGGATATGCAGGAAGGTTCGAGCGCATGAACGCCCCCTCTCATCCGAACAGCTATCGCAACGGCCCGGACGAGAACGGTCGCTTCGGACTGTTCGGCGGCCGCTTCGTCGCCGAGACGCTGATGCCGCTGATTCTCGAGCTGGAACAGGCCTACAACGCCGCCAAGGCCGACCCGGCCTACCACGCCGAGATGTCGAACGGGTTGAAGCACTATGTCGGCCGCCCCTCGCCGCTCTATTTCGCCGAGCGCCTGACCGAGTATTTCCAGAAGCAGGCGGCAGCCTCCG
Source organism: Allobosea sp. P5_A5 (assembly GCF_056400625.1). Taxonomy (NCBI): domain Bacteria; kingdom Pseudomonadati; phylum Pseudomonadota; class Alphaproteobacteria; order Hyphomicrobiales; family Alloboseaceae; genus Allobosea; species Allobosea sp. P5_A5. The sequence continues at coordinate 155,694 of NZ_JBFUKY010000008.1, forward strand.
GCCTGTCGGGCGGCGCGAAGATCTACCTCAAGCGCGAGGAGCTGAACCACACCGGCTCGCACAAGGTGAACAATGTGCTCGGCCAGATTTTGCTGGCGCGGCGCATGGGCAAGAAGCGCATCATCGCCGAGACCGGCGCGGGCCAGCATGGCGTCGCCACCGCGACGCTCTGCGCGCGCTACGGGCTGGAATGCATCGTCTATATGGGCGCGGTCGATGTCGCCCGACAGGCGCCGAACGTGTTCCGCATGCAGATGCTGGGCGCGACCGTCGTGCCGGTCGAATCCGGCACCAAGACGCTCAAGGACGCGATGAACGAGGCGCTGCGCGACTGGGTGACCAATGTAGGCACGACCTTCTACTGCATCGGCACGGTCGCGGGCCCGCACCCCTATCCGGCGATGGTGCGCGACTTCCAGTCGATCATCGGCACCGAGACCAAGGCGCAGATGCTGGAAATGGAAGGCCGCCTGCCGGATTCGCTGATCGCCTGCATCGGCGGCGGCTCCAATGCGATGGGGCTGTTCCACCCCTTCCTCGACGACCCGTCCGTCGAAATCTATGGCGTCGAGGCGGCCGGCCATGGCGTACCGAGCGGGCTGCATGCGGCTTCGCTGACCGGCGGCAGGCCCGGCGTGCTGCATGGCAACCGCACATTTCTGCTGATGGATGAGGATGGGCAGATCGCCGATGCGCATTCGATCTCGGCCGGTCTCGACTATCCCGGCATCGGCCCGGAGCATTCCTGGCTGCACGATATCGGTCGGGCGACCTACCTCTCCGCCACCGACGAGGAGGCGCTCGAGGCGTTCCAGCTGATCTCGAAGCTGGAGGGGATCATTCCGGCGCTGGAACCTGCCCATGCGCTGGCCCGCGTCGCCGAACTGGCCCCGCAGAAGCCGCGGGACCATTTGATGGTGGTCAACCTGTCCGGCCGCGGTGACAAGGACATCCCGCAAGTCGCGGAAATCCTGGCCGGGCGCTGAAAGCCGCCCGTCCTCTCCGCTTAAAGCCTTACTCGACTCCTGCGTGCAATTCGGCAAGTCTCGCCTTTCGGGCGGTATCTGCCCGGGATGTGGCGTGGAGCTTGAACGGGTTTGGCGGTCGCGGACGGCAGCGAGGCGGTCGAGAGGCGTGGTGAGGCGGTCGGCCTGCCCGCCGAGATCGCGTTCCTTCAGCGCCATGGCATTGCACCGGCCGCTCTTCACGACGCCGCAAGGCGGGCGGCGCGCCATGGCAGCTCCCCGCTCGCCGAAGCCTATGCGCTGCGGATCATCGACGAGCAATGGTACTACCGCGCCTTCGCGGCAGAGCATGACCTGCCCTATTGCGAGGACGGCTTCCGGCTCGCCTCAGGCGGAGACCATGTCGCGATCCTGCGGGCCGGTGTGGCTCCCTGCACGGGGAGTAGGGCCGGGCACTACCGCTTCATGCTCGCGCCGGAAGGGCCTGCGCTGCGGCGGATGATCGAGGCTGGGCCGCGCGGACGCCGCGACATCGCGGTGACCACGCCGCGCCGCTTCGCCGAGGCGCTGCGTGTCGCTAATGCGAGCGATGTGGCGCAGCACGCCGCCAATCTCGACGAGCCCGGCCTTGCCCGCGACAGCGCCCGCCTGCCTGCAAGCCGAGGGCAGAGGGTCACGGCGGGGATCGGGGTGGCAGCCGCAGCCTTCGGCGGCGTTTTCGCGCCGCTGGAAGCCTTCTTCACGCTGGCATTTTTGCTTGGCCCGATCTTTCTCGGGCTGATCCTGCTGCGTCTCGCCGCCGCAATCGAGCCCAAGGCCGACGACCTCTGGCAGACGCATCGATGGCGCCTCGACGATGCCCGACTGCCGGTCTACACGGTCGCGGTCCCGCTCTATCGCGAGCTGCGTGTCCTCGAGCAAATGCTGCGTGGGCTCGCGGCGCTGGACTATCCCGCCGCAAAGCTCGACATCCGCCTCCTGATCGAGGCCGACGACAGCGGCATGCGCGCAGCCCTCGCGGAGATCCGGCTGCCGGCGCATATCGGGGTGACGATCGTCCCGCCGGGGGCGCCACGCACCAAGCCGCGCGCGCTCAATCTCGCCTTGCGCGAGGCGCGTGGCACGCTTTTCACCATTTTCGACGCGGAAGACATTCCCGACCCGCAGCAGTTGCGGCTCGCCGCCGCCCGTTTCCAGCGCGCGCCAAAGGAGCTCGCCTGCCTGCAGGCACGGCTGGTCATCGACCACACCGGCGAAGGGCTGCTGCCGGCGCTGTTCGCGCTCGAATATGCCGGGCTCTTCGAAGTGCTGAACCCGGGCCTCCTGAAATCGGGCCTGCCGATCATGCTCGGCGGCACCTCGAACCATTTCCGCACCGATGCTCTGCGCGCGATCGGCGGCTGGGATGCCTGGAACGTCACCGAAGATGCCGATCTCGGCATCCGGCTGGTGCGGGCCGGCTACCGCATGGGCGACCTGCCGTCGGACACACGGGAAGAGGCGCCGGTCACCGTCAAGGCCTGGCTCAAACAGCGCTCGCGCTGGATCAAGGGCTACATGCAGACGGTGATGACGCATTCGCGGGCGCCGGTCGCGTTGCTGCGCGAGGCGGGCTTTCCCGCGACCTTCGCCTTCGCCGCGCTCATCATCGGGACGATCGTGACGGCGCTCGGCTTCCCGGTCTTCGCACTGGCCGCTCTTTGCGCCTGCTGGGAAGGCTCGCTTTTCATGCCGGCCGACAACTGGGGCACCCTGACCTTGGCCTTCGCCACCGCCATTTGGCTGCTGGGAGTTGTCGCGCTCTTCGCGCCGCCGGCGATCGGCGCGCTACGCCGAGGCGATCACGACCTGCTGCTGCTCGTGCCGCTGCTGCCGCTTTACTACGGGCTGGTCTCGATCGCGGCCTGGATGGCCCTTTACGAGTTCTTCACCCGGCGTTTCGCCTGGAACAAGACGGAGCACGGTCTCGCGCGGCGGCTGGCTTCGGCACCCGCGCCAGAGATCACGAGTGGCGCAGCCACTCCGCCGCGGCCTGCTCCGGTGGCTGTTCGATATTGAAGGCGCCGACGAAGCTGCCGTCCTTGTCCATCAGATAAACCAGCGCCGTATGGTCCATGGTGTAGTCGCCGTCCTTGAGCGGCACTTTTTTGGCATAGGCCCGGTAGGCCTTGATCACCGCATCGATCGCCGGCCGGTCACCGCTCAATCCGACGATGCGCGGATCGAAGGAGCCGAGATAGCTCTTCATCGTCTCAGGCGTATCGCGCTCGGGATCGACCGTGATGAAGAGCGCCTTGAGCGTCTTTGCCTTGTCGCTGTCGCCGGCTGCGCGCATCGCTTCCGAGATTTCAAAGAGCTTGGTCGGGCAGATGTCGGGGCAATGGGTGAAGCCGAAGAAGACCAGGAAGGGCGAGCCGCGCAGATCGGTGTCCGAGAGCGGCTTGCCCTCCTGCGTCGTCAGCGTGAACGGCCCGCCGACGCTGGCCGTGCCGGTGCTGGTCGTCCGTGCACCGGGCGAGAAGGTCAGGATCGCAGCCGCCGCCAGCGCGAGCGCACCGACCAGGAAGACGACGAGAGGCAGGACGAGGCGGCGGTTCACAAGCGTTCTTCCGGTCTTGAGGCTTGGATGCAATTCTCAGGGCTTAAAAACATCGGCGGTTAAAAACACGCGACGATGGAGGCGATCAACCCATCGGTGAAGAGCCGGCTGCCTTCGCGCCACCACAGCAGCAATCCGGCCAGCAACAGGGCCAGCGCCCCGCCGACAAGCAGCAGGATGCCGCCACGGCTCGCGGCGACTTCATCCGATCCGGAACGGGGTTCGACCTCGGCCATGCCAACAGAATAGCCGCGAAGCGGCGGCGCCGAAAGCGGGCTGGGTGACGCAGGCAAAGTGCCCACGCCTCAAGCGATGAAGTGCTTCGAGAGCTTGAGGGCCTGGCCCTGATAGTTCGATTTCAGCCCCGCTCCGTAGAGCGCTTCCGGCCGGGCCGCCATCGCCTCGTAGACCAGCCGGCCGACGATCTGGCCATCCTCGATGACGAAAGGCACGTCGCGCGAGCGCACCTCCAGCACGGCGCGAGCGCCGCGCCCGCCTGCTGCGGCATGGCCGAAGCCGGGGTCGAAGAAGCCGGCATAATGCACCCGGAACTCGCCGACCAGCGCGTCGAACGGGGTCATCTCCGCGGCATAATCCGGCGGAACATGGACAGCCTCCTTGGAGGCGAGAATGTAGAACTGGCCGGGGTCGAGGATCATCGCGCCCGAGCGATCGTCGGGGATCGGCTCCCAGAACTCGGAGGCCCGGTAGGCTCCGACGCGATCGACATCGATCAGCCCGGTATGGTGCTTGCCGCGATAGCCGAGCAGGCCGCCGAAGCCGGACAAGTCCACACTGACGGCGACACCGCCCTGAAAAGAGGGTTCGGCGGCCGAGACCAGGGTCTCGCGGAGGTGAACTTCGCCAAGCGCGCGGTCGTCCAGCCGGGTTTCCCCGGCCCGAAAGCGGATCTGCGACAGGCGCGAGCCACTGCGCACCAGCACCGGGAAGGTGCGCGGCGAGATCTCGATATAGAGCGGGCCGTCATAGCCGTCCTCGACGAGGTCGAACTCACGGGCCCGGTCCGTGATGACCCGGGTGAAAACGTCGAGCCGTCCGGTCGAACTCTTGGGGTTGGCTGCGGCGCGCAGGCCTTTCGGCAGCTTCAGGCCTTCCATCAGCTCGGCGACATAGACGCAGCCGGTTTCGAGCACCGCGCCGCGGGTCAGGTCGATCTCGTGGAGCGAAAGGTCCTCGATGCGGCTGCGCACCGTGCGTCCGGGGCCCGGCAGAAAGCTCGCCCGCACGCGATAGGCTCGCGCGCCCAGCCGCAAATCGAGGCTCGCGGGCTGGATCTGGCCTTCGGCCGGGGGCTGGGCAAGCCGGATCGCACCCTGCCCGGCAAGGGCGCGGATGGCGCTGTCTGGTTGGATGCCGGGCTTGAAAGGCAGCATGCGAGGTCCGCGAGGAAGACAGTCCTTGCTAGCGAAGGCTGTGGCAAAGGCCAAGCCAAGGCGGGGGATGAGTACCCTGGCTTGCGGCGTTGTCCACGCCCGATTGGCACGGCGAACCCATTGACGGGCCAGCAGCGGCCTCCATAACTGGCATATGGCGGATCGAGGAACACCGAAAAAGCCCGAGGCGGCGGAGCCGATGTACCGTGCCGAAACGCATGGCGTGCGGGTGACGGCCGAACCGCGCTTCATGGAAAGCGAATCCTCCCCGCGCCAGGACCGCTATTTCTGGGCTTATGCGATCGAGATCGTGAACCTCTCGGAACAGACGCTGACGCTGAAGACGCGTCACTGGACGATCACGGATGGGCGCGGTCAGGTCCATGAGGTTCGCGGCGAAGGCGTGGTCGGCCAGCAGCCGGTGCTCCGGCCGGGCGAGAGCTTCAACTATACGTCCGGCTGTCCGCTGGCGACGCCGCACGGTTCGATGCAAGGCGCCTACACGATGCGCGACGAGCGCGGCGCAAGTCTCGAGGTCGCGGTGCCGCTGTTTCCGCTCGATTCCCCTCATGTGAAGAAGGTCCTGCATTGACTGCCGCCTCTGCCATTTCGACTGTCGGGCAGCGCTACGCGCCGCTCGACATGCTCGCCCGGCTCGTCGCCTTCGACACGGTGAGCCAGAAATCCAACCTGGAGCTGATCGATTTCGTCCAGGACTACCTTGCCGGCTGGGGTGTCGCCGCGCAGCGCTTTCCGAATGCCGCGGGCGACAAGGCGGCTCTCTTTGCCACCATCGGCCCGCAGGACAAAGGCGGCGTCGTGCTGTCCGGCCATACCGACGTGGTGCCTGTCGAGGGGCAGGCCTGGAGCCGCGACCCGTTCACGTTGCATGTCGAGAACGGGCGCGCCTATGGCCGGGGCGCCGTCGACATGAAGGGCTTCGTTGCGCTCGCGCTCGCTTTGGTGCCGGATTTCCTGGCAGCCGGCCTCAAGACGCCGATCCACCTGTTCTTCTCCTATGATGAGGAGGTGACCTGCCTCGGCGTGGTCGACGGCATCGCCGCGATGGGCAAGACGCTGCCGTTGCCTCTCGCCGTGATCGTGGGCGAACCGACATCGCTCGATATCGCCGATGCGCATAAGGGTATCCGCACCTTCCTGACCCGCGTCAGTGGTTTTGCCGCCCATTCCTCCAAGCCCCATCTCGGCGCCAGCGCGGTCCATGCCGGGGCGCTGCTGGCAGCCGAACTCGACGCGATGCAGGAGGAGGCGAAGGAGCGGCCGGACGAGAGCGGACGGTTCGATCCGCCTTACGACACCGTCCATGTCGGCAAGTTTCATGGCGGCATCGCCCGCAACATCCTGGCCGACAAAACGGAGCTCTCCTGGGAAATCCGCACCCTGCCGGGCTCCGATCCCGAAGCCGGGCCGGCGCGCTTCGCCGCCAGGGTCGAGACGGTGCTGGCGCGCATGCGCCAGACCGCGCCCTCCTCCACGATCGAGACGGTGATGACCTCGGATGTGCCGGGGCTCGCGCCCGATCCGGGCTCGCCGGCCGAGCGCCTCGCCATGCGGTTGTCGGGCCGCAACGACACGATCGCCGTCGCCTATGCGACGGAGGCCGGGCACTTCCAGCGCGCGGGCCTGCCGACGGTGGTCTGCGGGCCGGGCTCGATCGACCAGGCGCACCAGCCGGACGAGTACATCACGCTGGAACAGCTCGAGGCCGGCGAGGCCTTCATGAGGAAGCTGATGGCGGAGTGCCGCGGGTAAGCATCGCTTGACGGATGGGCGCGGGGAACCCTCTCCCATAGGGAGAGGGCAGGGTGAGGGGTCGGGCGTCGGACGCTTCGGTTGAGACCTAACCGTGCGATGAGTTACTTGGCGAACTGGTCGAGGGGCCGACACCTCACCCCTGCCCCTCTCCTTACAGGAGAGGGGTTCCCGTCGCGGTTCCGGCGCCTCTACGCCGGCCCGTCTTCGACCTCGGCCGGGTCGAAGGAGTAGCGCCGCGAGCAGAATTCGCAGGTGACGCCGAGCTTGCCGTCATCGGCGATCATGGCGTGGCGGTCATCCTGCGAAAAGCCGCGCAGCATCGTGAGCACGCGCTCGCGCGAACAGCGGCAGGCCTCATGCACCGCGACCGGCTCGAACACCCGCGCCCCGCGCTCGTGGAACAGCCGGTAAAGCAGCCGCTCGCTCTCCAGCATCGGGTCGAGAAGCTCGTGATCCTCGACCGTCTCGACGAGCGAGCGCGCCTCCGTCCAGGCGTCATCCTCCAGCCCCCCAGGATCGCGGCCGGCCAGGATCTCGTGGCCTTCCGGCGCATCGCCCGGATGAATGTCGGCGGCGCGCAGACGGTCGGCCGAATGCGGCATGAACTGGACCAGAATGCCGCCCGCCCGCCATTGCGACTTGCCACCGGTCGTCACCGTCCCCACGCCCAGACGCACCCGCGTCGGAATTTGCTCGGACTGACGGAAATATTCGTGCGCCGCCTCCTCCAGGCTCTGGCGCTGGAGCGGAACGATGCCCTGGTAGCGCGTCGTCGCCGAGCCCTGGTCGATCGTCATGGCGAGATGGCCCTCGCCGAGAAGATCGCCGGTCGAGACCTTGTCGAGCGCGATCGCCTCCAGCAGCTTGGCCTCGTCGATATGCGCCACGGCGCGGAAATTATCGGGTGCCTGGAAATCGACGACCATCATCGAGATCGGCCCGTCGCTCTTGGTCTGGAGCTGGAAGCGGCCCTCGAATTTCAGCGCCGTGCCGAGGAGCACGGTCAGCGCCGCCGCCTCGCCGACAACGCGAGAAACCGGCTCGGGGTAACCGTGGCGGTAGAGGATCGTGTCGATGGCCGGCCCCAGCCGGACGACGCGTCCGCGCACGTCGAGATCCGGCACCGCGAAGGGAACGACCTTGTCGTCGAGGGCGGTGTCGCTGGTTTGATCGGCCATCAGGCCGCCACCCCGCCGAAGCACCACGCCAGAATGCCCTTTTGAGCGTGCAGGCGGTTTTCGGCCTCGTCGAACACGGCCGATTGCGGGCCGTCCATGATCTCGTCCGTCACCTCTTCGCCGCGCGAAGCCGGCAGGCAGTGCATGAAGATCGCGTCCTTTTCGGCGCGGTCCATCAACCGCTCGTCGACCTGGTAGGGCCGCAGCAGATTGTGACGGGTGCCCTCGTCGTCGCCCATCGAGACCCAGCAATCGGTGATGACGCAATCGGCGCCCTCGACCGCTTCCTCGGGCCGGGTGGTGAGCGAGAGCTTCGCGCCCTGCGTCTTGGCCCACTGGATCAGTGCCGGCGGCGGCGCCAGCTCCTCGGGCGTGGCGATCGCCAGCTCGAAATCGAGCCGGCCGGCCGCATGCACCCAGGAGGTCAGCACGTTGTTGGTGTCGCCGGTCCAGGCGATGCGCTTGCCTTTGATCGAGCCCTTGCGCTCCTCGAAGGTCATCACGTCGGCCATGACCTGGCAGGGATGCTGGCGCTTGGTGAGGCCGTTGATGACCGGGACGGAGGCGTATTTCGCCATCTCGACCACGGCGTCGTGGTCTAGCATGCGGATCATGATCGCATCGACATAGCGCGACAGCACACGGGCGGTGTCCGCGATGGTTTCGCGCTCGCCCAGTTCGATCTCGCGGCCCGTGACCATCATCGGCGAGCCGCCGAGTTCGCGGATGCCGACATCGAAGGAAACGCGGGTCCGCAGCGAGGGCTGCTCGAACACCATGGCGATGACCTTGCCGTCGAGCAGGCGGTCGCCGGCGGCTGCGGGCGTGCGGCGTCGCGACTTCATCTCCTCGCCCGCGCGCAGGATGGCGCGCAGTTCGGTTCCGGAGAAATCGGACAGGTCGAGGAAATGGCGCGTCACGGGCGCTTCCTTCGCTTCGCTTGGAGGGAGATTATTCGACGGCCGGCCGCTTGAGCCCAGCCTCGACGGCGCTCGCAGCCTTGTCGAGGCGGGAGAGCGCCTCGGCCACGTCAGCCTCCGAGATGATCAGCGGTGGCAACAATCGCACGACATTGTCGCCGGCGCCGACCACGAGAATGCCCTGCGCGCGCGCCTCGGTGACGAATTCGGTGTTGAGCGTGTGCAGCTTGAGGCCAAGCATCAGGCCCTCGCCGCGGATTTCCTCGATGATTTCGGGATGCTTGTCCTTGAGTTCAGCGAGCGACTGCTTCAACCGCAGCGCGATCTGGCCGACGCGGTCGATGAAGCCCGGCTCCAGAACGATATCGAGCACGGCATTGCCGACCGCCATGGCAAGCGGATTGCCACCGAAGGTGGTGCCGTGGGTGCCGAGCGTCATGCCCGCAGCTGCCTCTTCCGTCGCGAGGCAGGCGCCCATCGGGAAGCCGCCGCCGATGCCCTTGGCAATCGACATGATGTCCGGCGTCACGCCGTAATGCTCATGCGAAAAGAACTTTCCCGTGCGGCCGACGCCGGTCTGGATCTCGTCGAAGATCAGCATCAGGTCGTTTTCGTCGCAAAGCTCGCGCAGCAGCTTGAGGAAGCGGCCGGGCACGGTGCGCAGGCCGCCTTCGCCCTGGATCGGCTCGATCATCAACGCCGCCGTATCGGGGCCGATCGCGGCGCGCAGCGCCTTCTCGTCGTCGAAGGGCACCTGATCGAAGCCATCGACCTTCGGGCCGAAGCCGTCGATATATTTCTGCTGGCCGCCGGCGGCGATCGTCGCCAGCGTCCGACCGTGAAAGGCACCTTCGAAGGTGATGATATGGTAGCGCTCGGGATGGCCCTTCGCGGCCTGGTATTTCCGCGCCATCTTGATGGCGCACTCATTCGCCTCGGCGCCGGAATTGGTGAAGAACACGCGCTCCGCGAAGGTCGCCTCGCAGAGACGGCGAGCCAGCCGCTCGCCGTCCGGCGCACCATACAGGTTCGAGGTGTGCCAGATCTTGCCGGCCTGCTCGGTCAGCGTCTTGACGAGATGGGGATGGGCGTGGCCCAGCGCATTGACGGCGATGCCGGCGCCGAAGTCGAGATAGCGCGTACCGTCAGCCGTGATCGCCCAAGGACCCTCGCCGCGCTCGAAAGCGACGGGGGCGCGGGCATAGGTCGGCAGCAGCACGGAATCGGTCTTGGAAACAGAAGCAGTTTTGGAAACAGAAGCGGAGGCCATGGAGCTCAGATCCTCGCGAAGGGACGGGTGAGAACGGATAAGCGCTGGGGTCGAGAACGCGATCCGGGTTTGATGCTGCAAGCTGCAGCCAAGTTGCGACCCGGCGACGACGTTATCGTCGCACCCAGTTCCCGACCTCTCGTCGCGCCGTCATCCGCATGGTCCAGGCCCTAATCCGCGAAATCGTCGTGATCCGCAAAACATAAGCGCCGCCCGAGAGGGCGGCGTCACCTTGTGGATAAATATGCGGACTCAGGCGGGCGCTGTCAATTCAGGGCCGGGCGCCACGGCCTTAACGAAGTGTTGCCGAAAAGATTCTCTTGCCTGCTGAACCGGCATTGGCCTGGGGAAAAGCCGATTTCTGATTCGGCGACTCTTGTCGGGGAGTCACTGCCCCTTGTATGGTCCCCCTCGTCAGATACGACATTTCGTGCGGCGTCCCCAGTTCGGTCTGTTGCGGCAGCAACGGTTTTTGTCCCTGCGACAGAAGCCGCGACTTCGGATTCCGAGACGAAGCACCCGCGAGACGGCTTCCCTGAAGCCGTCCGAACAGACAGGTGATGCGGATGAACGAAGCCGGAGCATGGACGGAGGAGCGGGTCGAACGGCTCAAGAAGCTCTGGAGCGATGGTCTGAGCGCAAGCCAGATCGCCGCCGAACTCGGCAGCGTCACGCGCAATGCGGTGATCGGCAAGGTGCACAGGCTCGGCCTTTCGGGCCGGGCGAAGAGCGCCGCGGCCCCAGCCACTCCGCGTAACGCAGCGCCCCGCAAGGCTGCGCCGCCGCGGGCGCCGAGCCATCCGATGGCCGCACCGGCCCCGACACGCGGCGCCCATGCGCTGGCGCAGGATTTCGAAGCCGAGACCGCGGCCGACGCTCAGCCGAAGCCGGTGCAGGCGACCGAGGATGTCGTGATCCCGTTCTCCGAGCGCGTCACCATCATGGATCTGCGCGAATATATGTGCCGCTGGCCGATGGGGGATCCGACCACCCCGGAATTCCGCTTCTGCGGCGCGCGCTCGCAGACCGGCATGCCCTATTGCACCCACCACTCGCGCATCGCCTACCAGCCGGCGGCCGACCGCCGTCGCGACCGGAGCAAGGCGCGGGCGTAAGCAGGCTGCAGGGGTTTGGATAGAGAAACCGGCCGAAAGGCCGGTTTTTTGTTGCCCGCTCGCACAGCGCGTCATGCTCGGGCTTGACCCGGGCATCTCCGAGATGCTCGGGCTTGACCCGGGCATCTCCGACCGGAAAAGGCAGCGGCTCGTTCTGCGAGAGATTCTCGGGTCTACGCTACGCTTCGCCCGAGAATGACGGCGGAGGTGCATTCGTCATCACAGCCGCCGCCTCTTCTCCAGCGAGCGGCTCCAGCGCGAGAGCGCGAAGCAGATCAGCCAGTAGATCGCCCCTGAAAAGGCATAGGCCTCCATGTTCATGCCGACCCAGTTGGGATCGGCGAGCGAGGCCTGGGCGATGCCGAGCAGATCGAGGATCGAGACCACAAGCACGAGCGTGGTGTTCTTGATGAGTGCGATGAACTCGTTGGTCATCGCCGGCAGCGAGATGCGTAGCGCCTGCGGCAGGACGATGAGGCCGGTCGCCTTCCAATAGGTCAGCCCGAGCGCGGTCGCGGCCTCGCGCTGGCCTTTCGGCAGGGCTTGCAGGCCGCCGCGCACCGCTTCCGCCATATAGGCGGCAATGACGAAGCCGAGCCCGATCACCGCCCGCGCCAGACGGTCGATATCGAGGCCGCCGGGCAGGATCAGCGGCAACAGCAGCGAGGCGAGGAAGATCACGGCGATGATCGGGACGCCGCGCCAGAACTCGATGAAGATGACGCTGACGAGCCTGACGACGCGCAATTCGGATTGTCGTCCGAGCGCGAAGAGGATGCCGAGCGGGATCGCGATCAGGCTGGAATAGACCGAGATGAACAGGGTCAGCATCAACCCGCCCCAGTCACGCGTCTCGACCGGGCGCAGGCCCAACCCACCGCCGATGAGCCAGATGCCGAGCGGCGGCAACACCACCAGCATGGCGATGCTCAAGCCTAGCTTGAGCCGCTGCGGCGCCAAAACGACGGAAGCGATGCCGAGCACGAAGGCGATGCCGGCAAGATCGACGCGCCAACGCTGGTCGACCGGATAAAACCCGTACATGAACTGACCGAAGCGGGCGCGGATGAAGACCCAGCAGGCGCCCCCAGTCGTGCAGTCCGCGCGCGTGGTGCCGCGCCAGGTCGCATCGACAAGCGCCCAGCGGATCAGCGGCGTCGCGACCCATGCGATGGCGAGTGCCAGCACCACGGTCACGAAAGCGGTGAAAGGCGTGGCGAACAGGCGTTCGCGCCAGATCGAAGGCGAGACGGGGCGGCTCATCGCGTCACCAGCGCAATGCGGGCATTGTACCAGTTCATCACCGCGGAAACGGCCAGCCCGATGACGAGATAGACGGCGAGCGTCATGGCGATGATCTCGATCGCCTGGCCGGTGTTGTTCAGCGCCGAGCCCATGAACAGGCTGACGAGGTCGGGATAGGCGATGGCCGCGCCGAAGGACGAGTTCTTCAGCACGTTGAGATATTGGTTGGTCATCGGCGGGATCATCACCCGCATGGCTTGCGGGATGGTCACGAGCCGCAGGATCTGGCCGGGGCGCAGGCCAAGCGCCGCGCCTGCTTCCGTCTGGCCATGAGAAACCGACTGAATGCCGCCGCGCACGATCTCGGCGATGAAGCCGGCCGTGTAGGTCACCAGCGCCGCCAGCAGCGCGACGAATTCCGGAATGACGACGAAGCCGCCGCGATAGTTGAAGCCGCGAAGCGCCGGCACATCCCAGCGTGTCGCCAGCACCGCCCAGGTGAGCGCCAGTAGCGGCACGGCGAGCAAGAGCACCAGCCCGACGCGCAGGGTCGGGCCATGGCGGCCGGTGCGCTCCTGTCGCTTGCGCGCCCATATGGCGAAGACGGTGTAGGCGGCCACGCAGACGAGGATGATCGCCCCAGCGATCCGCAGGCTCTCTGTGCCATCCGGCAGCGGGACGGTCAGGCCGCGATTGTTGAGAAAGGCGACGCCCAAGACGCTCAGGCTCGCGCGCGGGGCCGGCAGCGCGGCGATGACGCCGAAATACCAGAACAGCACGAAGAATAGCAGCGGGATGTTGCGGACGAACTCGATATAGGCGCCGGCAATGGCCGAGACGAGCCAGACCGAGGACAGCCGGGCGACGCCGATAAGGAAGCCAAGCAGCGTCGCCAGCACGACCGCGATGACGCTGACCAGCATGGTGTTGGCGACGCCGACCCAGAACAGGCCGAGGATGTTGTCGGCCTGGGTATAGCCGGTCAGGACGAAGGGCACCTCGATGCCCGAATTGCGCCAGAGGAAGCCGAAGCCCGAGGCGATGCCGGCCTTGACCATGTTCTCCGAGGCATTGCGCACAAAGAAGACGGCGAGCGCGACGAGAAAAACCACGAGCGCGATCTGGTAGATCCAGTCGCGCACGCGCTTGTCGTTGAGGAGGGCGAGAGGGCTGGTCACGGTGCGAGCGTCATCCACATGGCGGTGTCATTCGGGGGCTTCGCGAAGCGAAGAACCCGGAACCCACGACCGGGTGAGTGATGGCGACTGGCTGGACGACCCCGTCGTGGGTTCCGGGTTCACGCCTTCGGCGCGCCCCGGAATGACAGCTTTGCTCTCACTGGAACGGCGGGGTGAAGAGCAGGCCGCCCTTGGTCCAGAGCTGGTTCTGGCCGCGCTCGAGCTTCAGGGCCGAGCCCATGCCCACCGTGCGCTCGTAGCTTTCGCCGTAATTGCCGACCTGCTTGATGGCGTTGAACATCCAGTCGTTGGGCAGGCCCATCATCTCGCCGAAACCGCCTTCGGCGCCGAGCAGGCGGCGAACTTCCGAGTTCTTCGAGCTCGCCTTCATCTCGTCGGCGTTCTTGGCGGTCACGCCCAGCGCCTCGGCAGCGATCGAGCCGTTCAGCACCCAGCGCACGATGAGCTGCCAGCGCTCGTCGCCCCAGCGCGTCACCGGTCCTTGCGGATCGTTCGAGATCGGCTTCGTCAGGATGACGTGGTCGTCGGGCGCCTTGAGCTTGATGCGCTGGCCGGCCAGCGCGCCGACACCGGCGGTGTAAGCGTCGCAGCGGCCTGCATCATAAGCGGCGATGGCGTCGTCGTTCTTCTGGAAATTGGTGATGGTGACCTTGAGGTTGCGCTCGCGGAACCAGTCGGCGGCGTTCTTCTCCTCGGTCGAGCCGGCGGCGACGCAGACCGAGGCGCCGTCGAGACCTTCGGCCTCCTTCACATTCGCGGATTTGCGGACGATGAAGGTCTGGCCCTCATAGAAGTTGATGCCCTGGAAATTCAGCCCCAGCGTCGCGTTGCGCGAGAAGGTGATGGTCGAGTTGCGCGCGAGCACATCGACCTGGCCCGATTGCAGGATCGGCCAGCGCTGCTGCACCGATGTCGGGGTGAACTTGACCTTGGTGGCGTCGCCGAAGATCGCGGCGGCGAGCGACTTGCAGTAGTCCACGTCGAGCCCGGTCCATTCGCCCTTGTCGTTGGCGAAGGAGAAGCCCGGCAGGCCGAGATGCACGCCGCATTCGAGATGGCCACGGGCCTTCACCGCGTCGAGCGTCGGGCTCGGCGCCAGTTGCTGCGCCTGCGCCATCGAGGCACCAGCGGCCAGCACTGCTGCCGCCGCCAAAATTCTCATCGTCATCATCCGTCTCCCCGTCGCCTTTGCGGCTTTTCCGTGTTGAAGCGGCGACTATGCAACAGCCGGGCCGAAAGCGGTAGCCGCCGAAAGGCGGGGGGCCGGATCAGTTTCCGAAGACGGTGTTGAGCTGGCTGCCGACCATGATGAAGGTGGTGCGCTTCGACATTTCCTTGAGATGTACCGCGCCGATATAGGTCATGGCCGAGCGCACCCCGCCCATCAGCTCCAGCATCGTGCCCTCGACCGGGCCGCGATAGGGAACCTCGACGCTTTTGCCCTCGGAGGCGCGGTAGCGGGCGACGCCGCCGGCATATTTCTTCATCGCCGTGTCCGAGGACATGCCGTAGAAGGTCATCGCGACCGGCACGCGCTCCCCGTCCCGTTCCTCGTAGCGGATCTCGCCCTCGCATTCGTCGTGGCCGGCGAGCATGCCGCCCATCATGACGAAATCGGCGCCGCCGCCATAAGCCTTTGCGACATCGCCCGGCACTGTCAGCCCGCCATCGCCGCAGACGAGGCCTTTTAGCCCGTGGGCAGCATCGGCGCATTCGATGATGGCCGAGAGCTGCGGATACCCAACGCCGGTCATCTTGCGGGTGGTGCAGACCGAACCCGGCCCGATGCCGACCTTGACGATGTCGGCTCCCGCCAGGATCAGCGCCTCGGTCATGTCGCCGGTGACGACGTTGCCGGCCATGATCGCGGCGTCGGGAAAGGCGCCTCGGGTCGCTTTCACGGTCTCGACGAATTTCTCGGTGTAGCCATTGGCGACATCGAGGCAGATCTTCCCGATCGGGGATTGCTCATGCACCGCCTTCAGCTTGTCGTGATCGGCCTGCGTGGTGCCCAGCGAATAAAACGTATTTGCCGAGTCCGGTTCGCGGAAGAACGCGATCAGCTCCTCGGCGGCATAGTGTTTGTGCAGGGCGACCATGGCGCCGTGCTTCTGGAGAGCCCGGGCCATCGCCATGGTGCCGACAACGTCCATATTGGCGGCGATAAGCGGAAAACCGGTCCAGTCCCGGCCGGTATGGGCGAAGCGGAAGCTACGGGAGACCTCGACTTGGGCGCGGCTGCCGAGCGTCGAGCGCTTCGGGCGGATCAGCACGTCGCGGAAGTCGAGCTTCGGATCGTTCTCGATGCGCATGGCGGGCTCCGGGTCGAGAATCACGGATCGGCACGCCAGCCAGCGTGCGCCGATTCTTAGACCCGTGCCGGGCGGAGTGGCAAATCGCGGCCATAAGGCGCTTGTCGCTCAGGAACCGGTGCGGCCGCCAAGCAGGTATTGCCGCATGACCCGCAGCATGAAGGCGGGGTTTCCGAGGACGTAGCGGCGCCAGAGCCGGCTCGGCTCCAGCCAGAGCCGATAGGCCCACTCCAGCCGTGCCGTGCGGATGAGTTCCGGCGCCCGGCTGACCTCGCCGGCGAAGAAATCGAACAAGGCGCCGACCCCGGCCGCGACGGCGCAATGCTGCGGGCCGAGCTTGGCGGCGATGAAGCGCTCCTGCAAGGGATTGCCGAGCGCGACCAGGAGCAGATCGGGACGGTCCTGCTTCAGTCGATCCAGGATTCCGTCCTCTTCGTCGGCGGCATAGTAGCCGTGAGAGGTAACTACGAAGCGATGCTGCGGATAGCGCTGGGCCAGTTGCTCGACGGCGCGGTCGGCGACACCGGGGCGGCCACCGAGCAGGGCCACATGCAAGTGGCGCCTTTGCGAGGCGAAAAAGGTCGGGAAGAAATCGGTTCCGTTCAGATTGTCGGGAAAGGCCGCGCCATAGAGCAGCCAGCTGCCGATATCGACGCCGATGCCATCCGCCAGAACAAGAAAGGTCGCGAGGCTGCGCTGCAGGGCGGCATCATCGGCCGCCACGTTCACCAGATTGGCGTTGCAGAAGGCAAGCTTGACATGCCCGCCCTCGACGATGGCCTCGTTCAATTCGCCGATCGCCGATCCGCGATTGATCACCGCGATCCCGATGCCGCCAACGGCACGCTTGGCATAGCGCTGCCGCGTTCGGCTGTCGGCCTCACTCGCAATGGGAATCGAAAGGGCGCTCGGCACGTTCGTTTTCGGTCCTGACAGGTGAAACAGGCTCATGACGATGATGACATCGCCAATCCGGCTCCAAGGTCAAGGCGAAGTCAATCGAAAGGTGAACGCCTCCTTTTTGGGATCACCGAAGCCGTATTAAAGCCTGTTTCATGCGTATCCGCAATATCTGTATCGATGCGAAACGATCGCTTCATGGACAATGCCAATCGATGAAATACGGCTCGGCGCGATGTCGCGTATTGAAACATCTTTGGTTTTTTCGATCCGATTCGATACATGGGTATTCTTCAATTTCGCCTGAAATTCATCGATGGTGATTAACCATCCCGGCGGCCGCAACGTTCGGAAGCCCGGTCCCGGTTAACGCGGGAAACCGCCTCCGGCCGCCCGTGCGCATTTTGAAGATTGATCGATGCAGGTCGTTCCGCTCTGATGCTGAAAAGGGCTCGGACTCGATCGAAGCCTGGCCGCAAGGGAGGAAGAGCTTGAACCAGATCGATTTGGGCCGTCGCGTCGCCATCGTGACCGGGGGCGCCCAGGGGATCGGCCGCGCCGTAGCCGAACGTTTCGCCGCCAGCGGCGCCAGCGTCGCGATCTGGGATGTCGATGGCGAGCTTGCGGCGAAAGCGGCGGCGGAGATCGGCCATGGCGTCGTCGGTCGCGCGGTGGACGTTACCGACGCCGCAGCCGTCCAGGCGGAGGCCGACGCGCTCGAGGCCCGGCATGGCAGCATCGATATTCTGGTGACCAGCGCGGGCATCGCCGGGCCCAACCACAAGACCTGGGACTATCCGCTCGAGGATTGGGCGCGGGTGATGCGCCTCAATGTCGACGGAACCCTGCATTGCTGCCGCTCGGTGATCCCCGGCATGGTCAAGCGCAATTACGGCCGGATCGTCCTCGTCGCATCGATAGCCGGCAAGGAGGGCAACCCCAACGCATCCGCCTATTCGGCTTCGAAAGCGGCGGTGATCGCGCTGACGAAATCGCTCGGCAAGGAGCTGGCCGACAAGGACATCGCGGTGAACTGCATCACGCCGGCCGCGGCCCGCACGCGCATCTTCGACCAGATGAGCGAGGAGCATATCGGCTATATGCTGGCAAAGATCCCGCGCGGACGCTTCCTGATGCCGGACGAGGTGGCGGCGATGGTGGCTTTCCTGGCCTCCGCCGAGAACAGCTTCACCACCGCCGGAATCTTCGACCTCTCGGGCGGACGAGCGACCTATTGAGCGTCGCCGCTTCGCTCAGGCGAAGCAGCTTTGCGAAAATCACCGTGCAGTTTCCGACGAGCCATGACCTAATCTTCGTGCCATGACGCAGATGCTTCCTTCCGCCGCCGTTCTCGGCGCCCGCGCCTTTGCGGCGCTCGCCGGGCTCAACCGCTTTTCCGACGAACCG
Source organism: Allobosea sp. P5_A5 (assembly GCF_056400625.1). Taxonomy (NCBI): domain Bacteria; kingdom Pseudomonadati; phylum Pseudomonadota; class Alphaproteobacteria; order Hyphomicrobiales; family Alloboseaceae; genus Allobosea; species Allobosea sp. P5_A5. The sequence continues at coordinate 173,974 of NZ_JBFUKY010000008.1, forward strand.
GGCAAGCTGACGCGGCTCTACCTTTCGCCCGCCCATCGACAAGCGGCGGAGTGGGTCAAGGGCGCGATGGAAGTGGCCGGCCTGACCGCTTTCATCGATGCCGCCGGCTCGGTGCAGGGGCGGCGCGAGGGCATCGTCGCGGGCGCGCAAGCCGTGATGATCGGTTCGCATTTCGACACGGTGAAGGATGGCGGGCGCTTCGACGGCAATCTCGGCGTCGTCGCCGGCATTCTCGCTGTGCAGGCGTTGCGCGATGCCGGCATCGCACTGCCCTTCCCGGTCGAGGTCGTCGCCTTCGGCGACGAGGAGAATGTCCGCTTTCCGACGCATCTCTCGACCTCGGAAGCGCTGGCCGGGACCTACGATTCGGCCTGGCTGACGGCACGGGACGAGGACGGCACGACGCTTGGAGAGGCCCTGCGCGCCTTCGGCGGCGATCCCGAAGGCATTCCGGCGCTGGCCCGCCGAGCCGGCTCGCTGCGGGCCTATCTCGAACTTCATATCGAGCAAGGTCCGGTGCTGGAGGCGGAGAACGAGGCGGTCGGGATCGTCACCGCGATCAACGCTCAGGTCCGGGCGCAGGTGAGGGTGACGGGCGAGGCCGGCCATGCGGGCACCGTTCCGATGGCGCTGCGCAAGGATGCGCTGGCGGCGGCGGCGGAAATGACGTTGGCGCTCGAACAGGTTGCCGGTGCCCATGACCTCGCGGTCGGCACCGTCGGCGTCTTCAGGCCCGAGCCCGGCGCGACCAATGTCGTGCCGGGCGCGGTCCAGTTCACCATCGACTTCCGAGCGCCGCGCGACGAAACGCTGGTGGAGATGGAAACCGAGATCCGGAGCCGGTTCGGTGCCATCGCGACACGACGTGGCGTCGGCCTCGAGATCGTGCCGTATGCGCGCGCCGCTGCGGTGCCGATGGACCAAGGGTTGCAAGATGCGTTCGCGGCCGGGATCGCACGCAGCGGCAGCAACCTTTCGGCGCGCCGCCTGCCCTCCGGCGCCGGGCACGACGCGATGGCGATGGCGGCGGTCGCGCCCGTCGCGATGCTGTTCGTGCGCAACGAAAAAGGCATCAGCCACTCGCCGCTGGAAAACATGACGGAGGCCGATGCAGGGCTCGCGATCAAGGTGCTGCTGGAAACCTTGCTGGAACTGGCGGCAGCCGCATCGTAGAAGCGCTCGCGACCGCGACACCGCGCGCCATTCCTTCGCTGGCGCGCAGGGCCTAAAGACGAGCCCGCCGCAGGAGGCTGGCCATGGATTTCGAAACTTTCTTCCGCCGCGAGCTCGACGGACTGCGCAGCGAGGGCCGGTATCGCGTCTTCGCGGATCTGGAACGCCAGGCTGGTCGGTTCCCGCTCGCGACCTATCACGGGGCGGACGGGCCGCGCGACGTCACCGTCTGGTGCTCGAACGATTATCTCGGCATGGGCCAGCACCCCAAGGTGCTCGCGGCGATGCATGCCGCGCTCGACGGCAGCGGCGCCGGGGCCGGCGGCACCCGCAATATCGGCGGCACCAACCATCATCACGTGCTGCTGGAGCGCGAGCTTGCCGATCTTCACGGCAAGGAAGCCGCGCTGATCTTCAATTCCGGCTATGTCTCGAACTGGGCCTCGCTTTCGACGCTCGCCTCCCGCATCCCCGGCTGCATCGTGCTGACCGACGCGCTGAACCACGCCTCGATGATCGAGGGCATCCGCCATTCGCGGACCGACAAGCTGATCTTCGCGCATAACGACCCGGCCGATCTGCGCCGCAAGCTGGCGGGCCTCGACCCTGCCCGACCGAAACTGATCGCCTTCGAATCGGTCTACTCGATGGATGGCGATATCGCGCCGGTCGCGGAGTTCTGCGATATCGCCGAGGAATTCGGCGCGATGACCTATATCGACGAGGTCCATGCCGTCGGGCTGTACGGGCCGCGCGGCGGCGGCATTTCCGAGCGCGAGGGCCTGACGGACAGGCTCACCCTGATCCAGGGCACGCTGGCAAAATCCTATGGCGTGATCGGCGGCTATATCGCCGGCTCGGCGGCGCTCTGCGATTTCATTCGCAGCTTCGCCTCGGGCTTCATCTTTTCCAGCGCGCTTCCGCCGGCGGTCGCGGCCGGCGCGGTCGCGGCCATCCGGCATCTCAAGGAGAGCGCGACCGAGCGGGACCGTCAGCGGGACCGTGTCGCCTCGCTACGCAGGAAGCTCGACGCCGTCGGCATTCCTCATCTGGCGAACCCCAGCCATATCGTGCCCGTGATGGTCGGCGAGGCCAAAGCCTGCAAGGCGATCAGCGACGAGCTTCTGGCGCGCTTCGACATCTATGTGCAGCCGATCAACTACCCGACCGTGYCGCGCGGCACGGAACGGCTGCGGATCACACCCTCGCCGCTGCATTCCGACGCCGATATCGACCGGCTGGTTGCGGCATTGGGCGCGATCTGGGCGCGGGACGGGTTGAAGCGGGCGGCCTGAGGGTCTCGCCCGTCATTGCGAGCGCAGCGAAGCAATCCAGGAAGACTGGGTGACCTGTTTCGGCCAGTCCTTCTGGATTGCTTCGTCGCTTTGCTTCTCGCAATGACGGCATCGACCGCCGGCGAGCAATATTTCAGAGATTGAAGACGCGGTGGGGGACGAACTCCCCGTTCTGAACCGAACCGGTCGAGACCAGCGTGCCGGCGCAGGTCGCATAGGCCGCATCGAGTTCGATCGGGGCGCCGGCGCCCCGCAACAGGGCGCTCTGGCCGCGCTTGAGCCGGTTGGCGGCATCGCGGTGCAGGACGATCTCGGGGATGAGCGTCAGTGCGGCCTTGACCGGCTGAAGTGCCGCCAATGCGCTTTCCGGGCTCTCCCGCAGCGTCTCGACGCTGGCGGCTTCCAAAAGCGTGAAGGGCCCGACGCGCGTGCGGCGCAGATGCGCGACATGGCCGAGGCAACCCAGCGCGAGGCCGAGGTCACGGGCGATGGCGCGGACATAGGTGCCCTTGCCGCATTCGGCTTCGAAGGTGGTGGTGGCACCGTCATGGCTGACGATGGTCAGCGCATCGATCTCGACCGGCCGGGCCTGAAGCTCGACCTCCTCGCCGTCGCGGGCCAGGTCGTAAGCGCGTTCACCGGCGATCTTGATCGCCGAGAATTTCGGCGGCGTCTGCATGATGGTGCCGGTAAAGCGCGGCAGCAGGGCGACGATCGCCGCCGCCTCCGGGCGCTGCTCCGATGTCGCGATCACACGGCCTTCGGTGTCGTCGGTATTGGTCTGCGTGCCCCAGGCGACCGTGAACTGATACGCCTTGCGGCCGTCCATCACGAAAGGCACCGTCTTGGTGGCCTCCCCCAACGCTATCGGCAGCAGGCCCGACGCCAGCGGGTCGAGCGTGCCGGCATGGCCGGCCTTCTTGGCGGAAAAGGCGCGCTTGACCACACTGACCGCATGGGTCGAGGTCATGCCGATCGGCTTGTCCAGCACCACCCAGCCATGGATATCGCGCTTCTTGGGGCGTGGCGCCGGTGCGGCATCCTGCTCCTGAGCGGTCTGCGTCACGTTTTCAGCGGTCATCGTCACGGCGATCGTTTTCAGGGGCTTGGTCTTCCAGGGTCTTGTCGATCTTCAGGCGCTCGACCAGCGTATCGCGGCGGACCTTGTCGGTATCCAGCAGCGCGTCGATGCGCTCGGCCTGGGAAAAGCTCTCATCGGCACGAAACCGGAGATCCGGCGCGTATTTCAGGTTCACGCTGTGGGCGATCTCGCCACGCATGTATTTCTTGTTTGCCTCCAGCGCCTTGAGTACGGCCGGAATATCCTGCCCGCCGAGCGGCATGATGTAGGCGGTGGCGAGCTTGAGATCGGGCGAGAGGCGAACCTCCGGTACAGTCACGACGTGCCGGGCCAGCACATCGTCATGGATATCGCCCCGCGCGAGCATCCCGGCCAGCGCGTGGCGGATGAGCTCGCCGATGCGCAATTGCCGGTGGGACGGACCTGTGGGCTTGGACGGTTTTGCCATGGTGTCTCGTTCTCCGGGATCGGACCGGATCAAACGTCACGGTCGGACAAGGCCGACCATCTCTCAGAAGACAAGGCGCCTCGATCATCGCGCGTCCTTTTGGACGTGGCCACGATGACCGATCTCATTGCAGAAGCGTCGGAGTTATCCGACGCTTCTGCGCGCTCTTCTCGTCACGAGATGGCCGGGACGAGCCCGGCCATGACGTGTTGTTTCGGGAAGCGGAAGCCTTACAGGCTGCGCTTGATCTCTTCGACGCGATAACACTCGATCACGTCGCCGGCGCGCATGTCCTGATAGTTCTCGAAGGACATGCCGCATTCCTGGCCGGCCACGACTTCCTTGGCGTCGTCCTTGAAACGCTTGAGCTGGGAAAGCTTGCCCTCGTGAACCACGACATTGTCGCGGATCAGGCGGACATTCGCGCCGCGCTCGATCGTGCCGTCGGTGACGCGACAGCCGGCGATCTTGCCGACCTTCGAGACCGCGAAGATCTCGAGGATCGTCGCGTTGCCGAGCATGGTCTCGCGCAGGGTCGGAGCCAGCAGGCCCGACATCGCATCCTTCACGTCATCCATCAGGTTGTAGATGATGTTGTAATAGCGGATTTCGACGCCGACCCGCTCCGCCGCCTCGCGCGCTTCCTTATGCGCACGGACGTTGAAGCCGACGACCACCGCGCCCGAAGCCTGGGCGAGCGTGACGTCCGATTCAGTGATCGCGCCGACGCCCGAAGACAGCACGCGAGCACGGACCTCGTCGTTGCCGACCTTCTCGAGCGCTCCGACGATGGCTTCGACCGAACCCTGCACGTCGCCCTTGACGACGAGCGGGAACTCCTTGCGGCCTGCGCCTTCCTTGAGGTCGCGCATCATGTCGGCAAGCGAACGGCCGGCACCCGAGGCCGCACCGCGCACGGCGAGGCGGTCGCGACGCTGGCGCTCGCGGTAGTCGGTAATCTCGCGGGCACGCGCCTCGGACTCGACGACCGCGACGCGGTCACCGGCCTCAGGCGTGCCGTTGAAGCCGAGCACCTCGACCGGCATGGAGGGCGGAGCCTCCTTGAGCTGCGCGCCGGTGTCGCCGATGAGCGCGCGGACGCGGCCCCATTCGGCGCCCGCCACGACGATGTCGCCGGTGCGCAGCGTGCCGCGCTGGACCAGCACGGTCGCGACCGGGCCACGGCCGCGATCGAGCTTGGCTTCGATGACCGTGCCCTCGGAGGGACGCTCCGGGTTGGATTTGAGGTCGAGCAATTCGGCCTGGAGCGCGATCGCCTCGAGCAGCTTGTCGAGGTTGTGTCCGGTCTTAGCGGACACCTCGACTTCGAGCGTCTCGCCGCCGAGAGTTTCGACCTGGATCTCGTATTGCAGAAGCTCGGCGCGCACGCGCTCCGGGCTGGCATCGGTCTTGTCGATCTTGTTGATCGCCACGATCAGCGGCACGCCGGCGGCCTTGGCATGACTGATGGCTTCGGCCGTCTGCGGCATGACGCCGTCATCGGCTGCGACGACCAGCACGACGATGTCCGTCACCTTGGCACCACGGGCGCGCATCGCGGTGAAGGCGGCGTGGCCGGGCGTGTCGATGAAGGTCACCTTGGCGCCAGACGGCGTCATCACCTGATAGGCGCCGATGTGCTGGGTGATGCCGCCGGCCTCGCCGGTGACGACCTTGGTCTTGCGGATCGCATCAAGCAGCGAAGTCTTGCCGTGGTCGACATGGCCCATGATGGTCACGACGGCCGGACGCGAGGTCAGCATCTCATCGGTGTCGGGCGTATCGAACAGACCATCCTCGACGTCCGAATCGGCGACGCGCTTGACGGTATGGCCCATCTCCTCGGCGACGAGCTGGGCGGTGTCGGCATCGATCACGTCGGTGATCTTGTGCATCGCGCCCTGCTTCATCAGCAGGCGGATGACATCGACGCCGCGCTCGGTCATGCGGTTGGCGAGTTCCTGGATGGTGATCGTCTCGGGGATGATCACCTCGCGCATCACCCGCTCCTTCTGAGCGTCGGAGGCGCGATGGCCCGTCATGCGCTGGACGCGCCGACGGAAGGAGGCGACCGAGCGCGTGCGCTCGTCCTCGCCGCCCGTGGCGGTCGAAAGGGTCAGGCGTCCGCGAAGCTTCTCGCCGACACGCGGGGTCTTGGGCGCTGCGGGCGCGGCAGGGCCGCGGCCAGGGCCGGCCCCGACGCTCGGGCGGCGGAATGCGGCCTTGACGTCGACATCGGACCGGTTGCGCGGCGCGCCGGTCGACGGCGCCTGCCGAACTGGACGCGTGATCGCGGGCTCTGACGGAGCCGTGGTGTCGACACGGGGCGTGCGGGGGGTGTCGAGACGCGGCGGACGGGAATCCAGACGCGGCGGGCGAGCGCCCATGTCGCGCACCGGAGGCCGGGGACCACCGAAATCACCGCGCGGTCCAGTAGAGACCGGCCGCTGATAATCGGGGCGACCCTGATCGGGACGGGCATAATCGGAACGCGGCGCCGGGCTGGCGGCCTGCGGGGCGGGCGCCTGTTCGCGCGGGGCGGCGGGACGGGGTGCGGCCGCCTCTTCCGCGCGCTTGCGCTCGTCCGCCTCGGCGCGGCGCTTGAGATCGTCTTCCTGACGGCGACGCTCGTCTTCCTCGCGCTGGCGCGCGGCGACAGCTTCGCGCTCGCGGCGGTCCAGCTCGCCGGCAGCGGCACGCTGGCGCGCCTCGTCCTCCGCGATCCGGCGGGCTTCCGCGTCGCTGCTGCGCGCATCGGTCAAGGCGCGCTGGCGGGCTTCCTTCTCCTCGTTGGACAAGGTCCGCAGCAGCATGCTGTTGGCGGGGCGCGGCGCGGGGGTCGGCGCAGCAGGACGCGGCGTCGGCGCCGGCTGAACCTGAGCGGGCGCAGCGCGGGGGGCGACGGGTTCCTTGACATCATGCCCGGCGACGCGGCGCTTGACCTCGACGACGACCTGCTTGGTGCGCCCATGCGAAAAGCTCTGCCGAACAACGCTCTGCTCGGGCCGCTTCAACGATAGGGTTTTGGGCGGGTTGACGGAGAGTGTCTTGTCGCCCGGGGTCTTGGTATCGGTCATTCCGCGTTCGGTCCTGCCGGTTCGGTCGTATCTTCGGTATCGTTCTGGTCGGATGCGGCGGTATCGTCCGTCCGATAACGGACGAGCCGACGCCAGCGGGAGAGGATACCCTCAGTCGCCGGACCCGGAGCAAGCGCGGCATGTATCACATGTGCCCGCCCCAACGCCAATTCCAAATCCGCCGTCGAGAAAATCGCGACGACGGGCAGTTCCCGGGCCTTGAGCCCTGCGGCCTGGCGGGTGACGGAGAGCCGCCGGACCGCCTGGCCGATCTTGCGCTTGCCGTCATCTGCGCCGTCGCTGGCGGCGATGACCGCCTTGCAACGCCCGCTTTCGATCTGCGCCTCGACCTTGGCAAAGCCGGCCGTCACCAGCCCTGCCTTGTTGGCCATCGACAGGGCCTGCAACGCATCGCGAAGCATCAACCTGTCGATCGTCTCCGGCAGCTCGGGCGGCACCGTCACCTGGGTCTTCAGCGAGCGCTCGAAAGCCTTGCGCTTGATCGCCTCGACCACCGTCTTGCGGCTGAGGCTCGCCCAGACGCCGCGCCCGGGCAGCTTGCGCCGCAGATCGGGAACAAGCGTGCCGTCGGGACCTGCGACGAAGCGGATCAGATCATCGGGCGCCTTGACGGTGCGCGTCACGACGCAACTCCGCTCCGACCCCTCGTTCCGCTCCGCCTTCATCGGGAAGGTCCTAAGGCCCCTGCCGCCTCGTCGGCCTCAGCTTCAGCCTCGACCTCTTCAGTCGGGGCCTCGATCCATCCGGCCTGGACGCGCGCGGCCATGATAATGGCCTCGGCATCCTGACGCGAGAGATCGAAACCGTCGAGATAGCCCGGGTGGCGGGTGGCCTCGCCATCCTTGCGCTCGGTCCAGCCGACGAGATCGTCGGTGGCGCAGCCGGCAAGATCCTCGACGTTCTTCACGTCGTTCTCGCCCAGCGCGACCATCATGGAGGTGGTGATGCCCTCGACTTCGCGCAAGGCGTCCTCGACGCCCAGCGCACGGCGCTTGTCGTCGAATTCGGCCTCGACCGCGGCGAGATAGTCCTGCGCGCGGGTCTGGAGCTCGGTCGCCGTCTCCTCGTCGAAGCCCTCGATCGAGGCCAGTTCGCCGAGATCGACATAAGCGACCTCCTCGACCGTGCGAAAGCCTTCGGAGGCCAGAAGCTGGCCGACCGTCTCATCGACGTTCAGCGCATTCATGAAGATGTCCGTGCGCGAGACGAACTCCTTCTGGCGCCGCTCCGATTCCTCGGCCTCGGTCAGGATGTCGATGTCCCAGCCGGTGAGCTGCGAGGCGAGGCGCACGTTCTGGCCACGACGGCCGATCGCGAGCGAAAGCTGCTCGTCGGGCACCACGACCTCGATCTTGTCGGCCTCCTCGTCGAGCACGACCTTGGCGACTTCTGCCGGCTGCAGCGCGTTGACGACGAAGGTCGCGATATCAGGCGACCACGGGATGATGTCGACCTTCTCGCCCTGCAGCTCACCGACGACAGCCTGCACGCGGGATCCGCGCATGCCGACGCAGGCGCCGACCGGGTCGATCGAGGAATCGCGCGAGATCACAGCGATCTTGGCGCGGGAGCCCGGATCACGCGCGACAGCCTTCACCTCGACGATACCGTCATAGATTTCCGGCACTTCCTGCCCGAAAAGCTTGGCCATGAACTGCGGATGCGTGCGCGACAGGAAGATCTGCGGGCCGCGCGGCTCGCGACGCACGTCATAGACATAAGCGCGGGCACGGTCGCCGACCTTGAAGGTTTCGCGCGGGATCATCTCGTCGCGACGGATGATCGCCTCGCCACGGCCGAGATCGACGAAGACGTTGCCGTATTCGACGCGCTTGACCGCGCCGTTGACGATCTCGCCGATGCGATCCTTGAACTCGTCATACTGACGATCGCGCTCGGCCTCGCGCACTTTCTGCACGATGACCTGCTTGGCCGACTGGGCCGCGATGCGGCCGAAATCGAAGGGCGGCAGCGGATCGGCGATGACGTCGCCGGCCTGAGCCGCCGGATTGTGGCGCTTGGCCTCGTCGACGGTGATCTCGATCGCGGGGTTCTCGACCGTATCGACCACCTGAAGGTGACGGGCGAGCCTGAGCTCACCGGTCTTGGTGTTGATTTCGGCATGCACGTCGGTCTCGGCGCCGTAGCGCGAGCGGGCGGCACGAGCGATGGCGTCCTCCATCGCATCGAGCACGATCTGACGGTCGATCGACTTCTCGCGGGCGACGGCGTCCGCGATCTGCAGCCATTCCAGCCTGTTGGCGGCGACGACCATGGCGCTCACTCCTCTTTCGTACCGGTTTCTTGCGTGTCGGTGTCTTGCGGAGCCGGCCCGGACTTCTTGCCCGGACGGGGACCCAGCGATTTGCCGCGACCTTTTTTGGGGCCGGCGATGTCTTCGGCCGCCGGCATCTCCGGCGGAAGGCCGGATTTGCCGCGGCGCAGCGATTCCGTGACGAGCGCGTCGGTCAACATCAGCCGCGCCTCCTCGATCAGCGCCATCGGGATGGCGACGTCACGCTCTTCTTCGTTCTTGGCGTCGTCGCGCGAGAGCAGCGCGTAGGGCCCGTCGATGCCGCGCAGGATGCCGCGAAAGCGCTTGCGGCCATCCACGAGCTGGCTCATCTCGATCTTGGAGAGATGGCCGGCCCAGCGCTCGAAATCGCTCGCGCGCACCAGCGGCCGGTCGATGCCCGGCGACGATATCTCGAGATGGTAGGCCGCCTGCACGGGGTCGTCGACATCGAGCAGCGGCGAGATCGCCTGGCTGATCGCCTCGCATCCCTCGACATTCATCGTGCCGTCCGGCCGCTCGGCCATGATCTGCACGGTGCAGCCGTTCTGCGCGGAAATACGGACCCGGACCAGCCGGTAGCCGAGATCGGCGATCGCGGGCTCGATGATCGTCGCGACGCGCGCAGCGACACCGCCTTCGACGACGATGCGCGCCTCGGGCTCGGCTGAGGCCGGCGCGGATATCTGTTCTTCGTTCATCGGTTCGTCCATGAGCCGGACCGGCGCGGTGCGAGGCAGGGTCGAGGCCAATAAAAAAGAGCGGGCCGGTGGGCCCGCTCTTGATCACCGGCCTACACCGATACCAGAGCTGTTGTGGCGCTGTGTAATCCGCATCGCCTCAAGATGCAAGCCGGGCGCCCGCCCCCCGCCGGTCGCGCTAACGCGATGGTCATCCTTGCATGCCACCCTGCCTGCCAAGGCGTTGCGTGAGGATGTGGAATGAGTGCGGTCGGCACCCTGTTGCGGGACCTGGAAACGACGATGCGTCACGGCTCCGGGGAGGAGCGCGAGACCATCCTGTCGCGGATGACGGACCTCTTCCTCGCCACGGCTCCGCAGATGGACGAGGATCAGGTCGGCATCTTCGACGTCGTCATCGGGCGCCTTGCGCGGGCGATCGAGCTGCGTGCACGGGTGGAACTCGCCGAGCGACTGGCGCCCGTGCCCAACGCGCCCGGCACAGTCGTGCGTCAGCTCGCGCTGGACGAGATCGCGGTGGCGCGCTCCGTCCTGCTCCGTTCGCCGCGGCTCAGCGATCCCGATCTGGTCGCGATCTCAGCGGCGAAGGGGCGCGACCATATGCTGGCGATCTCGGAGCGGCCCGGCCTCGGCGATTCCGTGACGGATTTCCTGATTCTGCGCGGCGGCCGAATCGTGACCCATTCCGTCGCGGCCAACCAGACCGCCCGCTTTTCGCGCCACGGCATGGGCGTGATGGTGATGCGAGCCGGCCAGGACGACATGCTGCAGGCGACGCTGGGCCAGCGCCAGGATATTCCGGGCGAGCTGGCAGAGCAGCTCATGACGGCCGCCAAGCACGCGGCGCGCCGGCGGCTCAACGAGGATCTGGCGCCGAGCCTGGCCCAGGTGGTGAATGGGGCCGTCGAGCGCGGCGCCGAAGCGGTGGCGGCCGAAAACGCGATGCCGGGTGAGCTCGCGACCGTCAACGCCGTCCTGGCCGAGATGCAGGCCCTGCAGGCGAGCGGCCAGCTCGACGAGGCAAAACTCCAGGCCTTTGCCCGCGAAGGCGCGGGCGATCATGCAACCTGTGCCTTCGCGCTGCTGGCGCAGCTCAGCCTGCCGGCCAGCGAGCAAGTGCTCCTGGGCGCCGACCGCGAGGCGGTTCTGCTCGTGGCACGCGGCCTCGGCTGGTCGTGGGAGACGACGGCGGCGCTGATCTCGCTCCGGCAGGATCTCGGCAAGTCGGACGCCGCGATCGAGCGCGCGAAGCTGAGCTTCCGGAATATCGGCAAAGCCACGGCCGAGCGGGTGCTCGGCTTCCTCAGGATGCGCGACGCAAGGCCGTGAGGTAGCTCGAGGCCCGGCCTTCCCGGACCGCCTTTGCCTCGTAGCGGGTGCGAAGCCACCCCGCATAAGGACGGCGCCAATCATCGGCGCGTTCGTCCGCCCAGTCGAAATCGGGCGAGGCCAGAAGCCGCGCCAGCGTCCAGCCGACATAATCGTCGATGTCGCTGGCGAAGCGGAAGCGACCGCCCGGCCGCAAGGTCCGCGCGAGCAGCTCGAGCGTCCGCTCGGAGACAAAGCGGCGCTTGCGCTGCCGGCGCTTCGGCCAGGGATCGGGATAAAGCAGGTCGATGGCATCGAGGCCGCCGACAGGAAGTCGCGGCAGCATCAGCGCGGCATCCCCGTCCCAGACCCGGATATTGGTCAGCCCTTCGCGTTCGGCCACGGCAAGCAGCTTCGCCATGCCGTTGATGAAAGGCTCAACGCCGATAAAACCGATCTGCGGGCTCTCGCGCATGCGCATCAGCAGATGCTCGCCGCCGCCGAAGCCGATCTCCAGCCTGATCGCCTCGACGGGCTGCGGGAAAAGCCCGCCGAGGTCGGCGATCTCGCCCTCCGGCAACCGCAGGCGCGGCAGGACATGCTCGATCAGATGGCTCTGCCCGTCGCGCAGGGCCTTGCCCTTGCGACGGCCGAAGAAGGCGCGCTCGTCGTGGTCGGGGTCATGGGTCATTGGGGATCGTCTCGCAGGAACCGAAGCCTGTAGCAAAAGGAAAAGGCCGGAGCGATCCGCTCCGGCCTTTTCACATCAGGCGATCTTACTGCCTCAGGCGACGGCCTTCTTGAGCGCGTCGACGAGGTCGGTCTTTTCCCAGGAGAAGGAGCCGTCGCGGCCGGCCTTGCGGCCGAAATGGCCGTAGGCCGAAGTCTTGGCGTAGATCGGCTTGTTGAGGCCGAGATGGTTGCGGATACCGTTCGGCGACAAATCCATGATCTGGCCGAGAACCTCTTCCAGCTTCGCTTCATCGACCTTGCCGGTGCCGTGCAGGTCGACATAGATCGACAGCGGCTTGGCGACGCCGATGGCGTAGGAAAGCTGGATCGTGGCGCGGTCGGCGAGCTTGGCCGCGACGACGTTCTTGGCGAGATAGCGCGCCGCATAGGCCGCCGAACGGTCGACCTTTGTCGGGTCCTTGCCCGAAAAAGCACCGCCGCCATGGGGCGCGGCGCCGCCATAGGTGTCCACGATGATCTTGCGGCCGGTCAGGCCGGCATCGCCATCGGGCCCGCCGATGACGAACTTGCCGGTCGGGTTGATGTGCCAGACGGTCTCCTTCGAGATCCAGCCTTCCGGCAGGGCCTGGCGGATATAGGGCTCGACGATCTTGCGGACATCGGCCGAGGTGAGCTTCTCGTCGAGATGCTGGGTCGAGAGCACGATCTGCGTCACGCCGACAGGCTTGCCGTTCTCGTACCTGATCGTGACCTGGCTCTTGGCGTCGGGTCCGAGCTTGGCAGCGGCGCCCTCCTTGGCGTGGCGGGCCTTGGCCAGCACTTCAAGGATCTTGTGGGCGTAGTAGATCGGCGCCGGCATCAGCTCGGGCGTCTCGCGGCAGGCATAACCGAACATGATGCCCTGGTCGCCAGCGCCTTCATCCTTGTTGCCGGAGGCATCGACGCCCTGGGCGATGTCGGCCGACTGCGCGTGCAGCAGCACCTCGATCTTGCAGTTCTTCCAGTGGAAGCCGTCCTGCTCGTAGCCGATCGCCTTGATCGCCTTGCGCGCGGCCGACTTGACCTTGCTCTTCAGCTTCTTCTCGTCGAGCGAGGTGCGAACCTCGCCGGCGATGACGACGCGGTTGGTGGTCGCAAGCGTCTCGGCCGCGACGCGGACCTTCGACGGCTCGTAGCCGGCCTTGATCGCTTCCTTGAAGAACAGATCGACGATCTCATCCGAGATCCGGTCGCAGACCTTGTCGGGATGGCCTTCGGAAACCGACTCGCTGGTGAAGAGATAGTTCTGGCGTGACACGGTCGACCTCGATCCGACGGGAGAGCGCGGCGGCATGGCGCCGCGCTGAAAACGCGGCACGTCAATGCGGCCGGACACGTTCGCCGTCAAGTCCCAAATTCGTTTATCGGGAAGATCGTTCGGCAACCCGGACGTAAATATGCGGAAATCAGGCTTTTTGCCCGTCTTCCTCTGCCATCGCCTCAATGAGGTCGATCACGCGACGGCGCACGCGGCTGCTCTTAATCCGAATGAAGGCCTTGGTCAGCTGCACGCCTTCGCTCGTGGAGAGGAAGTCCGAGATGTAAGTGGTCGAGGCCGAGTCGGCGAAACCGCCGGTGACCAGATCACCAGTCGGCGCGCCATCGAAAAAGAACGCGACCGGCACGTCCAGCATCTTGGCGATCTGCTGAAGGCGGCTGGCGCTGATGCGGTTCGAGCCTTTTTCGTATTTCTGGACCTGCTGAAAGGTCAAGCCCAGGGCCTCGCCAAGCTTTTCCTGGCTAATCCCTGCAAGCATACGACGCATGCGGACGCGGCTTCCGACATGCCTGTCGATGGGGTTGGGAACTTTTTTGAGAACTGTCACCTGGTCACCTGTGAAAGCCTTCGTCAGGCCAGGAGCCGCAATCCTGGTCGGCGCGGGAGGCGTGATGTATTACAAGTTCAGGACGCGGTCTACCGCCTTGACGTAACGTCCACTACCGACTTGCTCACCGTCGTCTGATGGACGATATGGCCAGAAATAAGACCGACAGCCCGGCAAAGATCGCATCACCCATACGAGCATAGAGCGTCATCGGACCACTTCGCGGCAAGGCGACATCGAGAACGCCCTGCGTCCCGAGCGGCAAGCTGGCGACGACGCGGCCATAGGCATCGACGACGCCCGAGATGCCGGTATTGGCGACGCGCACCAGCGGTAATCCTTCCTCGACGCTGCGCAGCCGGGCCTGGGCGAAATGCTGATGCGGCCCGCTGGTGACGCCGAACCAGCCATCATTGGTGAGATTGAGGAAAAAAGCCGGGCGCGGCCCGGGCGGCGTGACCTCTCCGGGAAAAACTACCTCGTAGCAGATCAAGGGTGCCGCCGGCGGCAGGCCTTTGATCGAAATCGGAGCGTGGCGGGTGCCGGACGAGAAGCCGCCGGGCACCGAAACGAATTGCGAGAGCCCGACGGCCCGGATCAACGTGCCCAAAAAAGGCGGGAGATATTCGCCGAAGGGGACGAGATGAACCTTGTCGTAGCTGGAAAGGATGGCGCCTTCGTCGTTAACCACCTGAATTGAATTGTAGATCGGCGGGCGCCCCTCGCCCGGCAGCGCCTCGCCGGCGCGGGCGGCACCCGTGATCAGCGTGACGTCCGGCGGGAGCGCGGCGGCGATGCGCGACAGCGCGCCCGGCGTGCGGCCTAGCAGGAAGGGAAAGGCCGATTCGGGCCAGATCAGGTGGGTGACGCCCTGCAGACCGGGATTCTCGGGGCTCGTCGCCCGGTCGCTGAGCTCGAGATATTGCTCGAGGATAGCGGGCCCGTTGGCGCCGTTGAACTTGGCATCCAAGGAGAGATTGGGCTGCATCAGGCGAAGCTTGACGCCCGCGACCACCGGAGACGGGGCGGCCGGCACGCGCCAGAACCCGTAGCCGAAGAAGCCGGCGAGCGTCAGCAAGGCCAGGAGCGGGGCCGCCCACCGGGCGGAAACCGTGTCGCCGGTGCCGATCGTCGCCGGCGCGGCGCTGATCGCGACCGCAAACAGGGTCAGCCCATAGAGCCCGAACAGCGAGGCGACCTGCTCGAGATGGATCTCGCCGGTTAGCATCATACCGTAAACATTCCACGGGAAGCCCGTGAACACATGGCCACGCAGCCACTCGCTGAGGCCCAGCATCGCGGCCAGCACCAGAATCCGCGTCGCTCCACGAGGCCAGAACAGACGCGAGCACCCGAAGGCCAGAGCTGGGAAGAAGGCGAGGAAGGCTGGGAGCACCACGACGCCAAGCGGCATCGCCCAGGCGAATTTGTCGGCCTCGACCAGAAAGGCGGCGCCCAGCCACCAGAGTCCGGCGATGAAGAAGCCGAAGCCCCACCACCAGCCGGCAGCGAAGCCGGCGCGGAAGCGCTGACCCGCCGTCGCGCCGACCGCTCCATCGACCAGCCAGATCGCGATCGTCATCGGAACGACCACCACCGGCCACCAATCCAGCGGGGCCAGCGCCAGGGCTCCGCAAGCGCCTGAGGCGAAGGCGATCAGGCGCTTGCGCCATCCCCAGGCGAGAATGACGGCCTCGGCGACGCCGGTCAGGCGCATCAGCCGGGTTCCATCGCCGCTTCCTGCGGCGCCGTCTCGTCCCGGCGCCGGATAGTGAGGCGCTTGACCCGGCGCTGGTCGGAGTCGAGCACCTCGAACGAAAGGCCCTCGGGACCTTCGACGATTTCGCCTTGCGTCGGCACGCGGCCCGCCAGCGTGACGATCAGGCCACCCAGCGTGTCGATGTCGTCGGCCACCTCGTTGCCCGACAGATCGACACCGGTGGCCTTCTTCAGTTCGTCGAGCGTAGCACGGGCATCGGCGGTGAAGCAGTTGTCGCCCGCTGGCATGATCGAAGCCTCGTCCATGTCGTGCTCGTCTTCGATGTCGCCGACCACGATCTCGATCAGATCCTCGATCGAGACGAGCCCATCGGTACCACCGTATTCGTCGATGACGAGAGCGATATGCGTCCGCGTCGCCTGCATCCGCACGAGCAGATCGACCGCCGGCATCGAGGGCGGAACATAGAGCACCGGGCGCAGCAGCTTGGTCGCAGAGAGCAGCTTGTTGAGATCGACCGAGGCGAGATTATGCGGCGTCGACACGACCGCCTCGCCCGCGAGCGCCGCGTTTGCATCGGCGGGCTTGGCCTTTTCGGCGATGTATTCGAGGAAGTCGCGGATATGCACCATGCCGCGGGGATCATCGAGCGAATCGTCGAAGACCGGCAGGCGGGAATGGCCGGCCGTGCGGAAATAGGCGAGGAGCTGGTCCAGCGTGACGTCGGCGGGCACGGCAGCGATATCGGCGCGCGGCACCATCACGTCGCCGACGCGACGCTCGCGCAGGCTCAACACGTTGGTGAGCATGGCGCGTTCCTGCACCGAAAGATCGGTAAGCTCGCCATTCGACCCGGCCAGGGCCTCCACGATATCCTCGCGGGCGGTGCCGCCGCCTCGCACCCCGAGGCGATCCAGGAAATGACTGAGCCAATGGCCGAGGCCACGTCCGCCATTGTCGTTCTGTGATTGTCGACTGTCGTCGCTCATCGTCGTCAATGTTCTGCCAGGGAGGGCGCCGGCACGGCCAGAAGCTCGGCATCGGCATAAGGATCGGCAATGCCGAGATGAGCCAGCGCCGCAACCTCGAGCGCTTCCATGCGCTGGGCCTCGGTTTCGGTCTCGTGATCCTCGCCGAGCAAATGCAGCAGGCCGTGGATCACCAGATGGCGGAAATGGTCGGGAAGGCTCTTGCCTTCGGCCTGCGCCTCGCGCGCGACCGTCTCGTAGGCGACGACGATATCGCCGAGCAACGGACTGCCTTCGATACGCTCGGGCGCTGCCGCGGGAAAGGACAGGACATTGGTCGCCTTGTCGAAGCCGCGCCAGTCGCGGTTGACGATGCGAATGCGGCGGTCGTCGGTCAGCAAAACGCTTAGCTCGGCACCGTCGAGCGGCCGCCTCGGCGCGACGGCGAGCCCGGCCGCAAGGGCCTCGTTCACCAGGGCCCTGAGGGTTTTCAGATCCCCCAACTCCCGCCAGAGACGCGACTGGGCCCGAATGTCGAGAACAAGCTCGGGGCCGACGTCCCTGCGCGATTCTCCGATGCGCGCAGAAGCATTGTTTTCACGCGAACCGGTGCCCGCTTCGCTCGAAAATGCTCCAGTCTTCGCGGGCGGCACTGAGCGCCGCGCGCGAGGTCGATCCGTCATCGCGGCCGCTCCCGCGCCAGCATCCGCTTCAATCCTTCGCTATCGCCCTCGCCCTGCGGCGCGGAGGCCCCTGCGGGGCGACGCATCGCTTCCTCGCGCTCGTCGCGCTCGCGGCGTGCCTGGGACTCATAGGCCATGACGATGCGGCGCACCAGATCGTGGCGCACGACATCGCCTTCCTCGAAGCGGGCATAGCCTATGCCCTCGACATCCTTCAGCAGCTTCACCGCTTCGACGAGGCCGGAGCGCTGGCCCGGGGGCAAGTCGATCTGCGAGGGATCGCCAGTGATGATCATGCGCGAGCCCTCGCCCAGGCGGGTGAGGAACATCTTCATCTGCATCGAGGTGGTGTTCTGCGCCTCGTCGAGCAGGACGACCGCGTTGGACAGCGTGCGGCCGCGCATGAAGGCCAGCGGCGCAATCTCGATCATGCCGGTCTGGAGGCCGCGCTCGACATGGCGCGCTTCCATGAAATCGTTCAAGGCGTCGTAGATCGGCCGGAGATAGGGATCGACCTTCTCGCGCATGTCGCCGGGCAGGAAGCCGAGCCGCTCGCCGGCCTCGACCGCCGGACGCGACAGAATCATGCGCTCGACGACGCCCTGCTCGATCAGCGAGACGGCATGTCCGACCGCCAGCCAGGTCTTTCCGGTGCCGGCCGGCCCCTCGGCCAACGTCAGCTCGTGACGCTTGAGCTGGCGCAGATAGGCGTCCTGTGCCGCGTTGCGGGCCCGGACGGGGCCGCGCTTTCGCGTCACCACCGCGTCAAAGGCCGCCTTGCCGGCGTCGGCCGTCGGGAACAACGAGCGCTGGACGTTGCTCTCCTCGATCGCGCCGTCGACATCACCGAGCGTGACCGGCGCGCTCGCCTTGGCGCGGGCATAAAGCGTCTTCAGCACGCGTCCGGCCTGTTCCGCCGTCTCGCGCGGGCCCTTCACGGTGACATGGTTGCCATTGGGGCTGACGACGACGCCGAGCCGCCGTTCGAGATGGGCGAGATGCTGGTCGTACTGCCCGAAGACGAGGCTGGCGAGACGGTTGTCCTCGAAGGTCAGCGTGACCTCCGTCGCCGGCAAGCTTGCGCCGGCGAGACCTTCGCCACGCGCCGGCGCGGGTTCGCGCCGGGGGTTTCTGTCCGGTCTCGGCGTCATCGAGTCAGCCTGTGCCAAATGCGTCATCTCCCTGACGTGTGTTCCGGCCGGGCAGGAACGACCGGCGGGATCGTCTCTCAGCATAACCGAACGCAACGATTTCAGCCTGATGACAGACCACCATCAGGATCGAGATGGGGGCGAGGACGGGCGCGCTCAAGCCGCCATGTCCTTGCTCGACACATTCTCCTCGGGGACCAGCCGGCCGAACAGGGAATTGGTGCCCGTTCGCTCGATGACGACGCGGACGATGTCGCCGATTCGATGGGTGTCATCTTCGATCTGCACCGCCTGCAGGTAAGGCGACTTGCCGGCGAGCTGGCCAGGATAGCGGCCCGCGCGCTCCAGCAGGATTTCGACCTCGCGGCCGATCATCGCGGTATTGAAGGCCTGACGGTGATGCTCGATGCGAGCCTGCAGCCGGTAGAGCCGCTCGTCCATCACCTCGCGGGGGACCTGCTCGGCCAGATCCGAGGCGGGCGTGCCGGGGCGCGGCGAGTATTTGAAGGAATAGCTCGACGCGAAGCCGACCTCTTCGACAAGGCGCATCGTATCCTCGAAATCGGCATCCCTCTCTCCGGGAAAGCCGACGATGAAATCGGACGAGAGCGCGATATCCGGCCGGGCGTTCCGGATACGCTCGATCAGGCGGCGGTATTCATCGCCGGTATGCTTGCGGTTCATCGCCGCCAGGATGCGGTCGGAGCCCGCCTGCACCGGCAGATGCAGGAAGGGCATCGCCTGAGGCAGATCGCGATGGAGGGCGATCAGCTCGTCATCCATGTCGCGCGGATGGCTCGTGGAGTAGCGGATGCGGGCGATGCCCGGCACTTCGGCGACCCGCCGCATCATCCTGGCCAAGCCCCAGACGGCGCCGTCCGGGCCTTGCCCGTGATAGGCGTTGACGTTCTGCCCGATCAGGGTGACGTCGCGCACGCCGGCCTCGGCGAGGCGCTCAACCTCCGCCATGACCTGCGCGACAGGGCGCGAGAACTCGGCACCGCGCGTATAAGGCACGACGCAGAAGGCACAGAACTTGTCACAGCCTTCCTGCACCGTGACGAAGGCGGATACGCCGCGCGCGCGGATCGCCTGCGGCTTCGGGGCCGGCAAGAAGCCGAACTTGTCCTCGCTCGGCAGATCGGTATCGACGACGCGCCTGGTCGCCGCCTCAGTGAGCAGCTCGGGCAGGCGATGATAGGCCTGCGGGCCGACGACCAGATCGACGGCCGGCTGGCGGCGCTGGATCTCGGCGCCCTCGGCCTGGGCCACGCAGCCGGCGACGACGATGCGGACATCGTGCCCTTCCGCCTTCTGCGCGTTCTTGAGGTCCCGCAGCTTGCCGAGCTCGGTGTAGACCTTCTGCACCGCGCGTTCGCGGATATGGCAGGTGTTCAGGAGGATGAGGTCCGCACCTTCCGGCGACGCCGTCTCCTCGAAGCCCTGTTCGCCCAGGATGTCGGCCATGCGCTGTCCGTCATAGACGTTCATCTGGCAGCCGAAGGACTTGATGTGGACTTTCTTCATCGTCGCGGTCAGGTTCTCCAAACCGTCTGCATACTCCGGTTCGCGCGGCTTGGAAACGGCCGGTCCGCCTCCGACTTAAGGGCAAGCAAGCTGCGCGCCAGCCCGCTCCGCTCTATCCCGCCGGGCGGCCCGCGACGGCGCGGCGCCGTGCGCTGCGCACGCTCGCCTCAGCCTGTCGCGCCGTCTCCTTGCGGGAAGTTGCCTTGCCCATCACGATCGGCGCGCCCCATTCCAGCTCGACATCCACCTTGCCGCTGGCGAGCACATGCCTGAGATGCGGGACGAGTTCGGTGTCGCCGTACCAGGCCAGCGCCGCCCTGTCGGTGCGGCCGCCGGGCAGGCCTTGCGTGCCGGTATAGGTGATCGTCAGCGGGTAGACCGTCACATCTCCACCGGCTTCGTCGATCGCGTGCTGTGCCGCGCCGAGCAGCGAGGAGCGGAAAGGCAGGATGCGGGTGCCGTCGCCGGTCGTGCCTTCGGCGAAGAGCACGATGTCGTCGCCGGCCGCCAGCCGCGCACCCATGACGGCCGCCGTGCCGGCGGTGGCGCCGCGACGCTGCCGGTCGATATAGACGGTGCGTTGCAGGCCCGCGAGCGCGCCGATCACCGGCCAGCCCGCGACCTCGCTCTTCGCTACGAAAGACAGCGTGCGCTCGGCCCCAAGAACGCTGATATCCAGCCAGGAGACGTGGTTGGCGACAATCAGCACGCCCGTGCCAGTCGGCGGCGGCGTCCCCTTCAAGCGCCGGCGGACGCCGAGGCACAGGCAGACGAGGCGGTGAAAGCGGCGCGGCAAGGCGCCGGCCTTGCCCGGTGCGATGCGAACCGCCGCAAGCTGCAACGGCAGAAGCACTAGCGTTCCCAGCACGAGCACTGCGAGCCTGACGATCGCGCCGATCCCGATGCCGCTCAAGGACGACCGGTCCCGACCGCTCGCGGCCGCGATCTCACCGGGCTGCGCTGGCGTCGTGACAGATGGATCGGGCGCGATCGTCACCCGAGATCCAGCCGCATCGCGATCGCGCCTGCGCGCGAGCCGTCGGCCTTGGGATAATAGCCCTTGCGACGGCCGACTTCCCGGAAGCCGAAATGCCGGTAGAGACGTTCCGCCGGCTGGTTTCCGTCCTCGACCTCGAGGAAGACATGCGCAACGCCCTCGGCGGCCAGCCGTGCCAGATGCGCGGCCAGCAAGGCCCGTCCCAGTCCATCGCGGCGGTGAGCCGGCGAGACGACGATGCAGAGAATCTCGCTCTCATCCGCCGCCTTGCGGGACAATACGAAACCGTCCGGCTCCCGTCCGCGCCCGCAAAAGGCGCCATCGGCCACCACAGTCGCATCCGCGATCAACGCCGCGCATTCGCCGGGCTCCCAGCCACGCGCAAACCCGCCCTGATGGTGAAGCGCCGCGACCCGGCCGGCATGGCCGACATCCAGCCGACCGGTCCGAACGGGGCCTGCATGGGGGCGCAGAAGCTTGCGGAGCCAGTCGACGCTGTTCGCCATGCCGCTTGTTGGCATGTGCTGGCGCAGGGTCAACCCTGTTTTGCGAGGGAGGGTCACCGGCGCGGCAACCGCGCCTTGTCCTGCGGCGTCGTTTCCGGCGCCTTGAGGTAAAGCGGGCGCGGCGGGGCACCGTCGGGGTCGGCGATCAGGCCGAGCCGGGCGACCCAGGCAATGTCTGGCGCCCGGGCGGCATCGATCACCAGCGCATCGAGCCCGATCGCCCAGGCCTCGTTGGCGACGGCGAGCGCGGAGGAGCCGACCAGGCTGACTGGTCCGGCGCCGATCGCGCGCGCGGCATCGCGATAGCTCACCTGCCGCAGCGAAACGAGCGGCTTGCCGCCTGAGGTCAGCGCCTGGAACCAGACCTGACCATGGCGGGCATCGAGCGCGGCGGCGACGACCCGGCCCGGTTCGCGCCCGATCAAAGGCGCCGCGCAGGCCGCGACCGTGGTCACGCCCACGGCCGGAATGCCTACCGCGAAGGCGATGGCACGAGCCGCGCTGACGCCGACGCGCAGCCCCGTATAGCTCCCAGGCCCCACGGTGACGGCAACACGACCGAGCGAGCCGAAGCCGCCTTCGACGTGCTTCATCACGCGCTCGACCAGCGGCATCAGGGCTTCGGCATGACCCCGCTCCATCGGCAACTGCTCGCTCGCGAGAGGGTTTTCCGTTCCGGCATCCAGGACGCAGGCCGAGCAGGCGCCGAGCGCGGTGTCTATCGCAAGAATGCGCATCGAGACGAGTTCAACCTACCGAGAAGTCGCGAGGAAACGGCATGTCGTCCCGGGCGAAGGCGTCCGGGACGGTGTATCCAGTCTGACCCTATCAGGTCCGAGCCGGTCAAACCGCCTCGACGTCCTGCACCTCGGGCAGAAAATGGCGCAGTAGATTCTGGATGCCGTGCTTGAGGGTCGCGGTGGAGGAGGGGCATCCGGAGCAGGAGCCCTTCATCGCGAGATAGACGGTGCCGTCGCGATAGCCGCGAAAGGTGATGTCGCCGCCGTCGCCTGCCACCGCCGGGCGAATCCGGGTTTCCAGCAGGTCCTTGATCGTCTCGACCGTCTGGGCGTCGGACGGCTCGAAGAACTCGCCCTCCTCGTTCAACGCCATGTCGGCGCCTTCGGCGAGCACCGGCGCGCCCGACATGAAATGCTCCATGATCGCGCCAAGGATCGCGGGCTTCAGATGGGGCCATTCGACATCGGCCTTGGTCACCGTGATGAAGTCGGAGCCAAGGAAGACGCCGGAGACGCCCGGCACGCCGAAGAGGCGTTGCGCCAGCGGCGAGCGCTCGGCCTCGGCCGATTCCCGCATGTCGAGCGTGCCGCTGCCCATGACGAGACGGCCGGGCAGGAATTTCAAGGTCGCCGGGTTCGGCGTGGCTTCGGTCTGGATGAACATGATTGCCTCCGGTGCCGGCGGTTCAAGGCCGCCGTTCCTGGGTCCGATATAGGCCGCCGGATGGAATCATTCCAGCCGGACAAGAACGGATTGCCGCTCAAGCGAGCGCGTCGATCTCTTCGTCTTCGAGATGGCCCGGCACGATCGCGACCGGAATCGGGAAGCTGGCCGAGGATTTGCCGGCAATCGCGCTGACGAGCGGGCCGGGTCCATCCCGCCCGACCCCCGCTGCGAGAACGAGCAGCGAGATGTCCTCGTCTTCCTCGATCAGCTTCAGGAGTTCGTCGGCCTTATCGCCCGTGCGCACGATCTTTTCCGGCTCCAGTCCGGCAAGCGCACGCACAGCCGCCGCCGCCGCATCGAGTTGCTTTTCGGCTTCGGCCTCCGCTTCGGCCTGCATCACCTCGCCGACGCCGAGCCAGGTCTCGTGCTCGGGCGGGAGCGCCACGCCGAGCAGGACGATGGCCGCGCCGACGCGGGCGCAGCGGCGCGCGGCAAAGCGGACGGCCTTGCCGCACTCGTCGCTGTCATCGACTACGACGAGAAATTTCGCGCGATGGCCCGTCTCGTAGGACCGCCGTCTCTTCACCATGGATGGACCTGCCGCCGCTTCAGGAGCGCGCATGGTGGCCTGCGCCGGGGGCCCGGCGCAAGCCCGTCGCGCAGGTTGGGATCAGCGCCGCACGAAACCGACGATGTCCTTGACCTCGCGCATGATCGGCGCCGCGATCGTTTCGGCACGTCCGGCACCTTCGCCCAGGATCGCGTCGATATGGGCCGGCTCGGCCAGCAAACGACGCATTTCGCCGGCGATAGGCGCGAGCTTCTCGACCGCGAGGTCGACCAGCGCCGCCTTGAACCCAGAGAACTGGCTGCCACCGAACTGCGCCAGCACCGCCTCCTTGGCGGTTCCAGACAGTCCGGCATAAATGCCGACGAGGTTCTCCGCCTCAGGCCGGCCTTCCAGCCCCTTTGGCTCGGAGGGCAGCGCGTCGGCATCGGTCTTCGCCTTGCGGATTTTCTGCGAGATCGCTTCGGCATCGTCCGTCAGGTTGATGCGGGAGTATTCGGACGCATCCGATTTCGACATCTTCTTGGTGCCGTCGCGAAGGCTCATCACGCGCGGCGCCGGCCCCTGGATCATCGGTTCCGGCAGCGGGAAGAAGCCGTGTTCGCCCATCCCGAGGCCAAGCTCCGCGATCTGCGGGCCGAAGTCGTTGTTGAACTTCTGGGCGATGTCGCGGGTGAGCTCGAGATGCTGCTTCTGGTCCTCGCCGACCGGAACATGCGTGGCCTTGTAGAGCAGAATGTCGGCCGCCATCAGGTTCGGATAGGCGTACAGGCCGACCGAAGCGTTCTCTCGGTCCTTACCCGCCTTCTCCTTGAACTGGGTCATGCGGTTCAGCCAGCCCAGGCGGGCGACGCAGTTGAACACCCAGCCGAGTTCGGCATGGCCGGAAACCTGGCTCTGGTTGAAGATGATGCTGCGTTTGGGATCGACACCGGCCGCGATATAGGCGGCCGTGACCTCGCGGATCGCGCGCTTCAGGTCGGCGGGGTCCTGCCACATCGTGATCGCGTGCATATCGACGACGCAGTAGATGCACTCATGCGTCTCCTGCATCGCGACCCAGTTGGTCAGCGCGCCCAGATAATTGCCGAGATGCAGTGTCGAAGTCGGCTGCATTCCTGAGAAAACGCGCTGGTGAAAACCCGACATGGGGCTCGCTCCGTCGTCACGGTGGACAAGAGAAGCGGCGCTTCTGGCTCAAGCCTGCCGCTTGCGCAAGGGGAGAGCGCCGAGGCCACCCAGCGCCCAGCCGAGCCCGCCATAAACAACCGCCCCGCCCAGGCAGACCAGCGCGAGCGCGCCGATCCGGTGCAGCGCCGGCTGATCCGGCGCAAGCGATGGCGCCAACCTCTGCAACAGCAGCAGCAAAGCGCCGACCATGCCGACGCTTGCGGCGAGGCTGGCGACAACAGGCCGCAGATTGCCGGGCGTCGGATGCCAGATCCCGTCGCGCACCAGGCTGACCCCCAGCCAGAGAGCCTGAACCAGAAACGCCAGCGTCGCGGCAAACGCCGCCATTTGCGCCGCATTGCCGGGCTGCGCCAGCAGCAGCCCCGTCAACGCCACGACGATGATGGCGACCCCCCCGGAGAGGAGCGGAAGCCGAGGGAGACGACGGGCGAAATAGACCTGTCCGAAAACCTTGGCAGCCACCGCAAAGGGCAGTCCGTAGCCGAACCCCGCCAGCGCGGCGGCCGTGCGCTGGCGGTCGGCAGGGCCGAAGCGGCCATATTCGAACAAGACCGACACGATCGGATCCGCAAGAGCGACGAGCGCGGCCCCGGCCGGCAGCGCAAGCGCAAGACCCAGCGCCAGCGAGCGACCCAGCATGGCGTCGGGGCCGGCGCGCCCGGCGGCCTCGGCCATGTCCGAGAGCACGACCGTGCCCATCGCCACGCCGACGAAGCCGAGCGGCAGCTGGAAGACGCGGTCGGCGTAATACAGCGCCGAGACCGCGCCCGGCTCGATCGAGGCGATCTGCGTGGCAACGAGCAGAACGAGCTGCGCGGCGGAAGCCGCCAGCAAGGTGGCGCCGCCCGTCTTCACCAGGCGGGTCATGTCGTGCGACCAGCGCAGCGACGGGCGGATCGGGCCGAGGCTGCGCTGGGCTAGCAGGATCATGGCGAGATGGGCAAGGCCTGTCAGACTGACGCCGATGGCCAGCCAGCGCGCCGCGTCCTCAGGCGCGGAGCCGAAGGCGTATAGCGACAGCAGTAGCGCGAGCAGGAGCGCATTCATCAGGGCGGGCGCGAGCGCAGCCACGGTAAATCGCTTCTCGGCATTGAGCAGCGCCGCCAATAGCGCCGCCAGCGTCGTCAGCAGCAGAAAGGGCAGCATCAGCCGGGTGTAGTAGGCCGCGAAGGCCAGCGTCTGCGGCTCGTCGGCAAACCCCCCGGCCAGGCCCAGCACCAGCCAGGGCGCGAAGAGTTCGCCCACCGCGACCACCAGAACGAGCAGGAAGGCGAGGTTGCCGGTCGCCTCCGCCGCGAAGCGGCGGGCATCAGCCAACCCCCGCTCCCGGGCGATTTCGAGATAAAGCGGCACGAAAGGCGCGTTGAGGCCGCCTTCGCCGAGCACGCGGCGGACCAGATTGGGCAGCCGCAGCGCCGCGAGATAGGCATCCGCCACGGGCCCGCCGCCGAGCAGGCGGGCGATCAGCACGTCGCGCGCAAAGCCGAGCAGCCGCGAGCCGACCGTCGCCGCCCCGACGACGGCGGAATCGCGAGCGAGGCGGGACGGCGGATGCTCTGCCGACCCACCCGGCAAAACCATCAGAGAATGAACCGGCTCAGATCGGCGTTCTTCGCGAGATCGCCGATTCGCGCTTCGACATAGGCTGCATCGATCGTCACGCTCTCGCCGGAGCGGTCGGGAGCCGTGAAAGAGATGTCGTCGAGGATGCGCTCGATGACGGTCTGGAGGCGGCGCGCGCCGATATTCTCGACCGTGGAGTTTACATCGACCGCGATGCGCGCGATGGCGTCGATCGCATCCGGCTTGAACTCGATCGTGACCTCCTCGGTCGCCATCAGCGCCACCGATTGCTTGATCAGGCTGGCTTCCGTCTCGGTCAGGATGCGCTTGAAATCCTCGATGTCGAGGGGAGAGAGCTCGACGCGGATCGGCAGGCGGCCCTGCAGTTCCGGCAGCAGGTCGGAGGGGCGCGAAACATGGAAGGCGCCCGACGCGATGAACAGGATGTGGTCGCTCTTGACCGCGCCATGCTTGGTCGCGACCGTGGTGCCCTCGATCAGCGGCAGCAGGTCGCGTTGCACGCCCTCGCGCGAGACATCGGCGCCGCCCTTGCCCTCGCGGGCGCAGATCTTGTCGATTTCGTCGAGGAAGACGATGCCGTTGTTCTCGACCTCGCGGATCGCCGCCTGGATGATGGCGTCCTGATCGATCAGCTTATCGCTTTCCTCGGCCAGAAGCGGGGCATAGGCATCCTTGACCAGCATGCGCCGGGGCTTGCCCTTCTGGCCGAAGGCCTTGCCGAACATGTCGCCGAGGTTGATCGCACCGATCGAGGCGCCGGGCATGCCGGGCACCTCGAACATCGGGGCGCTCGCACTGGCGCCTGCCGCCACCTCGACCTCGATCTCCTTGTCGTCGAGTTCGTTGGCGCGCAGCTTGCGGCGGAAGGAATCGCGGGTCGCCTGACTGGAATTGGCGCCGACGAGGGCATCGAGCACGCGCTCTTCGGCCGCGACATGGGCTTTGGCCGCGACATCCTTGCGGCGGCTTTCCCGGACCAGGGCAATCGCGATCTCAAGCAGGTCTCGCACGATCGATTCGACGTCGCGGCCGACATAACCGACCTCGGTAAACTTGGTCGCCTCCACCTTAACGAAGGGCGCGTTGGCGAGCTTGGCGAGGCGACGCGCGATTTCGGTCTTGCCGCAGCCGGTCGGCCCGATCATCAGGATATTCTTCGGCGAGACCTCTTCACGCAAAGGCCCTTCGAGCTGCTGGCGGCGCCAGCGATTGCGCAGCGCGATGGCGACGGCGCGCTTGGCGTCCTTCTGACCGACGATGAAGCGGTCGAGCTCGGAGACGATCTCGCGGGGGGAGAAGCTGGTCACTGGCGATACCTTATGAGCTTGAACGAACCCGATCCACGCGTTGTCATCCCGGACGCAGCGAAGCGGAGATCCGGGATCCATTCCGGAGCACTTATCTATGAGGTTCCGGAATGGATCCCGGGTCTCCCTCCGGTCGCCCGGGATGACCAGCAGATCCTCCGGCAAAGGACTTGAACGCCGTCACGCCGCGTCCAGCGTCTCGATCACGAGGGAATGGTTGGTATAGACGCAGATATCGCCGGCGATCTTCATCGCCTTGCGCACGATCGTCTCGGCGTCCGGTTCGATATCGATCAGGGCGCGCGCCGCCGAAAGCGCGTAATTGCCACCGGAGCCGATCGCCATCACGGCGCCGTGCTCGGTCATCTCGGGCTCCAGAACGTCGCCGGTGCCGGAGATCAACAGCGAGACCTCCTTGTCGGCGACGAGCAGCATCGCCTCCAGCCGCCGCAGATAGCGGTCGGTGCGCCAGTCCTTCGCCAGCTCGACGCAGGCCCGCAGCAATTGTGTCGGATATTGCTCCAGCTTGCTTTCCAGTCGCTCGAACAAGGTGAAGGCGTCGGCGGTGGCGCCGGCGAAACCGGCGATGACCGCACCCTTGGCAAGGCGGCGGACCTTGCGCGCATTGCCCTTCATGATGGTCTGGCCGAGCGAGACCTGTCCGTCCCCGCCGATGACGACGCGCCCGCTCTTGCGCACCATCAAAATGGTGGTGGCATGCATGACGGGGACTTGGCTTTGTTCAGGCATTGCGAAACCGGCGAGAGAGGACGACTGCGAGCCAAGATGTTCAGGCGCGCGCCCAGTATCAAGGGGAAAGGCCCTGACGTTGCTGCCTGTCGGCAAGCCATCATGCCTTACGAAAGGTGAGGTATTTAATCTTCTTTTTATCGATTGCAGATATTGGTCAGCCAATTGCGTCTCTCTGGTGGAAGACGTGGGGGACCAGGACACATGAAATCGATCCGTCTCAAGATCATGGCGATGCTGGCGATCGTCGCCGGCGGTGCGGTGCTGTGCGCGGTGTTCAGCATTTACACGTTGCTGCAGGCTGATCGCCTGAACAAGAGCGCCAACCTCATGGACGACATCGCGATCGTCACGGAGCGGATCAATTCGAGCATGATCGGCATCGTGGCGGATTCGCGCGGCATCTACATGGCGAAATCCCCTCAGGAGGCGGAGCCTTTCGCCAAGGGCGTCGAGAGCCGCATCGTCGATCTGCGTAAGCAGTCGGCCGAGCTGTTGGACAAGGTGCCGGCCGACGAGCGCGATACTGCCGCCAAGATTGCAGCCACCATCGCGGACTTCATTACCTTCCGCACAGAGACCGTGCGTCTCGGGCGGAGCGTTTCGCCGCAGGCCGCCAACGATCAAGGCAACAACGACGCGAACCGATCGAACCGCAAGGCATTGGGCGACCTGGTCGCAAGCTTTGCCCAAGGCAACATCAAGATCAGCGATGCCTTGGCCGCAGACGCCGACACGTTTACCGCCCGCGCGACCTATATCCTGCCAGCCGCGCTTCTGGTTACGCTGCTGCTGAGCTTCGGCATCGCCCTGACCCTTGCCCAGCGCTTGATCACGCGGCCGATCCTGGCGCTGGCCGGCGTCATGGAGAAGCTGACCGCCGGCGACACGCAGATCGTGGTGCCGCATACCGAGAGTGCCGACGAGATCGGCCAGATGGCTCGTTCGGTTTCGGTGCTGAAAGACGCCACGGCCCAGGTCGCGGTTCTGCAAGAGCAGGAGCGCGCGGCATCCGCGGCGCGTCTGGCGCGGGCGCAGTCGATGGAGGCCGTGGTGTCGGATGTCGGCGAGGTCGTGGCTGCTGCGGCGGCGGGCGATTTCTCGGCGCGGCTTGAGATCCAGGATGCCGACGCGCAGATGCAGAAGCTCGTCGCCGGCATCAACGAGATCAACGCGGTGGTCGACAGCGCGACGACGGAGTTTGCCGGTGCGTTGCAGGCGATCGCGGGCGGGGACCTGACCAACCGGGTGGAGACGGGCTATCGCGGCCGCTTCGCCGATCTGAAGGCGGCGATCAACGAGACCGTGGACCGCTTGTCGGTGACGGTCTCGACGATCCAGGTCACGGCGGGCGATGTCGGGCTGGCGGCGCGCGAGATCAACATGGGCGCCGACGATCTCTCGAAGCGCACCGAGGAGCAGGCGTCGAGCCTGGAGGAGACGGCCGCGACCACCGAGGAGCTTGCGGCGAGCGTGAAGGCCTCGGCGCAAGGCTCGAAGGAGGCCGCGCGCATCGCCGACGATGCGATGCAGATGGCGCAGTCGGGCGGCGTCATCGCCGGCCAGGCGGTCGAGGCGATGGCCCGCATCGAGACCGCCTCGCAGAAGATCTCCGACATCATCCGGGTGATCGACGACATCGCCTTCCAGACCAATCTGCTGGCGCTGAACGCGGCAGTCGAGGCGGCACGCGCTGGCGACGCCGGCAAGGGCTTCGCGGTGGTGGCCTCGGAGGTGCGCACGTTGGCGCAGCGCTCGAGCGACGCGGCCAAGGACATCTCGACGCTGATCTCCTCCTCCAACGTCGAGGTCGAGGAGGGCGTCAAGCTGGTGCGGCAGGCGGGCGAGCAGCTCTCCCACATCCTGCAGGCCTCGCAGAAGGTGGCCGCGACCATCGCCGAGATTTCGGCGGCGTCGGGCGAGCAGGCCAACGGCATCGATGAGATGAGCCAGGCAGTGGCGCATCTCGACGAGATGACGCAGCAGAACGCCGCGCTCGCCGAACAGAGCGCGGCCTCGGCCGGCGCGCTGTCGGGCCGCATCGGCCAGCTCAACGACCTCGTCGCCCAGTTCAGGACCGGACGTGAGGGTCAGCAGGCCTCTTCCCAGCAGGCTTATGCCGCACCGGTGGCCTACGCCGCGGCCGGCGGCATGAGCCGCAGCGCCTCACGCCCGGCGCCGCGCACTGCGGCTCCGGCATCGGCGAAGCCTGCGCGCTCTCCTGCCCCTATGGCCTCGCATGGCAGCGGCGGCGAACCCCAGCGCCTGCGCCAGCTCGCCGAAGCCGCCTTCGCCCAGACCCGCGCCGCCCCCGCCAAACCCGCCCCCCGGCAGGTCGCCAATGGCCGTGCCCAGGACGATGGCTGGGAAGAGTTCTGAGACGGGACACCTTCGACCGGATGAGCCCGGCCATACTTCCTAACGGCGCCGAAAGGCGCCGTTAGCGCGTTCAGGCGACCATCGGGCGTCGATTCGCCCGCTTTCCGGCATCGCGGCCTCTTGAAAAGCGGCGTCTCGCCCCCATTTCGCCGATAGCGCCGCCACAGTCGTGCCTAGCAGGCGCCATCATCGACAGACATCGTTGTGAGACTTCGACGTTGCGGGTGCATCAGCATGCGCAAGCGCCGTCGACCCTGCATCGCCACTCCGGGCGAGACGGGACTCTCCTCATTTCAGGGAGACGAGAGACATGCCAATCAGCCAGGTTCTTCAGGCCTTGGGGCAGTTTGCCTCGGGCTTCACGCCCGCCGCCGCTTCGCCCCGGCCGCTTGAGATCGATTTTGCCGATGTCGGTGCGCCGACCCCGTTCGAACAGGCCGCCATCGGCGCCTGGAAGACCGAGGACGGCAGCATCGTGATCGACCTTTGTCCAAACGGGCAGTTTCGCAAGAAGAAGCCCGCCATCGGGGCCGAACATCTCGGTCGTTATGCCGTGGACCGCTCGAAGCTTTATTTCGAGGGTGAGGCGGGCTGGGTCGCGCTCGGAAAGCTCAAGCGCGGCACGCTCAGCATCGGCGAGAAGCGCTTCCGAAAGGCCTGAAGGCCGGTCGTCCATCAAAAAAACCCCTGCCCCTCGAAAGAGGCAGGGGCTTTTTTTATCGCGGCGAGCTTCAGTATCCGACGGTGAAGCGCCGGCGGCTATGGGCCGGCTTTTCGAGCTCGTCGACCAGCGCGATGGCATAATCCTCGGCCGAGATGGCGCTCTGGCCGTCCGCATCGACAAGGAGCTGATCCGTGCCGAGCCGGAACCGCGCCGTACGCTCGCCCGGCTGGATCAGCGCGGAAGGCGAGAGGTAGGTCCAGTCCAGCGTCTGCTCCTGCTTGAGCAGATCGAGGAACGCACCGCCCTTCTTGGCTTCGTCGTAATAGGCCTGCGGAAAATTCGGCGTATCGACGAGCTGCACGCCCGGCGCCACTTCAAGGCTGCCGGCGCCACCGACAACCAGATAGCGCGGCACGGCGGACTGCTTCACGGCAGCAAGCAAGACCTGCGGATCGCTGGCGGAGAAATGCACGGCGCTGATCGCTGCGTCGTGCCCGGCGATCAGCGCCGCCAGTCCGTCCTTGTCGAAGACGTCGCCCTTTGCAGCGGTGACGGCTGGCAACGCGGCGACCTTCTCCGGGTTGCGGGCAATGGCGGTCACAGTGTGCCCTCGGCTCGACAGCTCGGCGAGGAGGCGCGAGCCGATAAAACCGCTGGCACCGATCAATGCGACTTTCATGATGGAAGCTCCTTCTGTAAGTATCTAACGGATACCTGCAATCCGATGGAGCCTATGTGATCTCGCCGGCTGCCCTCGTAAAGAAGGCACTTTCAGGCGACGTGGTCACGTCCAGGAAACCGACATGTCGAAACCGCCATGCTGAAACGTCCCGATGCTTTTGCCGCGCTGTGCCCGACACGGCGCATTCTCGACCGGATCGGCGATAGCTGGGCCGTGCTGATCCTGATCGCGCTCAATGAGGGCACGTTGCGCTTCAACGAACTGAGGCGGCGCATCGAAAGCATCTCTCAGAAAATGCTGTCGCAGACGCTGAAGAGCCTGGAACGCGACGGGCTCGTCACGCGGCGGGTTTTCGCAACCGTGCCCGTGACGGTCGAATATTCGCTGACCGAGCTGGGGCGGACATTGTCGGCGACCGTCAACCATCTGACGATCTGGGCCGAAGCGCATATCGGCGAGATCGAGACGGCGCAGCGGCGATACGACCGTCGGGACGGAGGTCCAGCCATGAACGACGCGCAGGGGAGCCCGATGCAGGCCACGACGCCCGCACGCTGAGCGGCGGACAGACCGGCTAACCTCCTGCCGGGCTCCACGTCTGCTGGCATTTCCCGCGATTTGGTGTATACGCCCCGCAACCGGCCGGAAACGAGCCGGCTGCGCGACGCTTCCTCGATGAAGCGCTTGCGGACTTCGGACCTTGCTGGACGACATCCCGGCCTGGCCCGCCAGATCAACCTCAGACCGAAGGGACACCCCGATGTCGATCACACCCGAGCGCAAGACCGCTCTGATGCAGGAATACGCCACCAAGCCGAACGACACCGGCTCGCCGGAAGTCCAGTGCGCGGTCCTGACCGAGCGCATCAACAACCTGACCGGCCACTTCAAGACGCATGCGAAGGACAACCATTCGCGCCGCGGCCTGCTGAAGATGGTCTCGCAGCGCCGTTCGCAGCTCGACTATCTGAAGAGCAAGGATGAAGGCCGCTACAAGACCTTGATCGAGCGGCTCGGCATCCGCCGCTAAGCGCCGATCGAAGACAGTTTCCGCCCGGTGCAGCCACGCTCCGGGCGGCTCCTTTTCGGGGCCATGCCGCCTGGCGGCTCGCCCTGTTTCCGCGGCGGCCGCATGGGGCGGCTTCCGTATCACCGGCCGGGCGTCGCAGACGTCCATGGCAGGATCGCCGAGCGCTCGGGCGCCATTCCTTTTCCGAGCGTTCCGCCGTCTTGCCCATGGGCCTGAAGGCGCCGGGCCGGTCGAACCGACCGAAAGACGAAACATCCATGTTCGACATTCAAACCGAAGAACTGATCTGGGGCGGCCGCAAGCTCGTCCTCGAAACCGGCAAGATCGCCCGCCAGGCCGACGCCGCCGTGCTCGCCACCTATGGCGAGACCGTGGTGCTCGCCACCGTCGTCTCGGCCAAATCGCCCAAGGCCGGGATCGATTTCTTCCCGCTGACGGTGAACTATCAGGAAAAGACCTTCGCGGCCGGCCGCATTCCCGGCGGCTATTTCAAGCGCGAGGGACGCCCGAGCGAGAAGGAGACGCTGGTCTCGCGCCTGATCGACCGGCCGATCCGCCCGCTTTTCGTCGAAGGCTATCGCAACGAGACGCAGGTCGTCTGCACCGTGCTGCAGCATGACCTCGAGAACGACCCCGACATCGTCGCGATGGTCGCGACCTCGGCTGCCCTGACCCTGTCGGGCGTGCCCTTCATGGGCCCGATCGGCGCGGCGCGCGTCGGCTATGTCGACGGTGCCTACAAGCTCAATCCGCTGGTTGACGAGATCAAGGGATCGCAGCTCGACCTCGTCGTCGCCGGCACGCCCGACGCCGTCCTGATGGTCGAGTCGGAAGCCAAGCAGCTTTCCGAAGAGATCATGCTCGGCGCCGTGATGTTCGGCCACAAGCACTTCCAGCCGGTGATCGACGCGATCATCCGCCTGGCCGAGAAGGCCGCCAAGGAGCCGCGCGATTACACCCCGGCCGACAACTCCGTCGTGCTCGAGGCCGTGCTCAAGCTGGTCGACAAGGACATCCGCGCCGCCTACCAGATCCGGACCAAGGCCGAGCGCTACAAGGCGCTGGACGCCGCCAAGGCGAAGGTTTCCTCGCTGATCTCGGACACGCCGGACGGCAAGACGACCTTCACCAAGGAGCAGGTCGGCGGCCAGTTCAAGGAGGCGCAGGCCAAGGTCGTGCGCTGGACCATTCTGGACGACGGCGTCCGCATCGACGGCCGCGACCTCAAGACGGTCCGCAAGATCGTCTCGGAAGCCGGCATCCTGCCGCGCACCCATGGCTCGGCACTGTTCACACGCGGCGAGACCCAGGCGCTCGTCGTGACCACGCTCGGCACCGGCGACGACGAGCAGTACATCGACTCGCTGGAAGGCACCTACAAGGAGACCTTCCTGCTTCACTACAACTTCCCTCCCTATTCGGTGGGTGAAGCCGGCCGCATGGGCTCGCCCGGCCGCCGCGAGATCGGCCATGGCAAGCTCGCCTGGCGCGCCATCCGGCCGATGCTGCCGGAAAAGTCGGAGTTCCCCTACACCATCCGCGTCGTCTCGGAGATCACCGAGTCGAACGGCTCCTCCTCGATGGCCACCGTCTGCGGCACCTCGCTGGCGCTGATGGATGCCGGCGTGCCCCTGAAGGCGCCCGTCGCGGGCATCGCGATGGGCCTCATCCTCGAAGGCGAGCGCTTCGCGGTGCTCTCCGACATCCTGGGTGACGAGGACCATCTCGGCGACATGGACTTCAAGGTTGCCGGCACTGCCGAGGGCATCACCTCGCTCCAGATGGACATCAAGATCGCCGGCATCACCGAGGAGATCATGAAGGTCGCCCTCGACCAGGCCAAGGGCGGTCGTGACCACATCCTCGACGAGATGAACAAGGCGCTCTCGACCTCGCGCGGCCAGCTCGGCGAGTATGCCCCGCGCATCGAGACGATGAAGATCCCGGTCGACAAGATCCGGGAAGTCATCGGCTCGGGCGGCAAGGTGATCCGCGAAATCGTCGAGAAGACCGGCGCCAAGGTCAACATCGAGGATGACGGCACCATCAAGATCGCCTCGGCCGACGGCAAGTCGATCGAAGCCGCGATCAAGTGGATCAAGTCGATCGTCTCGGAAGCCGAAGTCGGCATGATCTACGACGGCACGATCGTCAAGATCATGGAGTTCGGCGCCTTCGTGAACTTCTTCGGCGCCAAGGACGGCCTCGTCCACATCTCCGAGCTTGCCGCCAACCGCGTCCAGAAAGTCTCGGACGTCGTCAAGGAAGGCGATAAGGTCAAGGTCAAGTTCCTCGGCCAGGACGAGCGCGGCAAGATCCGCCTCTCGATGAAGGTCGTCGACCAGGCCACCGGCGAGGACCTCACCGAGAAGCTCAAGGCCCAGCGCGACGCCGACAAGTCACGCGAGCGCGGCGCCGCCGAGTGATCGGCCTTCCTGTGATGCTTTAAGCTTCACGTGAAACATGAGACGCCCCGCATCGCAGGATGCGGGGCGTTTTTTATGAGGCGCCGTGATGGTCGGGGCTGGGGCCGCGCATCACGTATTGAAGACAGCTCCGGCATCTGCCTCCTCGATGATTCCCGGATCACCACTTCGCGCGACCCAGAATGGAGCTGACAGCTCTGCCGTTAATGGTCTAGACTTATGCCGTTCCATGGAGATCGGCATGTCGGACCACCGCATCACCTCGCTCGACGACCTCGCTCGTGCCTATCCGAACCCGATGGCGCCGGCTTCGGTCTTCAAGGAGATTGACCATGTCGACGAAAACTATGAGGCGCTGATCGCCGCATCCCCTTTTTTCGTGCTCGCGACGGTCGGTCCGGAGGGGCTGGATTGCTCGCCGCGCGGGGATCTGCCGGGCTTCGTCACGGTAAGGGACGCGAAAACGCTGCTGATTCCCGACCGAAAAGGTAATAACCGACTGGATTCGCTCAAGAATATCCTGTTCGACGATCGAATCGGAATGCTCTTTCTGATACCGGGCATGGGCGAGACACTGCGCGTGAACGGACGCGCCGAGCTGTCCTGCGATCCTGAGTTGTGTCAGCGCTTCGCGGTCGACGGCAAGCCGCCGGCGAGCGTCATGGTCGTCCATGTCGAGGCGGTCTACTTCCAGTGCTCGCGGGCGGTGGTGCGCGCCGAGCTTTGGAATCCCGGGCGGCAGATCGACCGGCGCAGCCTGCCCTCGGCCGGCACGATCCTGCGCGACATCACCGCGCGGAATGCGACGGTCGAGACGTTTGATGGGAACGCTTATGACGAGGCCTTGCCGGCGCGGGTCAAGGCGACGCTGTATTGAAAGGGCGGGGGGAACCCCTCTCCTGTAAGGAGAGGGGCAGGGGTGAGGTGTAGGCCCTTGGACCAGCCTAATCTGGTCTCACAGCGTCACTGGTCAGTGGTGCCTCAAGCGTCCAGCGGCCGACCCCTCACCCTGCCCTCTCCCTACGGGAGAGGGTTCCCCGCGTTTTACTCGGCAATCACCGGAGCGACGGCGACGGCTTCACAGCAGCCCTTCGTTCCCGGCCAGCGTCTTCAGGCTGACATCCGGACGGGCACCGAGATGGGAGATGATCTCGGCTGCGGCGAGCGCACCGAGACGCAGCGAATCGCGGGTCTCGCGGTTCGAGGTCAGGCCGTAGAGAAAGCCTGCCGCGAAGAGATCACCCGCACCGGTGGCGTCGACGACGCGCTCGACCGGGAAGATCGGCTCCTCGACGATACCATCCGGCGTCACGGCCAGCGCGCCCTTCTCCGAGCGGGTGATCACGGCTGCGATGTTCTCTGCCCGCAAAGCCGCCAGAGCCGTGTCGAAATCGGCGGTCTGGTACAGGCTCTTCAGCTCGTGCTCGTTGGCGAAGACGAGATCGACCATGCGGTTGCGGACGAGGCCGATGAATTCGTCGCGATAGCGATCGACGCAAAACGAGTCCGACAGAGTGATCGCGACCTTGCCGCCGGCCTTGTGGGCAATCTCGGACGCCTTGCGGAATGCCTCCTTCGCTGCCGGCGGATCCCACAGGTAGCCCTCGAGATAGATGATATCGGCGGCCTCGACGGCCTTCTGATCGACATCGGCGACCGAGAGGCCCTGGCACGCCCCGAGATAGGTGTTCATCGTGCGCTCGCCATCGGGCGTGACGATAATGAAGGAGCGGGCCGTCGCCGCGCCCTCCGTCGCCGCTGCCGTGTCGAAGGCGACGCCGAGCGATGTGAGATCATGGCGATAAAGCCCGCCGAGTTCATCGTTCCTGACCTTGCCGATGAAGGCGCCCCGGCCGCCGAAAGACGCCAGCCCGGCGATGGTGTTGGCGGCCGAGCCACCCGAAATGATCCGGGCCGGGCCCATCGCCGCATAAAGGTGCTCGGCGCGAGGCTCATCGATCAGCATCATCGCGCCCTTGGTCAGCGCCTGCGCAGCGAGGAAATTCTCCTCCGCAGACGCGAGTACGTCGACGATGGCGTTGCCGATGGCGAGGACGTCCGTGCGGGTCTGGGTCATGACAGGTCCGGGATGGGCGGCGCGACGGCCGACAGATGGCTTTCGGCCCTGTCGCATCCGCGCAAAGGCTGGTCAAGCCAAGCGCTCAGCCAGAGGCTCGGCGAGTTTCGGCTTCATCCAAAATGGCGCCGAGGCGCCGCAGTTCATCCGATGCCAGGTTGCCGATCTCGCGCGCYAGCCGGTTCGCCAGAAGCGTAGCCTCCGGGTCGAGGCCGGCCGTGTCCACGGTCACCCGCGGATGAGAGAGATCGGCCAGGCGAACGAGCTCATCAGCCTCGTCCCAGATCACCCCGAGCAGGTGGATGGTGCCCTGGATTAGGGTGAAGGTCGGGCGGCCGCGCTTGCCATGCTCCAGGGCCGAGAGATAGGCCGGCGTCACGCCCAGCCCGTCGGCCATCTGGGCGAGCGTGATGCCACGGCGCTGGCGCAGCTCCCGCACGCGCCGGCCGAAGGGCGTCATGCGCCGAGGCCCTTGTGACGGCGCAGGCGGATGTAAAGTGCGCCGGAGCCGCCATGGCGCTGTTCGGCCTCCTCGAAGCCCAGCACCAGAGGGCGAAGCTCGGCCAGACGAAGCCAATGCGGCACCATGCGGCGCAGCACCCCGCGCTCCTCGCCGAACAGGCCAGGGCCTGCGCCACCCTTGCCGGTCACCACGAGCACGAGGCGCGTGCCCCGGCTCTGCTGCCGGCGCAGGAAGGCATGGAGCGCCAGATGCGCCTCGTCCTGGCGCATGCCGTGGAGGTCGATTGACGCCTCGATATCCTGCTGCCCACGCCTGAGCTGCGTGCGCAGGCGCCGCTCGATCGGAGCCAGCGGCGGTGGGGTCGGCGCCACGGCCTTCGCGGGAGGTGCGGCGACGATAAAGGTTGCGGTTTCGATGATCGCCGTCACCGGCGCGACAAGCGGGGCTTCGGGTTCGATGGGCGTTCGGCCCGGCAACGGCTTGACCGAGCGCGCGACCTGTCGCCAGAGTGCGATATCGGCTTCGCTCAACGTCTTGCCCCGCCGGCTTCGCATCAGCGCGGCCAGAGCACGACGAAGGATGTCGGGTGCCGGATCAGCCCGGCACGGTGGCCCGCGGCCGCGCCCGAGCCGACGAAGAGATCAAGCCTTGCCGGTCCGAGGATCGCGGAGCCGGTGTCCTGCGCAATCATGAGACCGGCGAATGGGGGGTTGTTTCCCTGTCCGTCCGGGATCGTCGTATCGAGCCAGACCGGAAGGCCATAGGGCCAGATCGTGCGGTCGATGGCGATGCTGCGAAGCGGCGTCAGCGGCAAACCGGCCCCGCCGATCGGCCCCGCTTCAAGTGGCAGATCGTCCCGGCGGGCGAAGAAGACAAAAGAGCGATTGAGCCGGATCAGATCCCGCGCGAATACGGCATTGTCCTTCAGCCGGGCCACCAGCCGGTCCATCGTCATCTGTTCGGGCGGGATGGTCTCGCGCTGGCTGAGCACGCGGCCCAGCGAGGTATAAGGCAAGCCGTTGCGGCCGGAATAAACCAGCCGCGTGACCGTGCCATCGGGCAGCCGGACGCGGCCGGACCCCTGGACCTGCAGCACAAAACGGTCGACCGGATCGCGCAGCCAGAGGATTTCGAGGCCTTGCCCCTCAAGGGCGCCATCCTCGATCGCGGCGTGGTCGGGGAAGGGTTCCAGGCCGGTTCCGGTCCGACGCGCGGCGGACAGCGCGGGATCCAGGCCAGGCCAGACATCGTCCAGCTGACGCGTCACCAGGTCGTTCGGCCGCCCGAATAGCGGTGTCGGGAAAGCGTCTGATCGCGTCAGCGAGCCCTCGAATTCAGGCTCGAAATAGCCGGTCATGAAGCCGGTCTCGGCATTCCGCGGGCGAATGCGCCAGAAGCGGAATCGATCCTCGAAGAAACGGCGGCTTACCGCGCTCTCGGGCGGGCCGGCCGCCACAAGCGCCATGGCCTGTGTGCAGGCCGCTTCGAGCAGCGGGGGCGGCGTTACGCCCTGTCGCAAGGGCGGCTCGGCCATGCAGCCCTTGGCAAAGATCGCCAGCGACAGGGATTGATCATCCAGCGTCCAGCCCGGCAAGGCGCCGGGCGAGATTTCTTCGGCACGCGCGCCTGGGGGCAGGGGAAAGGGCGCAGACGCCATGGCCGTCACCGAGGCGAAACAGAAAGACAGAAGCGCCGGCCACCGACCGACGCTCGCATGGTTCACACGCCGGCTTCGGTCGCGACCAGCAGCCAGTTCGGGTCGCGGCTGCCAAGCTGGCGGGAGAAGGTCCAGATGTCGTTGACCTGCGAGACCTGTTCGGCGCTGCCGTCGACGACCGCGCCTTGAGCATCGCGGGTGACGCTGATCAGCTGCGAGACGAATGCGACCGTGACCTGGGCCGTCTTGCCCTTGACCTCGGCACCGGAGAGAGCTGCCTTGTCGATCGAGACAAAATTCGACTCGGCCTTCTCGCCTCGCTTCTCGCGATCGGTGATCGCCTGCTCGAAACCGTCATAGACGTCCTTGGCGAGCAGGCCCTTCAGCGTCTTGCGATCACCGCGCGCAAAGGCCGTGACGATCGTCTCATAGGCCGACTGGGCGCCGACGACGAATTCACGCGGATCGAAAGCGGGCTCCTGCTTGACGATCGCGTCGATCCCGTCGGCCATCGGCGTGCCGGGCGGGGCGATGTCCTTCCAAAGCTCGGCGGAAGGCGGCGGTGCGACCGGATCATTGGCAGCGCCGGGCAGGCGGATGACGTTGTCGCGCTGCTCGCCCTGGCCCTGCTGGTCAGGTCGCACCGGCGGCGTCTCGCGACGGGCGAACGGGTCCTTCGGCGGCTGTTCGTTCCCGGTCTTCTGACCGAGGACGGAACGCAGCTTCCAGGCGACGAAAACGGCCAGAGCCAGGAAGACCAACGTCGTCATGTCGAAGGAATTTTGCATCGAAGGCTGGCCCGCGGCTCCCCGTTATCGGCATCGCTCAGAAGGGCACCCGGTTAAGGCAGGCAACCATCTCGGCGTCATATGGTGTGACTGGCTCGTAACATCCACCCCCGCGCTTGTGAAGGCGACTTCTTGTGCCACCCATCCGTCCATGATAGCCGACGCGCGCGGCGCGCCGGAACGGCGGAGCGCGATCCCGTGCGGCCCGAGGCGGCGCGGGATTTCCCGAGACAGCCTGCCAGGAACAGATCGCACCGATGGCCAACGAACTTCCCAACGGCGATGGCACCGATGCCGCCACTGCGGCTCCCAGCCTCAACGCCCTGATCCAGTACACCAAGGATTTCTCGTTCGAGAACCCGAAGGCGCCGAACGCGCTCTCCCAGCAGGAGGCTCAGCAGGGCCCGCAGATGTCGCTGCAGGTCAATGTCGGCACCACGCCGCTGGGCGACACCGACT
This sequence comes from Allobosea sp. P5_A5, assembly GCF_056400625.1. Classification (NCBI taxonomy): domain Bacteria; kingdom Pseudomonadati; phylum Pseudomonadota; class Alphaproteobacteria; order Hyphomicrobiales; family Alloboseaceae; genus Allobosea; species Allobosea sp. P5_A5. The sequence goes on from NZ_JBFUKY010000008.1 coordinate 214,913, forward strand.
ACGAGACGGTGCTGAAGCTCGAGGGCAAGGCCGAACTGAATGGCGAGACGCTGTTCGCCTTCGATCTGAGCTATGGCGGCGTCTTCCGCCTGCAGAACATTCCGCAGGAGCACATTCACCCCGTGCTGGTGATCGATTGCGCGCGCCTGCTGTTTCCGTTCGCCCGCCAGATCATTGCCGAGGCGGTGCAGGGCGGTGGTTTCCCGCCCTTCTATGTGCCCTCGATCGATTTCGCGGCGCTCTATCAGCAGAGCATGCAGCCGGTCGGAAACGCCTGAGCCTTTCCGGATGGCAGCGATCGAAGGGGCCCTGCAGGGCCCCTTCTTCGTTTATTGCGTCGAATTGTTGATCTTGCGCAGGGACATCCCGCTCTCCATCTGGACCGCATTACGGCGGACGCCCCGACAGGGACGCCCGCCTTTTCCGTATCCGATGGAGACCTGATGGACGCCCTTATGACGCTTGCCTCCGACCCCACTGTCTGGGCCGCGCTCGGAGCCTTGATCGCCATGGAGGTCGTGCTCGGCATCGACAACCTGATCTTCATCTCCATCCTGACCAACAAGCTGCCGGAGCATCAGCGCTCGAAGGGCCGCAAGATCGGCATCGGCCTGGCGCTGATCCTGCGCCTTGGCCTCCTCAGCACGGTCGCGATCATCGTCAAGCTGACGGCGCCGGTCTTCACTGTCCTCGGCCAGCCCTTCTCCTGGCGCGATCTCATCCTGATCGCGGGCGGCCTCTTCCTGGTCTGGAAAGCGACGAAGGAAATCCATCACAAGGTCGATCCCGCTGCCGGCCCCGACGTGTTCGACGGTGGCCGTGCCGCCGGCGTCACCTTCGGCGGCGTGATCGTGCAGATCCTGATCCTCGATCTGGTGTTCTCGATCGATTCGATCATCACGGCCGTCGGCATGACCGAGCATGTGCCGGTGATGGTGATCGCGGTCATCGTCGCGGTGCTGACGATGCTGCTCGCGGCCGACCCGCTGGCGCATTTCATCGAAAAGAACCCGACGATCGTGATGCTGGCGCTCGGCTTCCTGCTGATGATCGGCGCCATGCTGATCGCGGAAGGCTTCGGCGTGCATGTGCCGAAGGGCTATGTCTACGCGGCGATGGCGTTCTCGGCGTTGGTCGAAGGCCTGAACATGTTGTCGCGCCGCAAGGCCGTCTGAGGGCACATCCCTCTGTCATTCCGGGGCGCGCCATAGGCGCGAACCCGGAATGACAGCGTGTTCGAGGGCTACTGCGCCGCTTCGTCGGTGATGCCGAGATAACCCTTCCAGAGCGGCGCCTTGAGCGCACCGAGGATGAAGGCCTCATGAGCGCGGATCGCGGCCTCGTCGAGCCTAGGGGCCAACGGGCGCACCCGCTGCGGCTTTTCCAGAATCGCAACGGTCGACCCAGGTCGGCCGGCCGACATATCGCTACCCAGGCCGAGCGAAGCCTGCTTGCCGCCAAGCAGTTCGATATAAACCTCGGCGAGGATCTCGGAGTCGAGCAGGGCGCCGTGCCGGTGCCGGGTGCGGCGGCTGTTATCGATGCCATAGCGCGAGCAGAGCGCATCCAGGCTGTTGGACGCGCCCGGATGCTTGCGGCGGGCCATCGACAGCGTATCGACCACACGGGCCTGCGCGATCGGCGGCAGGCCGAGCTTGGCGAATTCCATGTTGATGAAGCCGACATCGAAGGCGGCGTTGTGGATCACCAGCCGGGCATCGGCGATGAAATCGATGAAATCGGCTGCCACCGCCGCAAAGAGCGGCTTGTCGGACAAGAACTGCTCCGAGAGCCCGTGGACGTTGAAGGCTTCCACCGGCATCGAGCGCTGGGGGTTGATGTAGACGTGGAAGGTCCGGCCCGTCGGACAATGGTTGAGCAATTCGACGCAGCCGATCTCGACGATGCGGTCGCCATTGTTCGGCTCCACCCCGGTGGTTTCGGTATCGAGAACGATCTCGCGCATCGGATGTCAGACCTGCTTCAAAGTGCCGTAGACGCCTCTTGTCCTACCAGGACATGGCCGGGCCGGCCGGCGAGCGCGGTCAGGATAGACCCGACCTGCCGCTCCGCGGCCATGAGCCCCCGGCTGGTGTCCACAAGGAAATGGGCAAGGCGGCGCTTCTCGGCATCCGGCATCTGCCGGGCGAGAATAGCCTCGAGCCTTTCGACCGTCATGCCGGGCCGCGCGAGAACGCGTTCCCGCTGGACGTCGGCGGGTGCCGTCACGACCAGCACGGCATCGCAGCGCGCCTGCCCGCCAGTCTCCAGCAAAAGCGGCACATCGATGACGGCCATCGCAACGCCGGCTGCGCGGCAGCGGGCCACGAACTGCTCCTCCGCCTCGCGCACCAACGGGTGGATAATTGCTTCCAGCCGGCGCAGCGCCTCGGGTTTGCCGAGCACAGCGACGGAGAGGCTTGCGCGGTCGACCACGCCATCGATCACCGTACCGGGGAAGGCTGCTTCGATCGGCGCCGCCGCCCAGCCGCGATGCAGCCGGTGGACGGTCGCGTCGGCGTCATGCAGCGGCACGCCGCGATCGACGAAGAACCCGGAGGTCGTCGATTTTCCCATACCGATCGAGCCCGTGAGGCCCAGGACGAAGGTCATTTCCCGTATCCGGCGAATCAGACTCTCAGGATATCCGCTTCTATCGGCGCGCGAAGCGCCGGTGTGACCGCCGGCGTGACGCCGAACCAATGGGCGAAGCCGGGAACGGCCTGGTGCAGCAACATGCCAAGCCCGTCGACGGCGATGCCGCCGCGTTGCTCGGCCTCGATCAGCAAGGCCGTCTTGAGCGGCACATAAACGATATCGTCGACGATCGTGCCCGGTTTCATGAGGGAGAGGTCGAGATCGAGCTGTGGCTGTCCGTTCATGCCCAGCGCCGTGGTGTTGACGATCAGATCGGCCTCGGCCACGGCCCCCGGCGCATCCCGCCATTCGCGCACGATGATGGACTTGCCCAGCGCGGCAGCCAGCTCATCGGCGCGCTCTCGCCCGCGATTGACGACGATGATCCGTTCGACGCCACGCTGGATCAGTCCGTAGCAGATCCCCTTCGCAGCACCGCCGGCCCCGAGCACGAGGGCGGTCGCCGTCCGGTCCTGCCAACCCGGCACACTGGCATCGAGATGACCGATGAAACCCATCACGTCGGTGTTATCAGCTATCAAACGCCCGCCCTCCTGCCAGATCGTATTGACGGCACCGATCGCTCGCCCGGCCGGGCCGATCTCATCGACGAAGGGTATCACCGCTTCCTTGTGCGGAAGCGTGACGTTGCCGCCGGTATAGGCCCCCTCCCTCAATCCCTGCATGAAAGCCGGAATATCGGAGGGCGCCACGTCGATCGCATCATAGGTGCCGCTCAGCCCGTATTGCCGCAGCCAGGCACGGTGGATCATCGGCGAGCGGGAGTGGGCGATTGGGTGTCCGATGACGAAGCAGCGCATTGGGAAAATCCGTTAGTGGATGAGGCAGCCCTGCTGCCGCAGGCTGGACAGCACCAAAAGAAGCGGCAGGCCGAGGATGGTGAAATGGTTGCCGTCGACCCGGTCGAAGAGCTGGGCGCCCAAGCCCTCGATTTGGTAACCGCCGACGCTGGTCAGGACGCTGGGGCCCGCTAACATAAGATAGCGCGCGAGAAAGCCGTCACCAAAGGCGTGCATCGTCAATGTCGCCACGTCCGCCCCTTCGCCGAGCACCCTGCCGGCGCGCGCCAAGGCGAAGGCCGAGTGCAGCGTGTGACTGCGGCCGGCCAGCTCGGTCAATTGCGCAAGAGCCTGAGCCTGGTCCTCGGGCTTGTGGAAGCTCCTGCCTTCGCAGACCAGGGTCTGGTCGGCTGCAAGAACGAGGCGCGTGGGATGCAGCCGGGACGCGGCCTCGGCCTTCGCGGTTGCCAGAGTTCTTGCGACCCGATCTCCGGAGGCACCCTCGCCCTGGAGACGAAGTTCGATCGCGCGCTCATCCACATCCGGTCTCACCACCTCGACCGGGATTCCGGCTGCCACCAGCATATCGCGGCGGATCGTGCTGCCAGAGGCCAGGACCAGCGGCTGGTCCGACAGCCAGAGCGACCTGTCGCTCATGTGGCGATGAACTTCATGCGGTGATCGCGAAGCAGGTCCACGATCGAGGCGGCCGTCTCCTCGATCGACCGACGCGTCACGTCGATCACGGGCCAGCCCCGGCGGGCGCACAGCCTGCGCGACTGGGCGACTTCGTCGGCGACCGAAGCCGGATCGACATAGGAGGTCTCGTCATCGGCGCGCAGCGAAAGCAGGCGGTTCTGGCGGATTTGCACGATGCGGTCAGGGCTCGCCACCAAGCCGACGATCAAGGGCTTCTTGGCCAAGTCGAGTTCGGTCGGTAGCGGCACGCTTGGCACCAGCGGGATATTGGCGGTCTTGATGCCGCGATTGGCAAGGTAGATCGAGGTCGGCGTCTTGGAGGTTCGGCTGATGCCGACGAGGATGACATCGGCGCTTTCAAGGTCGCCGCCGAGCTGCCCGTCATCATGCAGCAAGGTGTAGTTCATCGCGTCGATGCGACGGAAATACTCGGTGTTGAGGACGTGCTGCGCCCCGGGTTTCGTCGTGGATGCCTGCCCGAGATAGGACTGGAACAGCGAGAGAACCGGCTGCAGCACCGACAAGCAAGGGCAGCCCAGCTCTCGGCAGAAGTTCTCGAGCTTTTCCTGCCACTCCGGCTCCACCAGCGTGTAGAGGACGACGCCGGGCGAGGTCTCGATCTCGGCTAGAACCCGGGCAAGCTGTGCCTCCGAGCGCACCAGCGGATAGACGTGCTCGATCGCCGAGACTGTCTCGTATTGGGCGGCAGCGGCACGGCTGACGGCGATCAGCGTCTCACCGGTCGCGTCGGAGACCAGATGCAGGTGAAAATAGTTGCGGGCCACGGCGTCCTCACGGGTGACGGTCCTGCGATCTCTAGCCCGATGCAGCGTGAAAATGAAATGGCGACCGGCGGCCTTCGAAATCGAGTTATCCCGACCCCCCGGGAGAGGTGTGGACAAAACCGGGTTTTCACGGCCGCGGAGCCCGCGCCTGTATAACTGCGCCGATCGATCAACAGGCCCGTCGCTGTGCATGGTAAAGAAAGTGTTTCACGTGAATCATTCCGCGACCAAAACGGCGCGGGCCGGATTCCAATTCGTTAATAAAGTCTTAACCCCCCTGCCAGCCGGTAAACCGAGCGCGACCCGTCGTCTCATGGGCTGTGGAACGGTTGTGGATAGGATTGCGTCCGGGTATCGGACCTATCCAAGAGTCAAAGAAAGAGAATCTTTAAATAGAATCTCTTTGAGAAAGGATTGGGGATGGATCGCCCTTTGGGCTCGGCGACGAGCCAATCATCCCGTTTTCTTCGCACGCTGAATGGTGAGGCTCAGTCGGTTCCTCCGGTCTGGCTGATGCGCCAGGCGGGCCGATACCTTCCGGAATATCGCGAGGTCAGGGCGCGAGCCGGTAGTTTTCTCTCGCTGTGCTATAATCCGGAGCTGGCTGCCGAAGTGACCCTGCAGCCGATCCGGCGCTTTGGCTTCGATGCCGCGATCCTGTTCTCGGACATTCTCGTCGTGCCGCAGGCGCTGGGGCAGAAGCTCTGGTTCGTCGAGGGCGAGGGGCCACGGCTTGAGCCGGTGGCTACCCGCCAAAGGCTCGCCGAGATCGACGATGCGGCAGATAATGCCAAGCTTGCGCCGATCCTGGAGACGGTTGCGCGGGTACGCGGCGCCCTGCCCTCCAATACGGGCTTCATCGGCTTCTGCGGGGCGCCCTGGACGGTTGCGACCTATATGGTCGCCGGGCGCGGGACCCCCGATCAGGGGCCGGCCAAGACATTGTTCGGCGCCGACCCCGATCTGTTTCAGGCCATCATCGACCGCATCGTCGAGGCCTCGATCCGTTATCTCAACGCCCAGGCCTCCGCGGGCGTCGATGTCGTGCAGATTTTCGACAGCTGGGCCGGGTCGCTCGAGCCCGAGGATTTTCAGCGCTGGAGTATTTTACCGACCCGGCGGATTGTCGAGGGCGTGCGCGCTTCACATCCGCAACTGAAGATCATCGGATTTCCGCGAGGGGCCGGCCGGCTTATCCCCGATTACGTGCGGCAGACCGGCGTCGATGCGGTCGGTTTGGAAACCGATATCGATCGCTCATTTGCCGTCGCCGATATCCAGACTCTGGTGCCGGTCCAGGGCCATCTCGACCCGCAAATCCTGCGCGCTGGCGGGCCGGAGCTGGAGCGCGAGACGCAAGCCATCCTTGCGGCCTTCGCCGCCAAGCCTTTCGTCTTTAATCTCGGCCATGGCATTCTGCCGGATACGCCGATTGCGCATGTCGAGCGCTTGCTCAAGACGATAAGAGGCTGAGGCTCAATCATGTACGAATGGATCAAGGCGTTTCACGTTCTCGCCGTCATCTCCTGGATGGCCGGGATGCTCTATCTGCCACGGCTGATGGTTTATCATGCGGAGGCTCAGCGGGGGTCGATCCAGTCGGAGACGTTCAAGCTGATGGAGCGCCGGCTGCTCAAGGGCATCATGAACCCCGCCATGATCGTGACCTGGGTGCTGGGGCTGTACCTCGCCTGGTCCGCCTTCGCCTTCAAGGGCGGGTGGCTCCATGCCAAGATTCTGCTCGTCATCCTCCTGTCCGGCGTTCACGGGTATCTCGCCGGTCGCGTGCGTGCCTTCGCCGAGGATCGCAACGACAAGTCCGCACGAACCTACAGGATCATGAACGAGGTGCCGGCCGTGCTGATGCTCGGCATCGTGATCCTCGTCATCGTGAAACCGTTCTGAAGCCTGCCGCGTTTTCGCTTGAGCGGGGTTGCGATCTGGGCTATCAGGACTGCGCGCTTCTCCAGCGTCCTTCCTGTCATCGATCAGTGAGAGCAGGCTGCATCGCAGTCGCTCGGGTGCGAAAAATCTCGCACGGGGCCTTCGGGCGGTCGATCCTTCCAGTACAATCCCATCCCTGCCATCGCAGGGCATGACGATCCGGGTGCCCCATGCGGGAAATTAAGCTCCAAGAGCTCAAGAGCAAATCGCCGACCGAATTGCTGTCGGTTGCCGAAGAAGTCGAGGTCGAGAACGCCAGCACCATGCGCAAGCAGGAGCTGATGTTCGCGATCCTGAAACAACTCGCCGCGCGCGAAACCGAGATTATCGGAGAGGGCGTCGTCGAGGTTCTGCAGGATGGCTTCGGCTTCCTGCGTTCCTCCGATTCCAATTATCTCCCCGGGCCGGACGACATCTATGTCTCGCCCACCCAAATCCGGAAGTTCAGCCTGCGCACCGGCGATACCGTCGAGGGGCCGATCCGCGGTCCGAAGGACGGCGAGCGCTATTTCGCGCTGCTGAAGGTCAATACGATCAACTTCGAGGATCCGGAGAAGATCAAGCACAAGATCCACTTCGACAATCTGACACCGCTTTATCCGGACCAGCGTTTGAAGCTCGAGGTGCAGGATCCGACGAAGAAGGATTTCTCGCCGCGGGTCATCGACATCGTCTCGCCCATCGGTAAGGGCCAGCGCGCGCTGATCGTCGCGCCGCCCCGGACCGGCAAGACCGTGCTGTTGCAGAACATCGCGCAGTCGATCAGCACCAATCATCCCGAGTGCTATCTGATCGTGCTCCTCATCGACGAGCGGCCGGAAGAAGTCACCGACATGCAGCGCTCCGTGAAGGGCGAAGTGGTGTCGTCGACCTTCGACGAGCCGGCGTCGCGTCACGTTCAGGTCGCGGAAATGGTGATCGAGAAGGCCAAGCGGCTGGTCGAGCACGGCCGCGACGTCGTGATTCTGCTGGATTCGATCACGCGCCTCGGCCGCGCCTACAACACGGTCGTTCCCTCCTCCGGCAAGGTGCTGACCGGCGGTGTCGACGCCAACGCGCTGCAACGCCCGAAGCGCTTCTTCGGTGCCGCCCGCAACATCGAAGAGGGTGGCTCGCTGACGATCGTCGCGACCGCACTGATCGATACCGGCTCGCGCATGGACGAGGTCATTTTCGAGGAGTTCAAGGGCACGGGTAACTCCGAGATCGTGCTGGACCGCAAAGTTGCGGACAAACGTATCTTCCCGGCGATCGATATCCTCAAATCGGGTACTCGCAAGGAAGAGCTCATCACGCCGAAGTCGGATCTGCAGAAGACCTATGTGCTGCGCCGCATCCTGAACCCGATGGGCCCGCAAGACGCGGTCGAGTTCCTGATCGATAAGCTGCGCCAGACCAAACAGAACTCCGAATTCTTCGACTCGATGAACACCTGAGCATCGGACAGTTCGACCTTAAAAGCCGCCGCTTCTGCTCGATGCAGAAGCGGCGGCTTTTTGCTGAGATGACGGCGCTCGTACAATCGTCCGATTCGGCTCCGGAACGGACTGCCCTGCCCCACTCCGATTTTAGTGCAGGTATGGCCGGTTGACTGAGTCATACTTGGTATGACCACCGCAGTTGATCGTTGGAACCGAGGGCGGTCTGACTTGTCGTCGCCGCCCGTTTCCGCCAAAACCGCTCTCATGACGCCTCGCCAACCGACGATCGTTGCCCTCTCATCTGGGCCAGGCCGTGCGGGCGTCGCCGTCCTGCGGCTTTCAGGACCTGCGACACGATTCGCCGTCGAAACGATTGCTGGCCGTGTCCCCCAGCCACGTCTTGCTATTCTCACGACGTTTCGTGCGGCCGATGGCGAGCCGATCGACCGGGGGTTGCTTCTGTTCTTCCCAGGGCCTGCCAGCTTTACCGGAGAGGATGTCGCCGAATTCCATATTCACGGCTCACAGGCGGTGCTGGCTGCCATGCTGGCCCGTCTGACGGGCCTGCCCGATGTGCGACTGGCCGAGCCCGGCGAATTTACAAGGCAGGCTTTTGAGGCCGGAAAGCTCGACCTCGCAGCCGTCGAGGGCTTGTCCGATCTGATCGATTCGGAGACGGAATGGCAGCGCAAGCAGGCGCTTCGGCAAATGGAAGGAGCGCTTGGGCTCCTTGTCGCTCAATGGCGCGCGCAGCTGCTGGAAGCGGCTTCCCTCCTCGCCGCTGAGCTGGATTTTTCCGATGAGGGAGATGTCGGTGGCCCTCTCGTCGACCAGGCTCTGTCTTTGGCTGCAAGCGTTCTGGCTTCCCTGCGTCAGGCGCTCGGGAGTTTCGCTACAGGAGAACGCGTTCGGGAAGGCTTCGTCGTCGCACTGACCGGCCCGCCCAATGCCGGCAAATCGAGTTTGCTCAATGTGCTCGCGCAAAGGGATGTCGCCATTGTTTCACCGATTGCTGGAACGACCCGCGATGCCATCGAGGTTCGGCTCGATCTGAACGGCCTGCCCGTCACCCTTGTCGACACAGCTGGCCTTAGGGACAGCACCGACCCGATCGAGGCCGAAGGTGTCAGACGGGCCCGCGCGATCGCAGAGCGCGCCGATCTCGTGCTGGCGCTTCGCGCGATCGATTCGCCCCCGTATCGTTCGTCGACATCCACCAACGTTATCGCAATCGCGACCAAGGCCGATCTCAGTGGAGATGCGTCTTCGGACGAACTTCGTATCTCTGTCACGACGGGAGAGGGTTTATCGACGCTGCTCGCTGCGATCCAGGCGCGGCTTCAGGCAGACCGGCCTGCCGAGCCGGCGCTGTTGACCAGAGAACGCCACCGGCAAGCGGTCGAGGCCGCGATCGCGGCATTGGAGCGTTCTGTTCAAGCCGGCCACGGGCAAAGCGAACTGATAGCGGAAGACATTCGGCAAGCGACCCTCGCGCTTGAGCGCTTGGTTGGGCGTGTCGGTGTGGAGGACGTGCTCGACCAGCTATTCGCGGGCTTCTGTATCGGCAAGTGAGCAGATCCGCTCGTCATCGCGATTGACGCTATGGGCAGGCTTCGCTAGCCACAGCAGATGTCGATCGAACAGTCCTACGACGTCATCGTCGTCGGTGGCGGGCACGCCGGCACCGAAGCCGCCGCTGCAGCTGCCCGTTTCGGGGCGCGCACCGCTCTCGTAACCCATAAGCCGGAAACGATCGGCGCGATGTCGTGCAACCCAGCCATCGGCGGTCTGGGCAAGGGGCATCTCGTGCGCGAGATCGACGCTCTCGACGGCATCATGGCGCGCGCTGCCGACCGGGGCGGGATCCAGTTTCGCATGCTCAACCGGCGCAAAGGCCCTGCCGTGCGGGGGCCCCGGGCGCAAGCGGACCGCAAGCTTTATCGCCAGGCGGTGCAAGACCTGCTGGCCGAGCAGACAAACCTTCAGATCGTCGTGGGTGATGCGTTCGATCTCGAAATCGCTGGCGGGCGCGTCATTGGCGTCATCCTTGCGGATGGACGCCGATTCGGCGCCGGAACGGTTGTCCTGACGACCGGCACCTTTCTCAGAGGGCTAATTCATATCGGCGAAACGCGCATACCCGCCGGGCGTATCGATGAGGCGCCTTCGATCGGCCTTGCTGCGACGCTGGAGCGACACGGCTTTCCGCTCGGGCGCTTGAAAACCGGGACGCCGCCGCGGCTGGACGGGCGCACGATCGACTGGGCCGGCCTTGAGATGCAGGCGGGCGATGAACCTCCGGAGCCGTTCTCGTCGCTCACAACCGCGATCACCAACCCGCAGATCCAATGTGGGATTACGCGAACCACCCAGAAGGGTCATGACCTGATCCGGGCCAATCTTCACCGGGCGCCGATGTTCTCAGGGCAGATCGAAGGTCGCGGCCCACGCTATTGCCCCTCGATCGAGGATAAGGTCGGCCGCTTCGGCGATCGCGACGGGCATCAGATCTTCCTCGAACCGGAAGGTCTCGACGACCATACGGTCTATCCCAACGGCATCTCGACCTCGTTGCCCGAAGATGTTCAGCTGGGCTTGCTGAAGACCATTCCAGGGCTCGAACGCACTGCGATGCTTCAGCCGGGTTATGCGATCGAGTACGATTTCGTCGATCCGCGCGCGCTTGCCAATACCCTGGAAACGCGTGCGATTTCCGGGCTCTATCTGGCCGGCCAGATCAACGGCACAACCGGTTATGAAGAAGCGGCGGCCCAGGGCCTGCTGGCCGGGCTGAACGCCGCTCGTGCGGCGAGCGGGGCGGAGCAGGTCGTTTTCGACCGCTCTCAATCTTACCTTGGAGTGCTCGTCGATGATCTCGTGACGCATGGCGTTACGGAGCCGTATCGAATGTTTACGTCGCGCGCCGAGTTCCGGCTTTCGCTGCGGGTCGACAATGCCGATGAACGTTTGACGCGCCTAGGCCGCGATCTTGGAGTTGTGGGCTCAGCGCGCGCGCTGGCATTCGACGAGCGGCAGGCGGAAATCGAAAGACTTCGGTCGACGCTTCAGGCGTTGAAGCTGACCCCTCAAGAAGCGGAAGGGTTTGGGCTTCAGCTCAATCGAGATGGTGTGAGACGCTCTGGCTACCAGATTCTTTCGCATCCCGACGTGTCTTTCGAGCGCCTCGCCGTGATTTGGCCGGAGCTGGGTTGCTTTTCCGCATCTGTCGTCGGACGGGTGACAGCCGACGCGATCTATTCGGTCTATCTCGATCGCCAGGCGGCAGAAATCCAGTCCTACCAGCGGGATCAATCGCTGAAAGTGCCGAGCGCGCTTGATCTCGACGGTATCTCAGGCCTTTCAAACGAGTTGAAAATGAAGCTCGCGGCAATCCGCCCCGCTGATCTGGCGCAGGCCGGCAGGATCGAGGGAATGACGCCGGCCGCGCTGACGCTTCTCGCTGCCCATGCCCGGAAGGCGCGCGTTTTATCCACAGAGGCCTCGTGACTGTTGATAACGCCGACCGGGATCGCGCTTTACGCTTGACGCCTGTTTCACGTGAAACAGAGGCGCGACTGTCGCTCCTTGTGAATGAACTGGAGCGATGGCAAGCGGCCAAGAACCTAGTCTCCTCGACGACCCTCACTGAGGTCTGGACCCGGCACATCGCCGATTCACTCCAGATCTTCGCCCTCGCCCCGGACCGGCTTCGCTGGCTCGATCTTGGATCTGGAGGGGGGTTTCCGGGCCTTGTCATCGGGATTTGTCTGGCGGAGCGCGGCGTCGGTCAGATCGACCTCATCGAAAGCAACAGCCGCAAATGCGCGTTCCTGCGCCATGCGGTCCGGATTACGGGCGCGCGCGTCCGGGTGCATCAGGCCCGCATCGAGGATGCGGTCGGCGGCTTTGTCGGAAAGGTCGATGTCGTGACAGCGCGGGCGCTCGCGGCTTTGCCCCAATTGCTGGATTGGTGCGACGACCTGCTCAGAAACGGCGCACTCGGCCTCTTTCCCAAGGGACAACATCTAGATGCGGAATTGACCGACTCAGCCAGATATTGGAAGATTCAGGCGACAACGGTTTCCTCCGTGACAGATGACGCCGCGCGAATCCTGATGGTTCGCTCCGCCGAGAGACGAGCCGATTCATGACCCAGGCAATTTCTCCGACGAAGCCGCGCCGACCGCGGGTTATCGCGCTCGCCAACCAAAAAGGCGGCGTGGGCAAGACGACGACTGCGATCAATCTTGGGACGGCGCTGGCGGCGATCGGCGAGAAGGTGTTGATTGTCGATCTGGATCCGCAGGGCAACGCTTCGACGGGGCTGGGCATAGACCGCCGCAGCCGCAAATCGTCCACCTATGATGTGCTGTGCGGCGATGTCGGGCTTGGACAGGCGATGCAGCCGACGGCCGTGCCGGGCCTGTCCCTCGCCCCTTCGACACTCGACCTTCTCGGTGTCGAGCTGGAGATCGCTTCGGCGAAGGATCGGGCCCATCGGCTCAAGCACGCCATCGACGAACTGGTCTTCGATCAACGCTGTCAGGATCTCACCTATGTCCTGATCGACTGCCCGCCCTCGCTTAGCCTGATCACGATCAATGCCATGACGGCAGCCGACGCAGTGCTTGTGCCGTTGCAGTGCGAGTTCTTCGCGCTCGAGGGCTTGAGCCAGCTCCTCAAGACTGTCGAGCAGGTGAAAGCCGGTCTGAACCCGCGTCTCGTGATCCAGGGCGTCGTGCTGACGATGTTCGACCCGCGCAACAACCTGTCTGGCCAGGTCATGGCCGATGTGCGGAGTTTCCTTGGCGACAAGGTCTATGAAACCGTCATTCCACGCAATGTCCGGGTATCGGAGGCGCCGTCTTACGGGAAGCCGGCCTTGCTGTACGATTTGCGCTGTTCCGGCTCCCAGGCCTATCTGCGGCTCGCATCGGAAGTGATCAAGCGCGAACGCTCATTGCGCGCAGCGGCTTAAAGGATTCGAGGATATGGCAATGGCCGAAGAACAGGGGCGTTCCCGCCTCGGTCGCGGTTTGGCAGCCCTGATCGGGGATGTCGGCGAAGAAATCGGCGCCATCGAACGCGCGCGGGGACAACGCCGTGTGCCGGTCGAATTCTTGCGCCCCAGCGCCCGCAATCCCCGCCGCAGCTTCGTGGAAGCCGATCTCGAGGAGCTGACGGCTTCGGTCAAGGAGCGCGGTATCCTGCAGCCGATCATCGTGCGCTCGATCACGGGGATGCTGGACGCTTACGAAATCATCGCTGGTGAGCGGCGCTGGCGGGCTGCACAGCGCGCCGAGTTGCACGATGTGCCCGTCATCCTGGTCGAGGCGGACGATCGCGAGGCGCTGGAAATCGCCATCGTCGAGAACGTTCAACGTTCCGATTTGAATGCGATCGAGGAGGCGGCAGGCTACGAGCGACTCGTGGCCGAATTCGGCTATACGCAAAACGATCTGGCGCGCGTCATCGGCAAGAGCCGCAGCCACGTCGCCAATACGCTCCGTCTGTCCAAGCTCCCCGAACCCGTGCGCAGAATGGTCAGCGAGGGGGCGGTCTCGGCCGGCCATGCCCGCGCCCTTCTTTCAGTTTCGGATCCGGAACTGATGGCCCGTAAGATCGTCGATGAGGGCCTCAGTGTCCGCGACATCGAGCGGATCGTTCAGGTCGAATCGCGTGGAGAGACAAAGTCGGCCCTGGCTCCGTCCAAGCCTAGGGCGGAAAAGGATGCCGATACTCGGGCGCTCGAAAAGGCGCTGGAGGAAGCCCTCGGCCTGTCCGTGACGATCGGCCATCGCTCCAACGGGAGCGGCGAGGTCCGTATCGGCTATAAAACTCTCGATCAACTCGACGCCCTTTGTCGCCGACTGAAAAGCTGATCAATCGGCGCGGCCGCTGCGCGCCAGCCGTGCCAGCGTCCACAAGGCTCGGGTCGCACTGGCGCGACCCGTCTCGCTGTTCTGGCGCGTCGTCAGAACCGCATGGCCGAGCAGGTTGACCGCTTCTGTCAATTTGGCACTTGTCCAGGCCGTCAACGCGGCTTCCGTCGTGGCGATGCGGGGATAGGGCAGGCGCATCGTGCCGACGACATCCTTAATGCCGCGTCCCGCTTCCATGCTCTGGCGCGCCTTCAGCAAGACCAGCGCCTGACGCAGTACCGCACCGAGCATGACGCCTGGATCGAGCCCTTCGCTGCTGAGCTTGGCTTGCGCGAGATCAAGGACGGGCAGTTTCCCGGAGAAGACAGCATCAACCAGCATCGCCTGCTCGCGTTGAGCGGTGTCGCCGACGACCGCATCGACATGCTCTTCGGTTATGGCCGAGTCGTTGCCGACATAGAGCAGTAGCTTTTCCAGCTCACGGCGCGAGGTCTGCCGATCGCCGCCCAGGAGGCCGGCCAGATGCTCGCGAGCATTGCGGTCGATCGCCTTTCCGGCCGCCCGAACCATCTCGTCGATGATCGAACCGAGATCACGCGCGGCATCGCCGTAGCATGGTACGACCAGCGCCGATTTGGCACGTTCGCAGGCGGTGCGGAGAGGATTGGTCCGCTGCAGGTCGCCGGCTTCGATCACCACAAGCGCGTCCTGCGAGGGGGTCGACAACAACGGCTCGACCGCGGCCAGAAGCGGCTTCCCCGTCTGCGAGACCCGGATCGCCCGCCGTCCGCCGAACAGGCCGATGGTATTGGCCTCATCGACCAGCCGAAGCGGATCTGCGGCGACCGCATCTCCATCCATGCGGATCAGCTGGAAGGCATCATTGGGATCGTCGATGCTCATGCGGGCCAGCGTGGAGGCTCGTTCGGAAACCAGGCCGGCGTCGGGTCCATAGAACAGGATCAGGCGCCAGGCTGGGTCGAGGCGCATGAGCGCCCGTTCCGCCTCATGCGCTTTGATCGCGACCATGATCTCAGCGCGTCAGGTCGGCTGAAATCTGGCCTCGGATCAGGCTCGCCAGATTCTTGGCGCCACGGATCTGTGCATCGCGCGCGGCGCGAACGACGGCAAATCGTTGCGATGAACGCTCATAGGGTTCGCGTACCGAATTCGTGCCGGACGAAACGACCTCGCCACTGCCGATACGGGTCACTTTCCAGGTGGCGGTGAGGTTGAGCACGGCCGAATCGGCGCGGCCATTGGCGTAATCGACAGAAACGACCTCGACGGAGTCGGCCAAGGTCGTTTCGAAGCGCATCGTCCTGACGGCGTCAGGCTCGTTGCCACCGTCGAATTCGAAGACCAGCTCGTTGCGAAGGTAATGGCCGACAAGCCCCTTGATCTCGGGAAACTCGATGGCACGCAGAGCCGAACGAACGCTGCCACCGACGGTGCTGGCCGTGCTTTCCGCATAGAGCGGTCGGAAACACCCGCCGGCCAGCGCGGCAATGCCCAACGCGGTGACCCATGCGAGGCGGCGCCGGTTCAGGGAAGCGGCCGGGGCGGGGATCTCAGACGACGACATTCACGATTCTCCCGGGAACCACGATGATCTTGCGGATCGGACGGCCTTCGAGAGCGCGTTCGACCGCCTCATGGCCGCGAACCGCAGCCTCAACCGCCACCGTATCGGCATCGGCCGGGACAGTCACCTCCGCGCGCTTCTTGCCGTTGATCTGCACCGGCAGGACGATGGTGTCGTCCTTCAGCAGTGTCGCCTCGGTCTCGGGCCAATGTGACTCGCCGATAAGCCCGGGTTCACCCAGCGCCTGCCAGCATTCCTCGGCTAGGTGAGGCATCATCGGCGCCACCAGTTGAACCACGATCCGGGCGGCTTCGCGCAGTGCGTAAGCCGTATCCGGGTCGAGATCCGGCGTCTCGGCAGCAGCGTCCAGCGTCTTACCAATCGCGTTCGTCAACGTGTAGACATGAGCGATGCAGCGGTTGAAGGCGAGGCGCTCAATGTCGGCCCCGACGGCGTCGAGAGCGCGGTGGCTCGCCTTGCGGAGGATCAGGGCCGCGTCGCCGAACCGCTCGGGTAGCGCGGCGTCGGCACGGGACCGTTCGGAGATTTCACCGACCAGCCGCCAGAGGCGCTGGACGAAACGGGCCGCGCCCTGCACGCCCTCATCGGTCCAGATCACATCGCGATCCGGGGGCGAGTCCGACAGCATGAACCAGCGAGCGGTATCGGCGCCATAGGACGCGATGATATCGTCGGGGTCGACGACATTCTTCTTCGACTTCGACATCTTCTCGATCGGGCCGATCTCGATCGGGGCGCCGGTTTCGACATCAAAACCCTTGCGGTCGGCGCCGGCGACTTCGATGCGGACATTGCCGGGTTCGACCCAGTCGCCGTTGGCGTTGCGATAGGTCTCGTGCACGACCATGCCCTGCGTGAACATGCCGGCAAACGGCTCGTCGAGACCGGCATGCCCGGTTTTCTTCATCGCGCGGGTGAAGAAACGCGAATAAAGCAGATGCAGGATCGCGTGCTCGACACCGCCGATATATTGGTCCACCGGCAGGAAGCGGTCGACGGCTTTACGGTCGGTCGGGCTTTCGGTGCGCCATGGATCGGTGAAACGCGCGAAATACCACGACGAATCGACGAAGGTGTCCATCGTGTCCGTTTCGCGGCGCGCATCCCCACCGCATTGTGGGCAGGCGACATGCTTCCAGCTCGGATGATGGTCGAGCGGATTACCGGGCTTGTCGAAGGAGACGTCGTCAGGCAGCTGCACCGGAAGTTCGGCATCGGGCACTGGTACCGTTCCGCAGGCGGAACAATGAATAACCGGGATTGGGCAACCCCAATAGCGCTGCCGTGAAATGCCCCAGTCGCGCAGGCGAAAATTGACCTTGCGTTGGCCGACCGGCCGATTGCCGCGCGTTTCGCCTTCGAGGCGACGGGCAACCTCCTCTTTCGCTTCCGAAATGGTCAGTCCATCGAGGAAACGCGAATTGATCATGCGGCCATCGCCGTCATAGGCGGTGTCGGTGATGACGAAGGTTGCCGGATCGGTGCCTTCCGGCGCGACGACAGGCGTATTGCCAAGGCCATATTTGTTGACGAAGTCGAGGTCGCGCTGGTCGTGAGCGGGGCAACCGAAAATAGCGCCGGTGCCGTATTCCATCAGCACGAAATTCGCGACGTAGACCGGCAGCGTCCAGCTCGGGTCGAGCGGATGCACGGCCCGCAGCCCGGTGTCGAAGCCGAGCTTCTCAGCCTTGTCGATCGCCTCCTGCGCCGTGCCTGTGCGCTTGCAATCCTCGATGAAGCTCTGCAGCGCGGCGTTGTTTGCGGCCACGGCCTTGGCAATCGGGTGATCGGGTGCGACCGCTACGAATTTTGCGCCGAACAGGGTATCGGGTCGCGTCGTATAGACCTCGACCTCATGCTGCTCAGCGGCGTTCGATTCGATGGCGAAACGAACCAGCAGTCCTTCGGATCGACCGATCCAATTCTTCTGCATCAGCCGGACCTTGTCGGGCCAGCGGGTCAAGCCTTCGAGCGCGTCATGCAGTTCCTGGCCGAAATCGGTGATCTTGAAAAACCACTGCGTCAGCTCGCGGATTTCGACCGGGGCGCCCGAGCGCCAGCCGCGCCCGTCGATGACCTGCTCGTTGGCCAGAACGGTCTCGTCGACAGGATCCCAGTTGACCTTGGCGGTCTTGCGGTCGACCAGGCCCGCCTTGAGGAAGTCCAGGAACATCTTCTGCTGGTGGCGGTAATAGCTCGGGTCGCAGGTGGCGAGCTCGCGGCTCCAGTCGAGCGACAAGCCCATCGACTTGAGCTGTTTGCGCATCATCGCGATGTTCTCGTAAGTCCATTCGCGAGGATGAACCTTCTTCTGCTTTGCGGCATTTTCCGCCGGCAGGCCGAAGGCGTCCCAGCCCATCGGATGCAGAACCGCGAAGCCCTTGGCGCGCTTGTAGCGAGCGACGACATCGCCCATCGCATAATTACGGACATGGCCCATATGGATGCGTCCCGAAGGATAGGGGAACATCTCGAGGACGTAGTAGCTCGGCCGCGGATCGTCGTTGCGCGTCTCGAAGAGCTTGCGCTCCTCCCAGACGGCGCGCCATTTCGGCTCGGACTCTTTGGGATTGTAGCGTTCGACGGCCATCGCTTCAGGGCATTCTTGAGTGTCTGCCGGCCTCGGATGCACCGGCGCAGGAGCCATATGTGAGAAACCGGATGCCGGTTTTCCACATCTTGTTCTAGGACACCATTGCGCGCACGCGGTCAACGGCGCCCGGGGCCGAGAGGGTTTGTGATGAGCGATACGGTAAAACGTCTGGAGACGGTGCGGGCTTCCGTGAAGCGGGCTGCGCAGGATTTCGGCCGCAAGCCGGACAGCGTCACGCTGATCGCGGTGTCCAAGACCAAGCCGGCCGAGCAGATCGCGGAGGTGCTCAAGGCCGGTCAGCGCGTCTTCGGCGAAAACTATGTTCAGGAAGCGAAAGCCAAGTGGCCGGCGCTGAAGGAGCGCTTTCCCGATGCCGAGCTGCACATGATCGGGCCTTTGCAGTCGAACAAGGCACGGGAGGCTGTCGAGCTGTTCGACGTCATCCAGTCGCTCGATCGCGAAAGTCTGGCGAAGGAGCTGGCGCGCGAGATCACGCGTGCGGGCCGGTCGCCGCGCCTGTTCGTTCAGGTCAACACCGGCGAGGAGCCGCAGAAGGGCGGCATCCTGCCCGGCGATCTCGACGCCTTCATCACGCGCTGTCGCGACGTCCATGGGCTGACGATCGACGGGCTGATGTGCATCCCGCCGGCCGATGAGCCCCCTTCCCCGCATTTCGGCCTGCTGGCGAAGATGGCGGCGCGCCATGGGCTCAAGGGCTTGTCGATCGGCATGAGCGCCGATTACGAGGCGGCAATCCAGCTTGGCGCGACGCATGTGCGCGTCGGCAGCGCGATCTTCGGAGCGCGCGGAGCCGAGGTCAGCGCACCCGTATGACGCAATGGCGGGCGAGCCGGGGCAGTACTTTGGCGAAGACATGGCCCTGGACCGCGACGCACCCTGCGGTGGGCGTGAAGCCAGGGCGGGCAAGGTGCCAGAAGATGGCGCTGCCGCGCCCTCGCCTCACGGGCCTGTCGTTCCAGCCGAGCTCGACGATGACATCGTAAAGAGGGTCTTCGCGCTGAAGCCGCTCCTCCGCTTCGCCGGGCGGGCGATCGATCAGGCGGTTGTAGCGTCGGTCCTGGAGATCGTCGCACCAGGCGTCGCGGGGGCCGATGCGCCGGGTGGGCAGAAGGCTGCGCGGACGCGGAAGGCGGTCGGCGCGATAGAACACGCGGCGCAGCGGCAGGTCGCTTCGCGGAGTGCCGCCATCGCCTTCGCGCTTGTCCGCGCGGATGCCGGAGCGACCGAGCGCGCAGGGGAACACGGCCGTCCCGGCGACGATGAAGCCCTTGCGACGGTCATGCACTGAGGCGAAAACCCGCAATGAAGAGAGTGTTCGGGTTCTGCCCGAGGCGCCGTTCCTGTGGTTTTTCAAGGGGATTGCAGCTCGCGTGACTTGCGATGACGACTCAGCGGCCTCATGTTGCCCTCTCCCAGCGTTCGAGCGAACAGCCGATGTCCGTCGTCCATCATATCCTTCTGGTCGATGACGACCAGACTTTGCGCGATGCGCTGGCCGAGCAGCTGGCGCTTTACGATGAATTCCGCTTGTCGACCGCTGGCGACGCCTCGGGTGCGATCAAGATCTCGCAGACCGAGCGTATCGATCTCGTCATCATGGATGTCGGCCTGCCGGACATGGACGGGCGCGAGGCCGTCAAGGCGATGCGCAAGGGCGGCTTCAAGAGCCCTGTCGTGATGCTGACGGGGCAGGGCTCCGATGCCGATACGGTGCTGGGGCTCGAATCCGGCGCCAATGACTATGTCGTTAAGCCGTTCAAGTTCGCGGTGCTGCTGGCGCGCATTCGTGCGCATCTGCGGCAATACGAGGCGAGCGAGGACGCCATTTTTCAGGTCGGCCCCTATACGTTCCATCCCGGGTCGAAGCTTCTGGTCAGCGACAAGGGCTCCAAGACCAAACTCACCGAGAAGGAGACGGCGATCCTGCGCTTTCTGTATCGGGCCGGCCGCAAGCCCATCGCCCGCGAGGTTCTGCTGCAGGAGGTCTGGGGCTATAACAGCCAGGTGACCACCCATACCCTCGAAACGCATATCTATCGGCTGCGTCAGAAGATCGAGCCTGATCCAGGGCATGCCCGGCTGCTGGTGACGGACGCCGGCGGTTACCAGCTGAATCCCTGACCGGATGTCGCTCGACGACGACATGGCGCTTCTAGCCCGGCAGCCCTTGCTGAGCCTCATGGATCGGGACGCGCTGCGGCTGCTCGCCTTCGCGGCGGAAAGCCGGGTCCTGCGCGCAGGCGATGTGCTGTTTCGCGTCGGCGAGCCCTCGGATGGTGCGGTGCTGGTGGTGTCCGGGGCGCTGGCTCTGGCCACGGGGGACGATGGTGGTCCGGCCAGCGAGATCGTCGGCCCCGGCGCGCTTGTCGGCGAACTGGCTTTGTTCACCTCTGTGCCCCGGCAGGTCACGGCGATCGCACGCGAGCCGACGCAGGTGATGCGCCTGCCGCGCAGCGTGATGCGGCGGGTGTTGGGCGAATCGCCGGCGTCGGCGGAAGCCATCGCCACCGCGATCGGGGATCGGCTGCGGGGTTTCGTTGGCGAACTCGTCGGCGTTCAGGATGCGCTGATCGCGATCGACCGGAAGCGTTCCGTCTGATCAGGAGGCGGGCGGGTGCCTTGCGGCACGGATTGCGGCGAAACGCGGCCACAACACATTGATGGCAAGGCCCGACATCACGAGCCCGGCAGCGACGAACTTCCAGCCCGGCAAGGGTTCGCCCAGCCAGATCGCGGCCGCGCCCATGCCGAAGATCGGGACCAGCAGCGCCGTCGGCGCGACGGTAGCGGCCGCATAACGCGACAGGAGCCAGCCCCAGACCGCATAGCCAAACATGACATTGCCGACCGCCTGCCAGATCGCGGCGGCCCAGGCGATGGCGGGCGCGTGGGCAAGGCTGTCGCGAGCCGCCGGCCAGCCTTCGATCAGATAGGACAGGACGATCAGGGGCGGGACCGCGAACAGGCTGGTCCAGACGACATAGGCGAGCATGTCGACCTTGGGGGTGCTGCGCGCGACGATATTGCCGGCCGCCCAGCACAAGGCGGCGCCGAGCACCAGGACGATACCGAGTGGCGTTGTCGACCCGTCGGTGTGCCAGAGGATGACGCCGATGCCGATGGCCGCCAGCGCGAGGCCCGCAATTTGGAAGGCCTGCACGCGTTCATGCGTAATCGCCGCCGCCAGCAGGATTGTGAAAAACGGCTGCGACTGCACCACCAGCGAGGCCAGGCCGGGCGCGATGAAGCCCTTGATGGCGAAGAACAGCAGGCCGAACTGACCGGCGCCGATGAACAAGCCATAGGCGGCAAGCCTGCTCCAGGGCACGGCCGGGCGCTTGAGGACGAACACTGCCGGGAGCAGCGCGAAGGTGAAGCGCAGGGCGGCGAAGAGCAGCGGCGGGAAATGCTCGATCCCGATATGGATCACGACAAAGTTCGTACCCCACACGATCATGACCGCAAGGGTCAGCAGCGCGTCGCGCAACGATAGCGAGGTGGGGAGAGCTGGCTGCACGGTCTGGATCGCCGGAAAATCCGGGCAGGCCTACCATGCCGGGGTGCGGGCCGTAAGGCCACACCGGCATGGCGGAGGGCCAGACGCGGCATAGGTCCAGCTCTTCGTCGATCAGAGGTCCAGCGTCACCGTGACGGGTACATGGTCCGAAGGTCGCTCCCAGCCGCGCGCCTCACGCAGGAAGGTCAGGTCGCGCAAGGTGGGTTTGAGCCCGTCCGAGAGCCAGATATGGTCGAGGCGCCGCCCGCGATTGGAGGCTTCCCAATCCTGGGCGCGATAGCTCCACCAGGAATAGAGCTTCTCCGGCTCCGGCCGCAGCGTGCGGGCGGCGTCGGTCCAGCCCAGCTCGGAGCGCAGCTTTTCCAGCGTCGTCGTCTCGAGGGGGGTGTGGCTGACGACGTCGAGCAGCTGTTTGTGGCTCCAGACGTCGTGCTCATAAGGCGCGATGTTGAGGTCCCCGAGCAGGATGGCGGGCCGGTCCGTCGGCTTCTTGGTGAGGCCCCAGACGCCGATCTCGTCGAGGAAGGCGAGCTTATGGGCGAATTTGACGTTCTTCTCGGGATCGGGGATGTCGCCGCCCGCCGGAATATAGAAATTATGGATGGCGATGCCGGCTGCCGGACCTGCTGCGGCATCCAGCGTCACGGTCATGTGGCGGGCATCGTTGCGCCCGCACATCGACATCGCCTCCTTCTCGCTGAAAGGCAGCTTCGAGAGGATGGCGACGCCGTTATAGCCCTTCTGACCGATGAAGGCGTGATGGACATAGCCGAGCTGATGGAAGGCCTTGGCCGGAAACTGCTCGTCCGGCGTCTTGGTTTCCTGCAGGCAGAGAATGTCCGGGGCATAACGCGTCAGGAAATCGCCGACCATGCCGATGCGCAGGCGGACGGAATTGATGTTCCAGCTGGTCACGGTGAGTTGCAAGGCTAAGCTTCCGGCATGAGGGCGGCCGGAAACTGGTTCGCATGCGCCGGAAATGCAAGCGTCTTCGGCGCCTGGCCGCTCAGAGCTTGCGCTGGTAGTCGATCACGAAATTCTTGGGATCGGGCCGGCGCTGGGTATCGAGATCATAGAGCGCGACAGAGGTCTGGTAGCCCTGCGGATCGACGACGACCCATTGCTTCAGCTCGTTGTTCGCGAGATCGAATTTCAGCGTGATCTTGGAGGTCCCGCCCAGGGTCGTGCGGTCTTCCAGCCGGACCGAGAGGACGCCGTTATCGACGCTGGCGCCGGTAATGGTGCCTTCGCGGCTGAGGTCCATCTTCTCGCGCACCAGGAATTTCAGCGGCGTCTGGCCGATGGAATAAATGTCCTGCGTCGCCAGACGCGTATCGCGCACCGCGACCGAGTTGCCATCGGCGATGATCTCGGTCGTGGCCGGCGGGTCGTATTCGAAGCGCATCTTGCCGGGGCGCTGGATATAGATCCGGCCTTCGAGGCGTTTTCCGTTGGCGGCGAACTGGATGAAGTTGCCCTGCAGGCTGGTGAAGCTGTTGAGATAGGTGTTAAGGCGTTCGATCGCCTCTTCCTGCGTGGCCGGCAGCGGCATCTTGGACTTGGCGGGCGCGGCTGCTTGTTTGACCTCAGGCTTTGCAGGTTCAGCGACGGCGCGTACCGCCGGCGCCGTGGTGGTGCTCGCTGGCTCGACGACAGGCGCGTCGTTCATCGCCGTGCGGGGATGTCCGAGATCGGCCGGACGTGCCGGCGGCATCGGAATGCGACGCGGCGCGGCCGTTTTGGCGGCGGGCTTGGCTTGAACCGGCGGCTGGATCTGCAGCGGCTGGGCCTTCGCGCCATCAGCCGACAGACCGAAGGCCGCGATGGCCAGCGTCAGAACCGATGCCCGAATGACTGGGAACTTCTTCATGAGCAAGCCTGCTCCACCTTTGTGCCGCGGTCCTCGTGCGGCCGGACGCTGCTGCGAAATGCGATCCAAACCTTGAACCTAACGTTCGCCAGACGATCGAGGTTGCAGCATCCCGGTGGCAATTTGAGGACCAAGATGGTCGCGGACAAGGCCCTGCGACGACCAGACCGCAGCGGATGCGCTCAATCCTCGCCGCCATGGCCTTGCGTCTCGACCAAGATTTCTCTTTTCCCGGCGTGGTTTGCGGGTCCGACGATGCCTTCGTGTTCCATGCGTTCCATGATGGATGCGGCGCGGTTGTAGCCGATCTGGAGGCGGCGCTGGATGTAGGAGGTCGAGGCCTTCTTGTCGCGCAGCACGACAGCCACGGCCTGCTCGTAGGGGTCGTCTGAATCGACCGAGCCCATGGCGGATTTGTCGAAAACGGCGCCGTCCTCGGCCTCCTCGCCGGCGTCCTCCTCGTCGGAGGTGACGGCGTCGAGGTACTGGGGGCGGCCTTGCGTCTTCAGATGGGCGACGACCTTCTCGACCTCTCCATCGGAGACGAAGGGGCCGTGGACGCGGGTGATGCGCCCGCCGCCGGCCATGTAGAGCATGTCGCCCTGGCCGAGCAGCTGCTCGGCGCCC